>NZ_JDWI01000003.1:0-343607 GCF_012932765.1 Rhizobium sp. 57MFTsu3.2
GCGCAGGTCGACGGTGCCAGCTTCTTCCAGATCTTCCGCCGCATCATGCTGCCGAACTCGCTGCCGATCATCGTCGTCACCGTCATCTACCAGTTCACCAACATCTGGAACGACTTCCTGTTTGCCTCGGCCTATGCCGGCACGGGCGATTCCATGCCGATGACGGTGGCGCTGAACAACGTNGTCAACACCTCCACCGGTGTCGTCGAATACAACGTCAACATGGCGGCGGCGATGATCGCAGCGCTTCCGACCCTCCTCGTCTACATTCTCGCCGGCCGCTACTTCGTGCGTGGCCTGATGGCGGGCGCTGTCAAAGGATAATCCAATGGCTTTCCTCGAAATCTCAGGTCTCAAGAAGCGCTTCGGCTCGCTGGAGATCCTCAAGGGCATCAACCTTGACCTGGAAAAGGGCGGCTTCCTCGTGCTCGTCGGCCCGTCCGGCTGCGGCAAGTCGACCTTGCTCAACACCATTGCCGGCCTGGAATCGATCACCGAGGGCGACATTCGCGTCGATGGCCGCAGCATTGCCGACCTGCATCCGTCGAAGCGCGACATCGCCATGGTGTTCCAGAGCTACGCGCTCTACCCGAACATGACGGTGGCCGGAAACATCGCCTTCGGCATGGAGATGCGCGGCGTGCCGGTCGAGGAGCGCAACAAGGCGATCGACAAGGTCGCCAAGGTGCTGCAGATCGGCCACCTGCTCAATCGCAAGCCGAGCCAGCTGTCGGGCGGCCAGCGCCAGCGCGTCGCCATGGGCCGCGCCCTGGTGCGCGACCCGAAGCTGTTCCTGTTCGACGAACCGCTCTCCAACCTCGACGCCAAGCTGCGCGTCGACATGCGCATCGAGATCAAGCGGCTGCACCAGGCGACCGGCACGACGATCGTCTATGTGACCCACGACCAGATCGAGGCGATGACGCTGGCCACCAAGATCGCCGTCATGCGCGACGGCGAGGTGCAGCAGTTCGGCACGCCGGCCGAGATCTACAACAACCCGGCCAACATGTTCGTCGCCGACTTCATGGGCTCGCCGGCGATGAACCTCCTCGCGGGGACGATCGAGAAGGGGGCGTCCGGCCTGACCGTGTCGCTTTCGCGTCCGCAGGGCGAGCCGATCCGGCTGCCTGTCACGGCGGGCAACGGCGCGCTCGAAGCGCATACCGGCCGCGAGATCGTCTTCGGCATCCGCCCCGAGGCGCTGACCGATCCTGACGGTGCGGACCGCAACGCCAAGGCGCTGGCCGAAAGCGACTGCCTGATCGAGGTGGTGGAACCGGCCGGATCCGACACCTTCGCGGTCACCAAGCTCGGCGGCAAGGAGGTCGTGGCGCGGCTCAGGGCCGACGCCCGCATCCAGGCCGGCCAGCACGCCCGCCTCGCCTTCAACCTCGACAAGGCCGTGTTCTTCGATCCGCAAAGCCAAACCCGAATCGCTTAAACCAGGAGCCAGGATTCCAAACATGAACAGCTCGGATGTGGGGCTGCGCGAGTGCCAAGACAGACCAGCATCCGTCGGTACGCGTGAGAAGGGATCGGACCGGAAGCTGTTGTCGGTCTCGATTCCAGGGTCCATGGTCTAGAGGCTTCGCGTGCGTGATTCGTTGGTCATGCCGCGAATTCCATCGTACAACAACGCACCGACCATCATGGTTGGCGAACGAGGCTCCGACCTTATCCGGAGACTTCCGCCGTTGCCTGCCGCGATCCTCGCTCACGAGCGCAAATGAAACGCGCCAGAGGGCAGGGCAATCGCCCGCCAGACCAGGCAGGTGTTCGGACTGCGAACTTTGAAAATGGAGTAGGGTTTGATTTCCGATCCACGAGCTTTCCTGCAAACCCTGTTTCACCAAGCCGTCAAGGCCGCCGATCCTTACGAGGCCCTGGTTCGCCATCTTCCTGATCCGCCGAAAGGCAGGACAATCGTTGTTGGGGCAGGGAAGGCCGCAAGCCAGATGGCGGCCGCTTTCGAACGCGCTTGGTCTCATCCCTTCGAAGGTCTCGTTGTTGCCAGGCATGGGCCAATCGCAGAGTGCCGATCGACGAAGATTCTCCAGGCGGCTCATCCGGTCCCAGACAGAGCCGGTCTTATCGCCGCCGAGGCGCTGATGAACCATCTGCATGGGCTGACGTGTGATGATCTGGTGATCGCACTGATATCCGGCGGCGGCTCGGCCTTGCTGCCGGCCCCGCCGACCGGTTTCACCCTCACCGACGAGAGCGCGTTGAACGAATCGCTGCTGGCGTCGGGCGCGCCGATCTCCGGGATGAATGTGGTGCGGAAGCATTTCTCCCGCATCAAGGGGGGACGGCTTGCCGCACTTGCCCATCCGGCAAAGGTCGTCAGCCTCGTCGTCTCCGATGTTCCGGGCGACAATCCGGCCTTCGTTGCGTCGGGGCCGACGGTTCCCGACAGCAGCGATGCGGAGGAGGCGCTACGAGTGATCCGGGACTACCGGATCGATCTCCCGGCGCGCGTGATCGATTGTATCCGCAATACCAGAGCGCCAAGTGCCGGTGACCGCGTCTTCGCCAACAACGAAGTGCATGTGATCGCCTCGGCGCGGGTGTCCCTGGAGGCGGCTGCCGATCGGGCAAGATCTCTCTGCGTGCAACCCCTCATCCTTTCGGATTCGATCGAAGGGGAGGCGAAGGATATCGGCCGGATGCATGCGGCGCTTGCTCGGGAGTTTTTGACGAGACCGCCGGCTCCAAAGCCTCTCGTGCTGCTTTCGGGCGGGGAGACTACGGTCAGCATCGGAACCGGAACATATGGCAAGGGCGGGCGAAATTCCGAGCTTCTCCTCTCGGCGGCGATCGATCTACAAGGAGTCGATGGCGTTGTAGCGATGGCCGCTGATACCGACGGTATCGACGGCTCCGAAGACAATGCTGGCGCCTTCTGTGACGGCGGGACGGTGGCGCGGATCAGGAGCGCCGGCGGCGATGCGCGCGCGTTCCTGGCGGGCCATGATTCGTGGTCGGCCTTCAACCTCGCGGGCGATCTGTTCGTTCCGGGACCGACAGGTACCAACGTGAATGATTTCCGCGCATTTCTTGTAGAATAGCGCGCCACAAGGCCGAGCAGCTTTAGCGTGTGCCAAGCTGCCGACGTCCTGCGTGGAGTGTCGGCGGCGCCAAATCAGTAAGGCGCAAGCCCGCCTAGTAGGTTGTCACAGACACGTATGTCTTTGTAAGAGTTGGGAAGCCCGCCCCAGGCCCCTCGGGGGCGGGCTCTATCGATCCGGACCCCTTCCGGACCGCGGCTGATGGTGAGCCGCTGGAAACACACATGCCCGGTGTTGCGTGTTGAGACAACCGAAAGCTGTTTTGTTGGTTATTTGGTAAGGTTACCGGGCGACGCAGGTGCGTCTGGACATTGACCGGGACTCTCTTCAACACTGCATCGGCAGACGCCCACTCGACGACGAGTGAGTGACGGCGAACAACGGGAGCAAGGGGATTGGGGTCATGGTCGACCGGCTGAAGGGGAAGATTGCAATTATTTCAGGCGGCGCGACGGGCATGGGCGGAGCGGCCTCGCGCCTCTTCGCTGCCGAGGGCGCTAGGGTAGCGATCATTGACCGGAATGAAGCGGCAGCACGGCAAACGGCGGAGGAGATTTGTTCCGCCGGTCATGTCGCCGACTACTGGGTCGCCGACGTGTCGGAGGAGGCCGCCGTCGTCGCGGCCGTCAGGGGTGTGGAGGATAGGTTCGGCGCCGTCACCGTGCTCTTCAATCACGCCGGCACTATCGTCATCAAGCCGTTCCTGGAGACCACGCTCGAGGAGTGGGAGTGGCTGCACGCGGTCAACGTGCGATCGATGTTCCTGATGACGCGGGCGGTCCTGCCGGGGATGATCGCCGCGGGCGGTGGTTCCATCGTCTGCACGTCATCAATCTCGGCCGTGGCCGCAACGCCGATGGAAGTGCTCTACGACACGACGAAGGGCGCTGTGCATATGTTTGCTCGTGCGATCGGGGTCGAATTCAGGGATCGCAACATCCGCTGCAACGCCGTCTGCCCCGGCTTCATCCGCACGCCGCACGGATTGCGCGAGGTCAGCGAATTGCAGGCATTCGGCGTCGATGTGTCGGACGCGGCTATTGCCGCCCAGCAGGGACGGATCGGCGAACCCGAGGACGTGGCACGCGCCGCGCTCTATCTCGCTAGCGACGAGTCGATGTTCGTCAATGGCGCGCATCTCTTCGTCGACAACGGCTTCACCGCTATCTAAATTAAACGCTGCAACGCCGCCAGCGTGCCGGAGGATGCCCCGTTTGGCGTCGGAACACTGTGATGAAATGGGTCCGCGATCGAAATCCGACGTCGATCGCGATTTCATCGATGCTCAGGCCATCGCTGATCAGCTTCGCTTTCGCGCGCTTTATCCGACGTTCCTGCAGATAGACGCGTGGACTGAAGCCCGTCGCCGACCGGAACCCTGCTGCGAAGTGCATTGGACTGAGCCCCGCCGCGTGCGCTATGTCCGCGAGCCGAAGCGAGGTCGCCAGGTTGAGTTCGATGAAATCCACGGCGCGCTTAACCCGCCAGGGTGCGAGGATGACGGAATTATTCCGGTGCTTCTTCATCTCTGCTTCTCTCCACTGGTCGCGGCAAAAAGTCGGGACTGGACCCGCTGAAGGGTCCGTTCGAAAACCTCAGGCTCGTCGAGTGCTCTGGCGACCACGAGGGCTCCCTGAACGGCAACGACGGTCTCCTCGGCCAGCGCGGCGGCATCCGACTCGAGGCATCCGGCTCGCGTGAGAGCTGAGGCAAGCGCGCTATGCCATTCGGCGAAGTAGTCCCTGACCTGAGCGCTGAACCGGTTGCGGACATTATCGAGTGCGAACGCACCAACGAGGCACACTCGGCTGCCGGAGCGAAAATACCGGGAAACAGAGCGAAACATGTCGGAGATAGCGGAGCGCGGATCATCCCCGTTCCGTAACGGTTCGAAAACCTGTGTCACGAACCATTCGTCGATCTCGCCGAGCACGGCTATGGCCATCTCTTCCTTTCCGCCGGGAAAGAAGTGATAGAGGCTTCCCTTTCCGAGTCCTGTTTTTTCCGTGATGGTTGAAAGACTTGCGCCCTCGAAGCCATACTCCCGAAAGACTTCGGCCAGGGATGGGATTGCGTCGGAGCGCTCGGCGACGATCTTTGGCATGTGTTACAGTCCCAATTCAGAAAGGCTTGGGTGGTCAGCAGGCCTGGGGCCGGACCGATCCCAGAAAAACTTGCGTTCGGATTCCTTGATGGGCATATCGTTGATGCAAGCATAGCGGTGGTGCATCAGGCCGCTCGCGTCGAACTCCCAGTTCTCGTTGCCGTATGCCCGATACCAGTTCCCGGAGTCGTCGCGGTATTCGTAGGCGAAGCGAACCGCGATGCGGTCGCCGTCGTGGGCCCACAGTTCCTTGATCAGCCGATACTCGAGTTCCTTGCGCCATTTCCTGGTCAGGAACTCGACGATCTTTTCCCGCCCTTGGACAAATTCCGCGCGATTGCGCCAGTAACTGTCAACGGTATAGGCGAGTGACACCCTGTCGGGATCGCAACTGTTCCATCCATCCTCTGCGGCTCGGACTTTGGCAGCCGCGGTTTCGCGGGTGAAGGGAGGGAGTGGTGGGCGGTGTTCAGGCATGGTTTCGATCTCCTAGTGCTCGTTTCTGTACCGATCGGTAAACAGTATGTCAATCGGTACAATCGATGGTGCGCAGAGTCAACGCAATCGCCAGCCACTGCATCTTTTTGCCGTGCGAATCGAAAGTTTTCGGATTGGAAAGCACGCAGTCCAGCAAGTGCCAACCACTGCAGACTGAGTGCGAAAGGGTTTAGGTACACGCCAGCTGCCGAAGGCTGAAAAGGGCCGAGATGGTGATCTCGGCCCTTGTCGTTGTGCGCCCAGCATGGGCGCATTCTTGTGGGTGGAAGTCCCACCGTAACCTGGGGTGGCCAGCAAGTGGCAGCAAATGCCGGTCGCTGGTGGCGCAACAGCGGCAAGCTCCTTAACGCCACCCTCACCATTAGATGGGCTGACCAACTTGGAATGCCCAGGCTCGTCTAACCTCAATCTCTCGAACCNCCCGGTGCGGACCCGCATGCCGGGTGGTGTGGCAGGGGTGCGATCACATCGATCGCCCCCTATGCCGATTGGTAATCCTGCGGGTGTTCGCTTACTTGCCCGCTTTCGTGGTGTGGCGGCGGCCCTTGCCGATGTCCGGCAGGAAGATGGTCAACAGGCCGAGCAGCGGTAAATACGAGCAGATTTTGTAGACGAACTCGATGCCCATGTGGTCGGCCACCATGCCGAGGCCTGCTGCGCCAATGCCGCCGATACCGAAGGCAAAGCCGAAGAACAGGCCGGCAATCATGCCGACACGACCCGGAACCAGCTCCTGCGCAAAGACGACGATGGCCGAGAAGGCGGAGGCCAGGATGATGCCGATCAGGAAGGTCAGGAAGACCGTCCAGTTGTAGTCGGCATAAGGCAGAGCAAGGGTGAAGGGCAGGGCGCCGAGGATCGAGAACCAAATGACGAACTTGGTGCCGAACCAGTCGACGACAGGGCCGCCGGCGACGGTGCCGATGGCCACGGCGCCGAGGAATACGAACAGCAGAATCTGCGCGTGCTGCACCGACACTCCGAAGCGTTCGATCATATAGAAAGTGTAGTAGCTCGAAAGGCTCGTCATGTAGACGTATTTCGAGAACACTAGCAGTGCCAGGACACCGATCGCCGCAATGACCTTGTTGCGTGGGAGATGGACCGCGGGTGCCGCCGCCTTGCGACCGGCGTTATTCTTGCGGTGATCGGCGTACCAGACGCCGACGCGCCACAGGACGATCATGCCGGTCAGAGCTGCGAGCGAGAACCATGCAACGCTATGCTGGCCCCGCGGTAGTACGATGAAGGCGGCCAGGAGCGGACCTATCGCCGAGCCGAAGTTGCCGCCAACCTGGAACAGTGACTGGGCAAGGCCATGGCGTCCGCCTGATGCCAGCCGGGCAACGCGCGAGGATTCTGGATGGAACACGGCGGAGCCGAGGCCGACGACACCCGCGCCGATGAGCAAGACCCAATAGGCGTGCGCATATGCGAGCAGCACCAGGCCGATCAGCGTGAAGCCCATGCCGACAGACAATGAGTAAGGCAACGGGCGTTTGTCGGTGTAAATGCCGATCAGCGGCTGCAGGAGCGACGCGGTGACCTGGAACACGAGGCCGAGGAAGCCGATCTGCGTGAAGTCGAGGCCGTAGCCGTCCTTGATCATCGGATAGAGCGCGGGGATCAGCGACTGCATGGTATCGTTGAGAAGATGGCAGAAGCTTACCGCCATGATAATGCCGAAAACCGTCTGTTCCGCAGAGTGCCTCTCTGCCGTCATTGCGCTGTCTGTCACGATTCTGCTCCGTCCTACGAGGCTTTGGAATAACCGACTTGTGGTCGTCCCGCTTTCGTGTTTTGGTCTTGCTATTTCGCAAGTGGGCCAAAAATGGTGAAATCCAAGCAAAGCCTGGCGACGAGTGAGTTGGCCAAGCTCCATGTGGAGCGTCTTGCTGCCATCGAGGCAGCCTCAGAGCCGGTCTATGCCATCCCCTCGGAATATCCGGCCGGCTACCATGTGGAACCCCATAGTCACAGCCGTGCACAGTTCGTCTATGCTCGGTCCGGCGTGCTTATGGTGTCGTCGATACTGGGGCGCTGGATGGTGCCGCCGCAGCATGCGTTGTGGATACCGGCAGGACTTGTCCACACCGTCGACATGCTCGGCGATGTTGCGATGCTTTCGGCCTATGTCTCGCCCCAGGCCTTGGCCGATCCACCGACGGCCATCCGCGTCGTGGCGCTGACTGATCTTGCCAGAGCGTTGATCACCGAGGCTGTTGCGCCGCCCGAGGCCAAGAGCGGCAGACGGGATCTCATCATGGCGCTGCTGCTCGAGGAGGTCTTGCGGCTTCCCGACCGGCCGTTGGGATTGCCGTTCCCCTCAGATACGCGCCTGGCGACGCTCTGCCGCGGCTTCATGGAAAGTCCGAGTGCAAGGCTGGTCATCGACGATTGGGCGGAGCGGCTTGCCATGAGCCGGCGCGCCTTTACTCGGTTCTTTCGCAAGGAAACGGGTATCAGTCTCTCAACCTGGCGGCAGCAGGCGGCGGTGTTCACCGCCTTGCCCCGCCTCGCAGCCGGGGAGGCGGTTACAGCCGTTGCCCTCGACCTTGGCTACGACAGCGTCGCCGCCTTCACCACGATGTTCAGGCGGACGATGGGAGCCGCTCCCCGCGCGTATTTCAGGGCACCCGAACAATATTGAGCCTCTGCCCAAGCATGGATCCGCCGTCTCGCAGGACCGGGCGATGACGCGCTGCGTCCTCGATTTGACGTTTACGTTCACGGCAAATCTGTGAGTTTTGAGAATTCGAAAAACATTCGTTTGACATTCGAATAATCTTCGCTTTAATTGCTCTGACTTTCGCAAATGCGTGAGCATGTTGCGTTGCGGCATATTCTGGCTCGGAGGGGGAACGTGAGCCGTCAGATTCACGATCTTTTCATTATCGGCGGCGGCATCAATGGCTGCGGGATCGCGCGGGATGCGATCGGGCGGGGCTATTCGGTCGCGCTTGCGGAAATGAACGATTTCGCTTCGGGCACGTCTTCCGGCGCGACCAAGCTCATCCATGGCGGCTTGCGCTATCTCGAGCACTACGAGTTTCGTCTGGTGCGCGAATCTCTGATGGAGCGCGAAGTGCTCTGGGCGATGGCGCCGCACATCATCTGGCCGATGCGCTTCGTGCTGCCCTATCACAAGGGTGGCATCCGCCCGGCATGGCTGATCCGTCTCGGGCTGTTTCTCTACGATCACCTCGGCGGACGAAAGTTGTTGCCGCCGACCGCGGTTCTCGACATGCGCCGCGACCCGGCCTCCAAGCCATTGAAGGCACTCTTCACGAAGGCGTTCGAGTATTCGGATGGTTGGGTCGACGATGCGCGTATGGTAGTGCTCAATGCGCGGGACGCGGCCGACCGCGGCGCGCTGATCATGCCGAGAACGAGAGTCGTTTCGGCGCGGCGCGAGAACGGATTGTGGTCGATCGAGACGGTCGACACCGTCAGCGGGCAGGGCAACAGTTTTCAGGCGCGGATGCTGGTGAATGCTGCCGGGCCATGGGTCGATCAGGTCATTCGCACGGCCTTCGGGCAGAACGAGGCCCGCCACGTGCGGCTCGTGCAGGGCAGCCACATCGTCGTAAAGAAGAAGTTCGACGATCCGCGGGCCTATTTCTTCCAGAACCCGGACAACCGCATCATCTTCGCGATCCCGTACGAGCAGGACTTCACGCTGATCGGTACCACCGACCGCGACTACTCGGCCGATCCGAAGGATGTGAAGATATCCGAGGAAGAGACGATCTATCTCTGCAACGCGGCGAGCGAGTATTTCAAGGAGCCGGTACGGCCGGAAGACATCGTCTGGACCTATTCGGCTGTGCGGCCTCTGTTTGACGACGGCGCTTCCAAGGCGCAGGAGGCGACCCGCGACTACGTGCTGAAGATCGAAGGCGAGGGTGAAAGCGCACCGCTGCTCAATGTCTTCGGCGGCAAGCTCACGACCTATCGGCGCCTATCCGAACACGCACTGGAAAGGATCGCCGAGGCGATCGGCGCCAAAGGCGCGTCCTGGACAGCGAAGAGCCATCTGCCGGGCGGGGATTTCGCCGCGACCGGCTACGAGGCGGAGGTTGCTAAGCTGAAGGGCGGTTATCCGTTCCTGGCGGACCGGCATGCGCGCCAACTGGTGCGCCGCTACGGCACCAAGGCGTCGGTCCTGCTCGGGCGGGCCGCCAGCGCGGAGGACCTGGGACACTGTTTCGGAGGCGATCTCTTCGAGGCAGAGGTTCGCTATCTCATCGATCACGAATGGGCCAGACGCGCAGAGGATGTGCTTTGGCGAAGAACGAAAGTCGGCCTGCGCCTGACCAAGGAACAGGCTGCGCTATTGGAGGAGTACATGGCCGCGCGACCGGCGCAGATGGCTGGTTGAAGCGGTAATGTCCCCGCTGTTGAGGAGGCACGGGAACCGGAATGCTTGAATTGCGGAACGCTGCAAAGATGGTGGGCGGGGAGTATCACATCCACGCAACCAATCTTGCATTTGAAAAAGGCACATTGAATGTGCTGCTGGGGCCGACGCTGTCCGGCAAGACATCGCTGATGCGACTGATGGCCGGGCTCGATCGACCGACGAGCGGTTCCGTCCATTTCGACGGCGTAGACGTGACCGGCATGCCGGTGCAGAAGCGCAACGTCGCGATGGTCTACCAGCAGTTCATCAACTATCCGGCCCTGACGGTTTACGAAAACATCGCCTCGCCAATGCGGATTTCAGGCAAGGACACCGCGACGATCGATCGTGAGGTGCGCAAGGCCGCCGAACTCTTGCGCCTTACGCCCTATCTGGATCGCACGCCGCTCAATCTCTCCGGCGGCCAGCAGCAGCGCACGGCGCTTGCGCGTGCCCTTGTGAAGAATGCCAGCCTTGTGCTGATGGACGAGCCGCTCGCGAACCTCGACTACAAGCTGCGCGAGGAACTGCGTGCCGAACTGCCGCGGATCTTTGCGCAGTCCGGCGCCATCTTCGTCTACGCCACAACGGAGCCTTCCGAAGCGCTTCTGCTCGGCGGCAGCACGGCCACCCTTTCGGAAGGCCACGTGACGCAGTTCGGACCGACGATCGCCGTCTACCGAAATCCGCTCGACCTCGTAACTGCAAAGACCTTTGCCGATCCGCCGCTCAATTTCATGGATGTGATAAAGGCCGGCGGTTCGTTCCAGAGGCAAGGAGCTGATATCCTGCCGGTGCCCGCGCATTTGGACGACATGGCCGATGGTCCGGTCACGATCGCCTTCCATCCGCACCACCTCGCTCTTTCGCCGCAGACTCAGACGGCAGCAAAACTGCAGGCACGCACGCAGGTTTCCGAGATCACAGGCTCCGAAAGCTTTGTGCATATGGATTTCGACGGTGTCCGTTGGGTCATGCTTGCCCACGGCATTCACAACATCGATCCGGATACCGAGGTCGACATCTACCTCGACACCCGTCACGTCATGGCGTTCGGCACCGATGGCCGGGCAATCGCAACTGGCGCAAAGGCGTAAGGGAGAAGGACATGGCACGCATCACGCTCGACCACATCCGCCACGCCTACGGACCGAACCCGAAGTCCGACGCAGACTATGCGCTTCGTGAAGTCGATCACGAATGGCGGGACGGCGGCGCCTACGCGCTTCTCGGACCATCCGGCTGCGGAAAGACGACGCTACTCAACATCATTTCCGGCCTGCTGCAGCCGTCGCACGGCCGTATCCTCTTCGATGGCCTGGATGTGACGAACCTTTCCACGCAGGCGCGAAACATTGCGCAGGTGTTCCAGTTCCCGGTCATCTACGACACCATGACTGTCTACGACAACCTGGCTTTCCCGCTGCGCAATCGCAGGGTCCCCGAGCCGGAAGTCGATCGGCGCGTTCGCGACATTCTCGAGATGATCGATCTCGGCGGTATGGCCAAGCGCAAGGCACAGGGCCTGACGGCCGACCAGAAGCAGAAGATCTCGCTCGGCCGCGGACTGGTGCGCAACGACGTCAACGCGATCCTGTTCGACGAGCCTTTGACCGTGATCGACCCGCACATGAAGTGGGTACTGCGTTCGCAGTTGAAGCGCCTGCACAAGCAGTTCGGCTTCACCATGGTCTATGTGACGCACGACCAGACGGAAGCGCTGACCTTCGCCGACAAGGTTGTCGTCATGTACGAAGGACAAATCGTCCAGATCGGCACGCCGGCAGAGCTTTTCGAGCGGCCGAGCCATACCTTCGTCGGTTACTTCATCGGGTCGCCGGGCATGAACGTCCTGCCGGTGCAACTGCAGGGCAACGCGGTGCGTATCGGCAGCGAGACGCTGTCATTGGACTACGCGCCGCAAGCGGCTGCCGGCGCCAAGACCGAGCTCGGCATACGCCCGGAGTTCGTCAATATCGGCCGCGAAGGAATGCCGGTCACCGTCAACAGGGTCGAGGACATTGGACGGCAGAAGATCGTGCGCGCCACCTTTGCCGGCCAGCCGATCGCCATCGTCGTGACGGAGGACTCCGAAATCCCGGCTGATGCGCGGGTGACCTTCGATCCGGCTGCCATCAATATTTACGCCAATTCCTGGCGCGTCGGCAGGGAGGGCTGAGCATGGAAAAGACCTGGAACAACAAAGCCTGGTTTCTGGTTCTGCCGGTCCTTGTGCTGGTCGCCTTCTCGGCCGTCATTCCGCTGATGACCGTTGTGAACTACTCGGTCCAAGATACGTTCGGGAACAACGAGTTCTTCTGGGCGGGGACTGACTGGTTCGTGCAGACGCTTCATTCCGACCGCTTCTGGGCGGCGTTGCAGCGCAATCTCGTCTTCTCGCTGATCGTTCTGGCGCTGCAGATCCCGCTTGGCATCTTCATTGCCCTCAACATGCCGAAGAAGGGGATCGGCGTACCGATCTGCCTCGTGCTGATGGCGCTGCCGCTGCTCATTCCGTGGAACGTGGTCGGCACCATCTGGCAGGTTTTCGGGCGTGTCGACATCGGCCTGCTTGGTCATACGCTTGAGGCAATGGGGTTTGACTACAACTATGTCCGCGACCCCCTCGATGCGTGGATCACCATCATCCTGATGGACGTCTGGCACTGGACGAGCCTTGTGGTGCTGCTCTGCTATGCCGGCCTCGTTTCGATCCCGGATGCGTATTTTCAGGCAGCGAAGATCGACGGCGCGTCGCGCTGGTCCGTCTTCCGCTACATCCAGCTGCCGAAGATGAAGCGCGTGCTACTCATCGCCGTCCTGCTGCGTTTCATGGACAGCTTCATGATCTACACCGAACCTTTCGTCGTCACCGGCGGCGGTCCCGGCAACTCGACCACCTTCCTGTCGATTGACCTTGTGAAGATGGCCGTTGGCCAGTTTGACCTCGGTCCGGCAGCGGCAATGTCGATCATCTACTTCCTTATCATCCTGCTTCTGTCATGGGTCTTCTACACCGTCATGACCAGCAGCGACGCGAACGCCTGAGAAAGGAGAGGACCATGGCTCAAACAATGAAATACAAGCCTGCGGGCAACTTCTCCTGGGTCGTTTCGACGGTCTACATCATCTTTCTGCTGCTGCCGATCTACTGGCTGATGAACATGAGCTTCAAGGAGAATGCCGAGATCACCGGCGCCTTCTCGCTGTGGCCGCAGAACCCGACGCTCGGGAACTACATGGTGATCTTCACCGATCCCTCCTGGTACAACGGCTACATCAACTCGATCATCTACGTGGTCATGAATACAGTGATCTCGGTGCTGGCGGCGCTGCCTGCGGCCTATGCCTTCTCGCGCTACCGGTTCCTGGGCGACAAGCATCTGTTCTTCTGGCTGCTGACGAACCGCATGGCACCGCCGGCCGTCTTCGCGCTGCCGTTCTTCCAGCTCTATTCGGCTTTCGGGCTGATCGATACGCACATCGCCGTGGCGCTCGCCCACTGCCTGTTCAACGTGCCGCTGGCAGTCTGGATCCTGGAAGGCTTCATGTCCGGCGTGCCGAAGGAGATCGACGAAACGGCCTATATCGACGGCTATTCTTTCCCGCGGTTCTTCGTGAGGATCTTCATGCCGCTGATCGCGTCAGGGATCGGTGTCGCCGCCTTCTTCTGCTTCATGTTCTCGTGGGTGGAACTGCTGCTGGCCCGCACGCTGACGACGACTGCCGCAAAGCCGATTTCGGCGATCATGACGCGCACCGTCTCCGCTGCAGGGATGGATTGGGGTGTGCTGGCGGCTGCCGGTGTGCTGACCATCATCCCCGGCGCGCTCGTCATCTACTTCGTACGCAATTACATCGCCAAGGGCTTCGCGCTCGGCCGCGTCTGACAAGGGAGGACCACTCATGAACTTTTCCTGGATGGCGTGGACGCTGCCGACTGCATTGTTTTTCCTGGCGATTTTTATGCTGCTCGTTGGCATGAGCATCTGGGAGTATTTCGTGCCTGGCGGCTCGCCGCGCGTCGGAATCCTCAGGTTCGAAACCACGCGAGGGGATCGGCTCTTCGTGTCGCTGCTTGGCGCAGCATACATACATCTCGCATGGCTGGGTCTTGTCGGACCCAACCTGTGGTGGGCTCTTGCCCTCTCCGTAGTCTACGCCATCGGTGTCTTCCGCTACGTGTGACGGCAGGGAAATACAGATGGCCGGGGGTACTGGCCGCCTGAACGTGAAGACTGCAATCGCAACCCTGGGAGGATATTATGCGAAGGCATTTACTAGCGACAACAGCAGGCATGTTGCTGACCATGGCGGGCGCCGCCTATGCCGGCATGAATGAAGCGAAAACTTTCCTGGACAAGGAAATCGGCGATCTTTCGACGCTTTCCCGCGCGGACCAGGAAAAGGAAATGCAGTGGTTCATGGATGCGGCGAAGCCTTTCGCCGGCATGGACATCAAGGTCGTTTCCGAAACCCTGACGACGCACGAATATGAATCGAAGGTTCTGGCGCCGGCCTTCACCGCGATCACCGGTATCAAGATCACGCACGATCTCATCGGCGAAGGCGACGTTGTCGAAAAGCTGCAGACGCAGATGCAGTCGGGCGAAAACATCTATGACGCCTATGTCAATGACTCGGACCTCATCGGTACGCATTGGCGCTACCAGCAGGCCCGCTCGCTGACCGACTGGATGGCGAACGAAGGCAAGGATGTCACCAACCCGGGCCTCGATATCAACGACTTCGTCGGCACCAAGTTCACGACTGCACCGGACAAGAAGCTTTACCAGCTTCCCGACCAGCAGTTCGCGAACCTCTACTGGTTCCGCTACGACTGGTTCAACGACGAGAAGAACAAGGCGGACTTCAAGGCGAAGTATGGTTACGATCTCGGCGTTCCGGTCAACTGGTCTGCCTACGAGGACATCGCCGAATTCTTCACCGGCCGTGAGATCAACGGCAAGAAGGTCTTCGGCCACATGGACTACGGCAAGAAGGACCCATCACTCGGATGGCGCTTCACCGATGCCTGGCTATCGATGGCCGGCAACGGCGACAAGGGCCTTCCGAACGGCCTTCCGGTCGACGAGTGGGGCATCAAGGTCGACGAGAACTCGCGTCCGGTTGGTTCGTGCGTTGCGCGTGGCGGCGATACGAACGGCCCGGCTGCCGTCTACTCGATCCAGAAGTATCTGGATTGGTTGAAGGCCTATGCACCGCCGGCAGCGCAGGGCATGAACTTCTCCGAATCCGGTCCTGTGCCGGCGCAGGGCGAAGTCGCCCAGCAGATCTTCTGGTACACCGCCTTCACGGCCGATGCCGTCAAGCCCGGTCTGCCAGTCGTCAACGAGGACGGTACGCCGAAGTGGCGCATGGCGCCAAGCCCGCACGGCGTCTACTGGAAGGACGGCATGAAGCTCGGCTACCAGGACGTCGGTTCCTGGACGCTGATGAAGTCGACGCCTGACGATCGCGCCAAGGCCGCTTGGCTCTATGCGCAGTTCGTGACCTCGAAGACGGTCGACGTGAAGAAGAGCCACGTCGGTCTGACCTTCATCCGCGAGTCCACCATTCGCGACAAGAGCTTCACGGAGCGCGCTCCGAAGCTTGGCGGTCTGGTCGAGTTCTACCGCTCGCCCGCCCGCGTCCAGTGGTCGCCGACCGGTACGAACGTTCCTGACTATCCGAAGCTCGCTCAGCTTTGGTGGCAGGCGGTCGGCGATGCGTCGTCCGGTGCGAAGACCGCGCAGGAAGCGATGGACTCGCTTTGCTCCGAACAGGAAAAGGTGATGCAGCGACTGGAACGCGCCGGAGTGCAGGGCGATATCGGTCCGAAGCTCGCCGAAGAGCATGATCTCGAGTTCTGGAACAAGGATGCGGTCGCCAAGGGCAACCTCGCGCCGCAGCTGAAGATCGAGAACGAGAAGGAAAAGCCGGTTACCGTCAACTACGACGAACTGGTCAAGAGCTGGCAGTCGAACTGATCAGCAAGGTTGGCCGGGGTGTGTGCCCCGGCCAACCGCCGACCGCATAACGTCGGCATTACACCCTCCTATGAATGACCTATCGCTTCCGCTGGCGCGTTCGCGCCGGCGAGGTGAGCTATTGCGCCGGAGAAGACAATGAGCGGCCATATTCTCGCGATCGACCAGGGCACGACGTCCTCGCGTGCGATCGTCTTCGACGCCGGGATGAAGATGATCTCGTCAGCACAGGAGGAGATCAAACAATCCTATCCGCAGCCAGGCTGGGTCGAGCATGATCCGAATGAGATCTGGACGAGCGTGGTTAGCACGGCGCGGCAAGCGCTGGCGAATGCCAACATTCCACTCACCGATATCGCCGCGATTGGCATCACCAACCAGCGCGAGACAACGGTCGTCTGGGAACGCAAGTCGGGCAGGGCGCTTAACAATGCGATCGTCTGGCAGGACAGGCGGACGGCTGAAGTCTGCGATAGTCTCAAGGCGGATGGATATGAGAAACTGTTCAGCGCGAAGACGGGTCTGCTGCTCGATCCTTATTTCTCCGGGACCAAGCTGCGCTGGCTGCTCGACAACGTCGACGGATTGCGGGAGCGCGCCGAGGCAGGCGAGGTCTGTTTCGGCACGGTCGACAGCTGGCTGATCTTCAATCTGACTGGCGGACGCGTTCATGCGACTGATGCCACCAACGCGTCGCGAACGCTGCTTTTCAACATTACCGAGGGCAGGTGGGACGAGGAGCTTCTCGGCCTGCTCAGGATCCCGGCATCCATGCTTCCGGAGGTCAAGGACTGCGCGGACGATTTCGGCGTCACTGATCCGGATATCTTCGGTGCGCCGATACCGATCCTCGGTGTTGCGGGCGACCAACAGGCAGCAACTATCGGTAGTGCCTGCTTCGAAGCGGGCATGATGAAATCGACCTATGGGACGGGCTGCTTTGCCTTGCTGAATACGGGGCGGGATTGCGTAACATCCAGCAACCGGATGATCACGACGATCGCCTATCGGCTCGGCGGCGAAACCACCTATGCGCTGGAAGGATCGATCTTCATCGCCGGTGCGGCGGTGCAATGGCTACGCGACGGCCTCGGCTTGATTTCAAACGCATCGGAGAGCGGCACGCTGGCGATGAGGGCCGATCCCAATCAGCAGGTCTATGTGGTGCCGGCCTTTACCGGCCTCGGTGCTCCCTATTGGGACCCGGAGGCGAGGGGTGCGATCTTCGGTTTGACCAGGAACAGCGGGCCGGCGGAATTGGCGCGCGCCGTGCTCGAGTCTGTCGCCTACCAGACGCTCGATCTCCTCATCGCGATGCGGAAGGATTGGGGCGGCCATCACATTGAGACGGTCCTGCGTGTCGATGGCGGCATGGCAAGTTCCGACTGGACGATGCAGCGTCTTGCCGACGTTGTCGGAAACCCGGTGGATCGGTCGGCTGTCGTCGAGACGACGGCGCTCGGCGCGGCCTGGCTCGCCGGTTCGCGAGCAGGGGTTTGGCCCGACAAGGAGAGTTTCGGAAAAGCATGGGCGTGCAGCCGGCGGTTCCAACCCTCCATGGAGGAGGCAGAGCGACAGAGGAAGATCGCTGGCTGGCGCAATGCGGTCTCACGCACCTTGTCGGGCGCGCAATTCAGCAATCAGTTGGCCTGACCGTCGTCACGCCACCATCAGGACGCCGTTTTCAGGTGGTTGTCAGGCCAAACCGGCAATGCTAGCTCGCTGCAAAAGTTGCGACGAGGTTGGCATGAAACGCCTGTGGAATTTTCGGTGGTGGAAGGCATCCCTCATCGGCACCGTTACGATTGGCGCGATGTTCGGGGGCTATATTGTTTATCTCCAAGCGAGCGGGAATTTTCACGCCGTCATCGCGGATCAGCTCTACCGTTCGGCGCAACCCTCGCCTGAGCAGTTGGCATCTTACGTGCGTAGTCATGGCATCGAGACGGTCATAAACCTGCGCGGGATGCACGTTGGCAAGAAATGGTATGCCGACGAGATTGCAACTGCACGCGGTCTCGGCGTTCAGCATATCGACTTCGAAATGTCGCCGTCCAAGGTCTTGTCGCCCGAGCGCGCCGAGCAGCTGCTGGCGATCATGAGAGCGGCACCAAAGCCCATCCTTCTCCACTGCCAATCTGGCGCCGATAGGACAGGGCTCGTGTCGGTCCTCTACAGCCAACAAGTGGCCGGTATCAATGAGGACGTCGCCGAGCGTCAGCTCTCGGTCTACTACGGCCATATTGCCATTCCTTACCTGTCGGGAACCTACGCGATGGACAGGAGCTGGAAGGGCCTCGAAAGGTATTTTGGGATCCAAGGGTAGCCGAACGGCCGCAGCGCTTGCCAAGGTTATTCAGGTGACTGTCAGAAAATCCGGTCATGGCTGGCGAATATTCTTCGACGGCCATCAACTACAGATGATTCGATCCTGGTTCCGTCGACGCCAAAATCTGGACGCGGAGACGACCAATTGGAAGATAATGCCACCAAGGTCCGCCTGATCGAGCGGCGGCCCGCAATCGGCAGCGTGACGCTTTGCCTTGCTACGACTCTCTACCTGCTTCTTGTGACAAACAGATCGTTCTGGAGCACGGCCTATAGCTATTTTGCGGCCGATCATCTCTCGTTCGTGCTCTTTGTCGTCGGCATTTCGGCTGTGAGCATGGCAATCATCACGGCCTTCTCCGCCAAATATGTCACCAAGCCTTTTTTGATCTTCTTCGTTCTCGCGGCAGCCGCCGGCTCCTGGTTTACCGATCAGTTCGGCGTGGTCGTGGACAAGGAAATGATCCGCAACGCGGCGGTGTCGACGGGCGCGGAGGCAGGGCATCTGATAACGACGCGTTTTGCCCTTTATTTGATGCTCACTGGTATACTTCCGTCACTCGTCATCCTCTGGGTACGCATCCGGCATCGCCCGGTGCTGTCCAAACTTGCTCATAATACCGGCGTGATCGTGGCTTGCCTGGCTGTCTTCGTCGTGGTCGGATTCGGCGACTACCGTGCCTTTGCGGGCGTCGGGCGCGCCCACAGAGACATCCTCGACCGGCTGAACCCATTCGTACCGATCACCAGCACCATTCGCTTTGCGGTTTCGTCCGAGCAGGATGCGCATGTCGTCGCCGAGCCGCTCGGTACGGATGCGCATCGGGTGAACACTGCCGGCCTTAACAAGCCGCGCGTAACGATCATCGTTGCGGGCGAGACAGCGCGTGCCGATGACTTCTCGCTTGGCGGTTATGCGCGGAAAACCAATCCGGAGCTCGAAAAGCGGAACGTTGTCTATTTTCCGAAAACGACCAGCTGCGGCACAGCGACGGCAATTTCTATCCCGTGCATGTTTTCGGTCTATCCGCGAACAGCCTATACGCACCGGAAGGGCCTTGCGACCGAGAACCTCCTCGACGTGCTGAGCCATGCCAAGGTGGACGTATCCTGGCTGGATAATGACACCGGCAGCTATCATGTCACCGACCGGGTCCCGTTCACGTTCTTGCCGGAGTCGGCCGATCCACGTTTTTGCAAGGATGGTGAGTGCCTCGACGCTATCCTTCTCGACAAGGTCGACGATTGGCTCGACCACGTAAAGGGTGACAGCGTGCTGGTCTTGCACCAGCTCGGAAGCCATGGGCCAGCCTACTTCGCTCGTTATCCCGATGAATACCGACGTTTCGTTCCTGATTGCCAGGCGAATGATTTCGGCAGCTGCACGGCCGAAGAGATTACCAACGCCTATGACAATACGATCCTCTACACGGACCACATTGTCTCGACGGTCATCGATAAGCTCAAGCAGCATTCCGACAAGGTTGCCGGTGCAGCGATCTACGTGTCGGATCACGGTGAATCGCTTGGCGAAAACGGAATCTACCTGCATGGCGCGCCCTATATCGTAGCGCCGTCGCAGCAGACACACGTGCCGTTCCTGGCGTGGGTCAGTGACGATCTCGCGAAGGGGGCCGGCTTCGATATGAGTTGCATGGCTAAGCAGGCAGACAGGGACCGTTCGCACGACAACTTCTTCCACAGTGTGCTCGGGCTCATGGACGTGGCGACCAAGGCCTACGATCCGAATCTGGATGTTTTCGCCGGATGCCGCCGACAGGCGGATAAACTCGCAAGCCTTCAGCGATGAGACAGCGAGGCTGCTGCAACGCAACAGCCGGAATAGGCTCTATCGTTGTATCGATTGCCTCGGGATGCCAATCCAGCTCTCAGTGCTTGTGGTTTGCCGCTTTCATCCGCTCTGAAAGCTCGGAGAGCCCGAAGGGCTTCACCAGGAAATCGTCCGCGCCGCTTCGCAGGCCCTCGATCTGATCCGAAGTCTGGTCGTGCGCCGTCAGAATGATGACGGGGACGGAGTTCGCTTGTCGTCTAAGCGCCTTCAATAGGGTTAAGCCATTACCATCGGGCAAGCGCAGGTCGAGCAGGATGACGCCGTATTTGCCGGTTTCGGCCGCTTGGGTTGCTTCCGCGAGATTGAGGCACCAATCGACCGAATGACCGTCGGCCGCGATGTGATCGCGCACGGCGTCTCCCAAAAGGACGTTGTCCTCAACCAGCAATACGTTCACACGCTATCTCCCTTGAATGCCTGCCTTCCAGCGGCATCCTCCATGGCCATGACGGCGTCTATCCGTCGCCAGGACTAATGAGATCGCTAGCTGACAATGACCTTAAGGCTTTGCGGGGATCGGCATTAAACGCGGTTGTGATCCCGGCTTCCTCGGCACTGGCCTGCAGGTGAGAATATATGTCGGCGTGCTGCCAGGTCATGTCGGCATTCCGACGTCAGAACCGGCGAGCAGCGAAAGCTCGTTGGCGGTCTTCATCACCATGGTGATCGTCTGGCTGATATCGGGCGCTGCCGAGGCATTGACCAGCGCGATATAGGGGCAGGTGAGGGCCGCAATGCAGCGTCCGTCCGGCCCAAGGATAGGAGCGGAAAGGTTATTGACGCCTGCCGTCTGGGCGCTCGCCATCATTTCGTAACCGTGTTCGCGGATCTGGGCGAGGCGCTCGTAAAATTCCGGTCCGAGATTCACTTCCGCGCGGCTGCGCACGTGTTCCGCGATCATCATCTGCCGCTCTTCATCGCTTCGGAACGCAAGAAGCACGTGGCCGGAGCCGGTGTCGAAGAGACTGATGTGCGACCCGATGCGGATCGAGAGACCCCAGTAATCCGGCGCCTCGTGCTGCGCGATCACCACCGCCGAACCGCGGTCAAAGACGACCAGGTGGTTCGCCTGTTTGGTCTTCTGCGCTAGTTCACGCATCAATGGCATTGCGAAAGACGCCAGCCGGCGTGTTGGCGCGTGCAACTGGGCCAGCCCGAATAGCTTGAGTGTCAGTGTAAACCGGTCACCCTCCAGCTTCGTCACGTAGCCGCGGCGGACGAGGCGATCGAGCATGCGATAGAATTCGTTGGGGCTACGATCGAGACGCTTGGCGATCTCCGCCTGGGTCAGCCCTTCCTCGACGCTGGCCAAAAGCTCGAGGATATCGAGCCCCTTGTCCAGCGCCGGAGCGCGGTACCGATCAGCGTCATCTGCTTCCATCAATTTCTCCTGTGAATGCCACCTTACATATACAAATGCGTAGCTGCCGAAAAGCGCAGCGTGCAGCTCGGTTCGGTCGGTAGCGTCGCCTGTATATGAAAAGGAACCTCATATATGGGTAGGTGCTTGCCGGCGCGAACTGCCGATCCGCAGCGCGTGGCGGACCTTAGTAGTGAACTTCTTCATCGACTATGGAAAACGGGCAGGTTAGGCTCGCGCTCTTGAGGTGAGGCTGTTCGTGTTCCGAGGATTCTGGTGATGTTTTTGACTGATGGAGAACTAAGCGAAATCAAAGCGTTTCGACGGGAACTTCATCGCAATCCGGAAGTCTCGGGTGAGGAGGCGGAAACCGCATCCCGCGTTACAGAGGAACTCGGCCGCACGAGGCCAGATCGCATCGTTGCCGGCATCGGCGGCCATGGCCTCGCGGCCGTCTATGAAGGAGCGGCATCAGGTCCGACGATCATGATCCGTGCGGAACTGGATGGCCTGCCGATCGAGGAAATCTCCGATGTCGCGCACCGTTCGACGGTGCCGGGCAAGGGCCACCTTTGCGGCCATGACGGTCACATGGCGATCCTGATGGCACTCGCGAAGGGTCTTGGGCACGAGCGGCCTGCGAAGGGGCGGGTTATCCTGATGTTCCAGCCGGCCGAGGAGAACGGTGCAGGGGCAGCGGCCGTGCTTGCCGATCCGAAGTTTGCGACGCTGACGCAGGATCTATCGCTCTCGCTTCATAACTTCCCGGGTATCCGGCTCGGACACGTCCTTCTCAAGGAGGGGCCGGTCAATTGCGCATCGCGCGGAATGAAGATCATTCTAAAGGGTAAGACATCGCACGCCTCTTATCCGGAGCAGGGCATTGCGCCGACTTTCGTGCTGGCGCGGTTGCTCGGTGATCTGACGGCGTTGGGCAACAATGGGCCGCTGGGGCCGGACTACTCGCTGGTTACGGTCACACATGCGCGGCTCGGGGAGCCGGCATTTGGGATCAGTCCCGGCGAAGCGCAGATCTGGGCGACCCTGCGGACGCTGACCGATGAAGCGATGGCCGCGTTGGTTTCCCGCGCCGAGGAACTGGTGCAGACCCAGGCGAAGGCCGGGCAATTGCAGGTGGAGATCAGTTACGAGGACGTGTTCCGCCAGTGCTACAATTCCGCCGAAGCGGTCAAGGAGCTGCGGCGTGCCCTGGATGACGAGGGCGTCAGCCATGACGATGTCAGTAGCCTGCTGCCAATGAAAGCTTCTGAAGACTTCGGTCTGTTCCGGACTGTGGCGCCCGCAGCGATGTTCTTTCTCGGGGCGGGTGAAGATCATCCGCGACTGCACAACCCCGACTACGATTTTCCCGATGAGCTGATCGCGACCGGATCGCGGGTCTTCATGCGCGCCATCAGGAACATTCTCGGCCGAGCTACCCTCCGGCGGCCCCTGTAGTAGCTGCCGGACATTCCCGCCGGTGATTGGCCGATGGCGAGGACCCTGCTTCCGTTCCGTCGGCGCGGTGCCTTCGCATCTCCGGTCAAATTAGATCGCAATCCCTGATCGACTTGGGAGTGGATTTGCGCAATATTTTCAGCATCGGATGCATGCGCGGTTCGCGCAGCGTCACGTCGGAACCATTTGACTTCCTCCAGAGTGCAATGGGATTAGCATGTTTGCTCAAGACATCATGAACACCGACATCACAACGATCAGCGCCGATAGCAGCATCCATCAGGCAATAGACCTGATGGTTGCCAAGAATATCAGCGGCCTGCCTGTTATCGACAACGATGGCAATGTTTGTGGCCTGCTGACAGAAGGAGACCTCCTCCGGCGCATCGAGTTCGGTGGCGGCAGATCGGCCGGCAAGCCGGATGAGACGTCGCTCGTCGACCTCGACGACTATATCCGAAGCCGCAGCTGGCGGGTATCGGATGTCATGTCCGCAAGCGTGATCAGCGTGACGCCGGATACGCCGGTTGCGGCGATCGCCGAGGCGATGTTCCGGCACAAGATCAAGCGGGTGCCCGTCGTCAGCGACAAGCGCCTTCTCGGTATCGTCAGCCGTATCGATCTCCTCAAAGCAATCGTTGCGGCGCCGGCCGAGAGAACGGCAAGTGGTGACGATGCTCTCGCCCGCGCCATCCGCGCGCGACTGCAGGGTGACCTTGGTCTCGACACCGATGCGATCAAGGTATCGGTTCAGGATTCCAGAGCGGTGCTTGAAGGGACCGTATCGAGCGAACTGGAGCGGCGCGCCATCCGTGTCCTGGTAGAGAACCTCAAGGGCGTCAGCGGCTTCATCGACAAGCTCGGTGTTGCCTGATCGGAGATCCTCAGGCTACCGTACGGAGAAGCTTTTTCGCTTGTGTTGCCATCAGTCGTTCTTCGTTGGTCGGGATCACTAGCGTTTTGAAATCACCCAGGAAGCGCAGCCTTCGCAGGATTGCCTCGCGGACAGGGGCGGCGTGCTCGCCAATCCCGCCCGTAAAGACAAGCGCATCGATGCCGCCTAGGGAGACGGCCATCATCGCGATATGCTGAGCCGTTTTGCGGGCAAAATACTCGAGCGCAAAGGCGGCTTTGGGATCGTCGCTTTGAAGCAATGCCTCGACGTCGTTGCTGATGCCGGACAAGCCTTTCAGGCCCGAACACTCATAGAGGATATCCTGGACCGCTTCGACGCCGAGCTCCAGGTCGTGGATCATGTAGAGAACGGCGCCCGGATCGATTGAGCCGCTGCGGGTTCCCATAGGAATGCCGTCGAGCGCGGTCATGCTCATCGTCGTATCGACGCTGACGCCGTTCTTCAACGCACAGAGGCTGGCGCCATTGCCGAGGTGGCCAACAACGACACGGCCGGCATGGAGGTCCGGATAGTCCTTGGACAGCACCTGAGAAATCCAATCATAGGAAAGCCCATGGAAGCCATAGCGGCGCATGCCTTTGTCGCGCATCTCCTGCGGTAGTGCGAAGCTGCTGGTCAGCTCGTCGTGGCCTGCGTGAAAGGCTGTGTCGAAGCAGGCAATATCGGGCGCTCCGCTCGCGATTCTCGCCGAAGCGGTGATACCGGCGAGATTGTGGGGTTGGTGAAGCGGCGCTAACGGGATCAGCGCCTCGAGCCGGCGCATCACATCCGGCGTGACAATGACGGGCTCTCGGAAGGTCTGCCCACCATGGACGACGCGATGGGCAACGGCTGTTGTGCGCCAGCCGTGATCGTGCCCGCCTATGAGCTCGGTCACCGCGCGGAGTGCTAGATTGTGATCAGTGCTCGCGGGCAGGGTACTTCGCGTCTCCTCACCATTGGGAAGCTTCGCACGCATCTCAGGCGTGTCACCAATACCGGTGACCTTGCCGCTCATCAGCACGTTTAGGTCCCGTTCCGCGAAGATCTGAAACTTCAGGCTCGATGAACCGGTGTTGAGAACAAGCAGCGTGTCGATCATCGAATTGTGCTCCGAGGCCGATCAAGAGAGTACAAAAGCGAGACGGTGTGTCAGGGCGTCGCAATTGCCCTGCGCCGGCACTGAGTACCCCTCTGCTGCGGCAGGGTGGCCGCAGAAGATGCAAGTGTCAAATTGTTTCTGTTTCAGGATTCGCGTATAACGAGTTCTTTCTCAGGTGGCGTTGCGGTGGATCAAATCCTGCCTTTATGCGGTTATGGTCGCCGGCTCTATTCCCGAGGGTTTGGACTTGCCGTGGTCGATGCGGGCAGACTCCAGCGTGTTATGGTTGTGGGCAGCTCGAGCACCACGCTACTCGATTTGGGAGGGATGGGAATGGAAATGCAGCTATCCATTGCTGCTCGCCCTGAAGCGGTCAGCTTCGATCCTAGCCGGACTGCCGTCATGGTCATCGATATGCAGAACGACTTCGGCTGCCGTGGTGGAATGTTCGATCGCGCCGGCCTTGACGTCGCGCCCATCGCGCATCTCGTTCAGCCGATTTCGCGGTTGCTCGAAGCGGCGCGGCGTAACGCATTGCTCATCGTCTACACCAGGCAAGAGCATAATGCGGACCTTTCCGATGCCGGTAACGAAGATGCTCCGCATCGCATCAAGCACAAGCGCCTGAATATCGGGGCAGCCGTGGTAGCCCCAAACGGCATCCAAAGCCAAATCCTGGTGCGCGATACCTGGAACACTGCAATTATCCCGGAACTCGAGCCCCAGCCAGGCGACGCCGTGATCTCCAAGCATCGCTACAGTGCATTTTTCGAAACGTCGCTCGATACCCTCCTTCGCGCCAGGAGGATCAACACGCTCATCTTCACCGGTGCCACGACCAGCATCTGCGTTGAGTCCACAGTCCGTGACGCGACTTTTCGCGACTATCGTTGCATCGTGCTTAGGGACTGTACGGCAGAACTAATCGCGGCTGACACAATGCGCAGCAACCATGAAGCGTCGCTGCTCGCAATCGAGCTGCTCTTCGGTTGGACAGCGGAGTCCGAGGCGGTGATTGACGCCTTATCCAGAAGTGCAAAAGCCGGGTAGGGGGCAAGCCGCAACCGCCGCTGATCGGTGCCCCTACTCACAAAATCCTCTGAGATCTCAGGATTTTTCTCTTTTCGGGTTGCGTCGATCGGCCTATCAAGCGGTAGTGCTGTTCGGCACGCCTCGGATCCCGCTTCTGTGTCCATTCTATCCGGATGCATCCATTCCACATCGGCAGATCAATGACAGCTATGCAGACGACTGAGAAAGACGATGTGGAGAGCATCCGCAGGGCAAAGATCGTCGCGCTGGTCGTTGCCGTTTCGTTTTTCATGCAGATTCTCGACGGCACCATCGTCACCACTTCATTGCCGCAGATGGCGGCGAGTTTTGGCGTTCAACCGATATCCATGAGCATCGGCATCACGGTCTATATGCTGACGATGGCGGCCTTCATTCCGCTTTCGGGATGGCTTGGGGATCGATACGGCGCACGGCGCGTCTTCATGGCCTCGATCGCCGTCTTTACGATCGCATCGCTCTTCTGTGGGCTCTCCGATGGGCTTGCGGAGTTTGTCATCGCCCGCGCGGTGCAGGGCGCGGGCAGTGCGCTGATGACGCCGGTCGGCCGGATCATTGTCCTCAAGAATGCCCGCAAATCGGAGCTCGTCCAGGCGATCGCGCTGATAACCTGGCCGGCGCTGACGGCTCCCGTTGTCGGTCCGCTGCTCGGCAGCTTCATCACCACCTACGCAAGTTGGCATTGGAACTTCCTCATCAATGTGCCGATCGGGGTGCTCGGCATGGCGCTGGTTCTTCGTTTCGTGCCGGAACAGCGCGAGGAAGATGCCGGGCGGCTGGATTTACTTGGCTTCGTTCTCAGCGGCGGCGGA
The DNA here is from genome assembly GCF_012932765.1 of Rhizobium sp. 57MFTsu3.2. Taxonomy (NCBI): domain Bacteria; kingdom Pseudomonadati; phylum Pseudomonadota; class Alphaproteobacteria; order Hyphomicrobiales; family Rhizobiaceae; genus Rhizobium; species Rhizobium sp. 57MFTsu3.2. Next base: position 26,944 of record NZ_JDWI01000003.1, read on the forward strand.
TTGACCTTCCTGCTGGCAGCACTTGAGTTCTCGGTGAAATGGCATGGCGGGCTGGTACCAATTTTGCTGATGCTGGTGGCAGGGCTCGTGCTCTCGGTCATGGCGACCCGGCATTTCCGGCGAGTCAGCAATCCATTGCTCGATCTGTCTGCCTTCAAAGTGCAAACCTTTGCGATCGCGACCCTTTCAGGCGGGACGGCGAGCCGTCTCGCGATCAACGCGACGCCCTTCCTCTTGCCGCTCCTCTTCCAACTCGGATTCGGATTGAGCTCGATCGAAGCGGGTGCCTATCTGCTGGTCTACTTTCTCGGAAACCTCGGCATGAAGGTCGTCACGACACCGCTGCTCGCCAGGTTTGGATTTCGCGCGGTGCTCTTCTTCAACGGGTTGATTGCTGCATCGGCGATTGCCGCCTGCGGCTTTCTCGTACCCGAGACGCCGCGTATTGTTATCTACGTGCTGTTGATGACCGCGGGTCTCTCGCGCTCAATGGAATTCACGGCACTGAATACACTGGCCTTTGCCGATATCAGTTCTGCACAACGCAGTTCGGCTTCCACTCTGTCGAGCATGCTGCAGCAGATTTCGATGTTGCTCGGCGTGGCGATCGCGGCGGCGGTGCTCAACATCTCCGTCGCCTTGCGCGGTGTCGAGGGGCCGGGGCTCGTCGATTTCCGATGGGCGTTTCTTGTCGTCGGCGCAATCGGCATCATCTCGTCAGTGAGCTTCCTGCGGCTGGTGCCGGATGCAGGCGCCGAGGTGTCGGGTCACAAGATCGGCACGAAATAGTTGGCCGCCGTGCAGTCCGGCGGCTCTCGCGGGAGGAAATATGGAACTCGGATATGTCTGCACGCCACAGGAGGTCTTCGACTTCTGGTTCGAGGAGTGCGGCCGCGATCAATGGTTCAAAGCGACGACGGCGCTTGATCGGGATATTCGCAAGCGCTTCCGCGACACGCATCTTGCGCTCTCGCGCGACGTGTCGGAGGAGTGGCGTGCGACGCCCCACAGCAGGCTTGCCGCAGTAATCGTGCTGGACCAGTTTCCTCGCAACATCTACCGCACGACACCGCTCGCCTTTGCCACCGATGGGCTTGCGCTACGGGAAGCAAAGCTTGCCGTGGAAGCTGGCGCCGACCAGCAGGTCAGCCCGGAATGCCGGACGTTTTTTTACATGCCCTTCGAGCACTGCGAAGATCTGGCCGAGCAGGATCGTGCCGTGGCACTGTTCAGGGCGCTTGGCGATGAGGAATATATCGACTATGCGCTTCGCCACCATAAGGTGATCGCCGCCCACGGTCGATTTCCGCATCGAAACGCCATCGTCGGACGACAATCGACCGTGGCAGAACTAGAATATCTGGCACAGCCGGGTGCAGGCTTCTGAGCGCGTCGCCTTTCTGTTGCCTTTCTTTCTTATGAAAAACTGGACTCCAATTTTGATCCAGAACCTTCCGAGCGGGGATATTTTGCGGCCGACCCAACTCTTGCTTCGCATTTTCCTAGTCGCTGCGCTGGCGACCGTTGGCGCGAGCCTTGCAAGCGCGCAGGCGCCTCAACCGCAGGCCGAGCAACAGCCCCAGGCGACCGAGCAGGCTTCAGTTGCTGACGGTCCGATCGAGCAGGCCGCTAAGGCGCTGGAGAAGGCAAAGCAGGACCTCGTCGCGCTCGAGGACGGCGTAAGGCAGAAAGGCGACGATGACGACGCGCTGGTGGCTCTCGCCGGAAAGACCGACGAACTTGGGCGCTCGGTTCTCAACATATCCGTCGGCCTCCGGCCGCGGCTCGACCAGATCAAGAACCGCCTTGGCGAGCTAGGCGATCCACCAAAGGAAGGGCAGCCGGCCGAAGCGGAGATCGTTACGACCGAACGCAACGCCCTGACGGCCGAGCGCGCCCAGATTAACGCCGTTACCGGTGATGCCGAGACCCTGTCTGCTTCCATCAGCAAGCTTGGTAACGTTATCGCTGAAACACGCCGACAGCTTTTCGCCGCGACCTTGCTGCGACGCACCGATGTCTCGGTTTCTGTTATTGACGATGCGGCGCGCGCCTTCGTCCAAGAGGGGTCGGAGTTTGTCCAAGCCCTTGGAAGCTGGCTGGGATTTGTACTGAAGTTCAAGGCTTTCGCGTTCTTCGCGGCCATCTTCATGTCGCTTGTGACGGCGTTGGTGCTGTTGTCCGGCGGTTACCGCATCTTCGGTCGCTACCTGCAGCGTAAGGAAACGGACGAGCAGCCCTCCTATATCAATCGTCTCTCGATTGCTTTCTGGTCGACGCTGATCCGGACGTTCGCGCTTACTACGCTCCTGGTGACCTCCTATTTCTTCCTCAACAGTTTCAACGTTCTGAGACCGGATATCGCGCCGATCATCGGGGCGCTCTTCGGTGCGATCGGGTTGATCTATTTCGTCAGGCGTTTCACCAATGCGGTGTTCGCACCGAAGGAGCCGCAATGGCGTCTCGTCAAGCTTTCCAACCGCGGTGCGAGTTCCATCGGAGCCTGCTTGCTCGCGATGGCCATCGTCAATGCGCTTGACTACCTCTTCGGCAGCATCAGCGAGGCGATGGGGTCCCCACTCGTCCTGACCGTGGTCAAAAGTTTGATTGCGGCATTGATCATCGGCTTCATTCTGATTGCTGCCTCGTTTGGCAGGCCGATGCTGGCGCGAAATGGCGATCCTGACGCGCCGGGACGCCATTGGCCGCGGGGCATGGCGATCATTCTGCGCGTCCTGGGTGCGGGGCTGATCATAACCGCGCTGACTGGTTATGTCGGGCTTGCGCGCTTTGTTGCGACCCAGTTGATCATCACCGGCGCGATCATCGTCACGACCTATATCGGTCTCCTGTCGGGCAAAGCGATTTCACGCAGCGAGACTTTTGGCGAGACATCGCTTGGTCGTTTCCTCCAAAAGCGTTTCAAACTCGGCCCTGTTGCCATCGACCAAGCGGGCCTGTTGGTTGGCATGTGCATCTCGGCCGTCGCGCTGATAGTTGGGATTCCGCTGGTGCTGCTCCTGTGGGGCTTCCACATCCAGGATCTTGAACTTATCGCCTATCGCCTTCTCACGGAGGTCAGGCTGGGTGGGATCAGCATTTCGCTGGTCGGGATAATGACTGGTGTCCTTCTCTTTGCAGGCGGCTACCTGCTGACGCGCTGGATCCAGCGCTGGCTCGACAGCAACGTCATGGCGCGGAGCCACGTCGACCTCGGCGTTCGAAATTCGGTCAAGACAGGAATCGGCTACCTTGGCGTTGGTCTTGCGGCGATTGTCGGCGTTTCCGCTGCGGGCATCGACCTCTCAAACCTCGCGCTCGTTGCCTCGGCGCTTTCGGTCGGCATCGGTTTCGGCCTCCAGAACATCGTGTCGAACTTCGTTTCCGGTCTGATTTTGCTCGTAGAACGGCCGTTCAAGGTCGGCGACCACGTAGTTTCCGGTACCGCTGAGGGCATCGTGAAGCGCATCTCCGTGCGCGCAACCGAGATCGAGACATTCCGAAAGCAGTCGATCATCGTGCCGAATTCCGAGCTGATCAACGCATCGGTCGGTAACTGGACCCATCGCAACAAGATGGGGCGCTCCGAAATTCCGGTTTCGGTGAGCTACGATTCCGATCCGCAGAAGGTGATGGACATCCTGCTGGAGCTGGTGAATGCCGTGCCTGTCGTCCTGCGCAATCCTGAGCCGCATGTCGAGTTCCTTCGCTTCGGGCCGTATTCGCTGGATTTCGAGCTTCGCTTCATGCTTGCTGACATGGGGGACGGCCTGAAGGTCCGGAACGATCTCCGGATCGCGATCCTCAAGAGATTCAGGGAGGAGGGCGTCCAAATCCCGCTTCCGCAAAGCGATGTCGTATTCCATCGCCAGCCGGACCAAGTCGGAGGGGCAACTCCCGCAAGCAAGGCGCCGGCGAAGATCGAAGATGTCTCCGAGACGAGCGAAATGGACGACGAGGCCGGCACTGTGCGCCGGTTGCGCGGTAAGTCGGCTGATGGCAATCTCAAGGGGTAAAGGCGTTGTTCAGCGATCGTTCAGAGCGGTCGCCGTATAACGCCTGCAATCGGGTTTTCGCTGCTGGGGGCAGCAGCGCCGAGACGCTCCGAGGGAGGGCGCAACATCCGCGCCGCACTGCATGGCAAGATTTGCCGTCGTACTGCTTTTTTTGCTCATGGCCGTAGGCCAAACTCACGCAGCTTCCATCACCAATACCGATAGCGCCGCTGTTGTGATCGTCCTTTCCGAGGGCGGTCACAAGATGCAGCTCGTGCTCGATCCTGGTGCATCCGAGACGTTCTGCCAGTCGGGCTGCTTCATCACAACGCCTGACGGTGATCGCATCGGGCTCGATGGCGGCGAAACGATCGACATCATCAAGGGATCGGCCGTCGTAAAGTGAACGACGGCGCGCTCTGATCACAATTTTTGTCCACGGATTTTCGACCAAAGGCCTTTTGCGGCTTGCCTATTTGCATGCAGTCGCGGCAAGCTTTTCGCATGTCGTAAACAGGCATTTGGCAAGCCCGGCCTCGCTGCATAGTTCGCTAAGGCGATTTCCGTCGGCGGCATTCGTCGGACAGGTTAGTAGAACAGAGGGTAATTCTCCATGAAGACACATGCGCGCGCAGTGGTCATCGGCGGCGGCGTCGTTGGCGTTTCGACGCTTTATCACCTCGCCAAGAAGGGCTGGGACGATGTCGTCCTGATCGAACGCAAGGAACTGACCTCCGGTTCGACATGGCATGCCGCGGGTCTGCTGCCTTTGTTCAACATGAGCTACTCGGTCGGCCAGATCCACAAGTACTCGGTTCGGTTCTATCAGGAGCTTCAAAAGGAAACCGGCATGAATGTCGGTTTCAGCCAGGTTTCCAACATTCGTCTGGCGCGCACCAAGGATCGCTGGGACGAGTACATGTACTATGCCGGCATCGCGGAGACGATTGGCGTCAAGGTCAACGTACTGACGCCGGAGCAGGTCAAGGAGATTTGGCCGCTCTGCGAGACGGATGGTCTCCTCGGCGCGATCCAGCATCCCGATGACGGCTACATCCAGCCTGCAGATCTGACCCAGGCGCTCGCCAAGGGTGCGCGCGACCGCGGTGCCACGATCTATCGCAACACCACAGTCACCGCGATCGAGCAGCAGCATGATGGTCTCTGGAAGGTGACGACGGACAAGGGCGAGATCACGGCAGAGCACATCATCTCCTGTACCGGCAACTTTGCCCGCAAGACCGGAGAGATGGTCGGGATCAACATTCCGGTTATCCCGGTCGAGCACCAGTATATCGTCACCGAGCCGCATCCGGCGATCCTCGAGCGCAAGGCCAAGGGCCTGCCGGAGATGGGCGTGCTCCGCGAATCCGACAGCGCCTGGTACATGCGCGAAGAGAATGGCGGCCTCATTCTCGGGCCGTACGAGCACGGCGCGCCAGTCTGTTACGTCGACGGTCCGTCGGATGAGAGCGAGTACGAACTCTTCCAGGAAGAGCTCGATCGCCTGATGCCGCATATCGAGACCGCGATCGCCCGCGTCCCTGCTTTTGGTGAAGTCGGCATCAAGAAGGTCTATAACGGCGCGATCGCCTATACGCCCGATGGCAACCCGATTGTTGGTCCCGCACCGGGCCTCCGCAATTTCTGGCTCAACGAGGGGCACTCCTTCGGGATCACCGCAGCCGGTGGCGCCGGTTGGCAGTTGGCGGAATGGATCGTGGATGGCGAGCCGACCGTCGACATGATGGGCGTCGATCCGCGTCGTTTCGGTCCCTATGCGACCGAAGGCTACCTCATCGCCAAGAACGAAGAGGCCTACGCCAACGTCTTCACCATGCACTATCCCGATGAAGAGCGCGGTGCCGCTCGTCCGCTGAAGACGACGCCGGTCTACGATCGCCTGAAGAAGCTGGGTGCTGTTTTCGGTTCCGTCTATGGCTGGGAGCGCGCCAACTGGTTTGCACCTGAAGGCTACGACCTGCCGAAGGATCAGATTGGCGTTGGCGAGGATGTCCTCACCAACCATAATCACTCCGATCCTGAAGAGGATGGTCGCATCCTTGAACGCTGGTCGTTCCGGCGCTCGAACTACTTCGAGCATGTCGGCACCGAAGTCATGAATGTGCACAAGAATGTCGGTGTGCTCGACATGTCCGCCTTCGCCAAGATGGAAGTCTCCGGCCCCGGCGCACGCGCCTGGTTGGAATCGATCTTTGCCAACGCCATCCCGAAGAAGCGCGGTCGCATCGCGCTCTGCCACATGCTGACGGTTCACGGTGGCGTTCGCGCCGAGTTCACGGTCTATGAATGGGCTCCGAACCGCTTCTACCTTGTGTCAGCCGGCGCCTACGAGGCGCACGACCATGACTATTTGCGCAGGCTCGCGCCGACCGATGGTTCCGTTCGGCTGCAGCAGATCACGCAGCGACTCGGTGTGCTGGTGCTTGCCGGTCCCAAGTCGCGTGACCTGCTCAAGAAGCTCACGCGGACGAGCCTTGAGAACAAGGACTTCCCGTGGTTGTCGGGCAAGGAGATCTCGATCGGCGTTGCGAGCGCACATGCGCTGCGCGTCAATTTCGTCGGCGAGCTTGGCTGGGAATTGCATCATCCGATCGAGATGCAGAACTACATCTTCGACAAGCTGATGGAAGCCGGGGCCGAATTCGGCATCAAGCCGTTCGGTATTCGCGCGATGCTGTCGATGTCGATCGAGAAGTCCTACCGTCTCATCCCCCGCGAGATGTCGATCGAGTACAACGCCTATGAATCGGCGCTTGATCGCTTCATCAAGCCGGAGAAGGAGTTCCTCGGTCGTGAGGGGCTGTTGGCCTACAAGGACAAGGGGCTGAAGTGGAACTTCGCGACCCTCGTCGTCGAGACCGGCAACGATGTCGATGCCCGCGGTTCCGAAGCCATCTACAACGAGGCTGGCGAGCTCGTCGGACGTGCGACAAACGGCACCTTCGGCTTCCGCATCAATCGGTCGCTGGCGCTGGCGATGCTGCGTCCCGACTACGCCAAGGAAGGCACGAAGCTGAAGATCAAGATCCTCGGCACGACGTACAACGCCACCGTCGTCGGCGAGAGCCCCTTCGATCCGGACAACGCCGCGCTGAGGGCATAGTCCTTTAAGCATGTTTCGAAGAAAGTCAGGGCGGCCCTCGTGGCCGCCTTTTTGTTGGTCAGTGACCGCAGCCGATTAATACTTATTCAAACCGGCTACTGTACCGCTTTGAAGCGGGGATACTATTTTATCAAAAGGTTTCGAAATGGCGTTTTTGGGTATTTCAGGAATGCAATATTCCGGAGGCATGTTTGCCGGTGCGCGCATTATTCTCGCCGAGGATTCCAATGTCTTCACATCGATGATCGGCAGGCGGCTGAAGGAGCTTTTCGATATCGACGTGGAGATCTGCCGGAGTTTCGAAGAGCTGCAGCTGTCATATGACAAGTCCACCGACCCGATCACGCTTGCCATTTCCAACATCAATCTGCCCGGTGCCGAAAATGGCGAAGCATTGGAATATCTGGTCGATCTCAGCATCCCGACCATCGTCTTCACCGGCACGTTCCAAGAAGGTATGCGCGACAAGCTGATCGCCAAGGACATCGTCGATTACATCCTCAAGGACAATGTCTTCGCGGTTGATCTTCTTGCCGAATCGATCTGCCGCTTCCTTACCAATCATCGTCATCATGTTCTGATTGTCGATGACAGCGCTACGGCCCGCGCGCTGCTCTCGAGCCGCCTCAAGCGCTACAATTTCCGGGTCAACACCGCGGAAAGCGGCGCCAAGGCGCTCGAAATCCTCAAGGCGAATAGCGACATCGGCTTGATGATCACCGACTACAACATGCCCGATATCGATGGCTTCGAGCTGACGCGACGCATACGCGCCAACATCGGCTCGCACGAGTTGCGCATCATCGGCGTGTCGTCATCGTCCAACCGGCTGCTGTCGGCGCGGTTCCTCAAAGCCGGCGGTAACGACTTCATGCTGCGCCCATTCATCGACGAAGAGTTCTACTGCCGCGTCAACCAGAACCTCGACACGCTGCTGCAGATCCAGTTGATGCGCAGGGAGCGGGCCGTTGCCTGACGCACTTCCTGCGCTCGAGGATTGTAGATGGGACGGCATTCACGCCCCCGGAAACGGAGATTTATGCAATTTCCGGTGTTGCCAAGTCTCGATATCTTCTCAGGCGTGTTTCTGTGAGTTATCTTCATAAAAGTCGAGAAGACGGTCGATTCGGACTGCGGCGGCTTTCTGGGGGATAGGAGTGAATGGCGTTCCAGGAGGATCTCCATCGGGATGGATTCGGACCACGTTTTGGTGGCCAGCGGGTGCTCCTAGTTGAAGATTCCCGGATGTTTTCAGCGGTTCTGTGCCACCGGCTTCATGCAGAACTCGGCCTGAACGTCAAACCGTGCGCCTCCCTGAAAATCCTCGAAGAGACGATCGCCCAGTCGCCAAACGATTACACAATGGCGATTGTCGACCTCAATTTGCCGGACGCACCCTATGGCGAGGCGCTCGACTGCACCATACTGGCCAGTATCCCGACCATTGTCTTCACCGCCACTTTCGACCTCGATACGCGCAATCGCATCATGGAGCGCAATGTCATCGACTATGTGCTGAAAGACAACGAGTTCGCGCTCGATAGCGTTGTTGCCAGCGTCAGGCGGGCATTATCGAACAGGAAGATACGGGTGCTCGTGGTCGACGATGTCCCTTCCGCGCGCGAACTCCTGGTCGGGTTGCTCGAAGCGCAACAGTATACGGTTGTGGAAGCCGCTTCCGGCCTCGAGGCCTTCGCCGCGCTTGAGACCTACGACGATATCGAGGTCGTCATCACTGATCATCATATGCCCGACATGAGCGGTTGCGAGCTGACGCGGCGGATACGGCGGCACTTCGGCTCTGATCGGCTGCGGATCATCGGGGTTTCATCTTCGAGCGATCGCCTGCTCTCTGCGAGCTTTCTGAAGGCCGGCGCTTCGGATTTTCTCTATAGGCCGTTCGTGGCTGAGGAACTGCAGTGCCGGGTCGCCAACAACGTCGAGACTTTGGCGCAGCTGAAGCAGCTTCGGGCGGCTGCGGCCTGCGACTACCTCACTGGCCTCTACAATCGCCGCTACTTCTACGATCTCGGGCCCAAGCTGGTGAATGACTGCCTGCGCCAGAAGACCGCGGCCGCTGTCGCGATCCTCGACATCGATCATTTCAAGCGGTTGAACGATACATACGGGCACGAGATCGGAGACGAGGTGCTGAAGGCGGTCGCAGACCGGCTTGCAACGATCTTCGAGGGAAGCGACAACCTTCTTTCGCGCCTCGGTGGTGAGGAGTTTGCGATCTTGTTCCCGATGATGGATTCAATGGCCGCGAGCAAGCTGTGTGATGAGATACGGTCGGATATCTCTCGCATGAAGGTGATGGCCGATGACGAGGAGCTTTCCGTCACCGTGTCGATCGGCGTTGCCGAGATTTCCGACTATGAAACCTTCGACAACTATCTCAATGCCGCCGACCAGTTTCTCTATATGGCCAAGCACAAAGGGCGCAATCAGGTCTATTCCGACGCGCGGATGACGGCGGAGGCGGCTCAATAGCCGCCCGGGCTGAGATCACGCGGCGATAGCCTGGCGTGCGGTTGCCATCGTCATCTTGCGTTCTGCGCGCTCCTGTTGCGGCGAGCGATGATAGAGTTCGCGATAACACTTGGAGAAGTGTGAGGCCGAAACGAAGCCACAGGCGACGGCGACTTCGACGACCGGCATGGAGGACTGCACCAGCAGGTGGCGGGCGCGATCAAGCCGTATTTCCAGATAATACCGCGCCGGCGAGCGCCCCATTTCCTGACGGAACAACCGCTCGATCTGGCGGCGTGACAGGTCGACGCCGTCCGCGATCTCAAGCAGCGAGAGCGGTTCGGAGAGGTTGCCTTCCATCAGTTCGATGATGGAGAGAACCTTGGCATTCTGGACGCCGAGGCGCGCGCGCAGCGGCAGGCGCTGGCGATCGTTCGGGCTGCGGACGCGATCCGTCAGATGCTGCTCGCAGACCCGGTTCACCAGCGTTTCGCCGAAATCCTGGCCGATCAGATTCAGCATCATGTCCAGCGACGCCGTGCCGCCGGCGCAGGTGTAGAGATTACTGTCCACTTCATAGAGATCGGCATAGACCTCGGCCTGCGGAAAGGCTTCCGAAAAGCCCGGCAGGTTTTCCCAGTGGATAGCACAGCGCTTGCCGTTCAGAAGCCCCGCCTGTGCGAGGATGTGCGCGCCGGTACAAAGGCTGCCGACGGCGACGCCGCGGTTGTAGGATTCGCGCAACCAAGCACTGACGGACTTGTTGTTGAAGTCTTCGACATCGATGCCGGAACAGACCAGCACCATGCTCGGGCGATATTCGCCGCCGAGATTGCGGCGCTCATCGGCCAGCGACGTATTTGCCTCGACGCCGATGCCGCAGGAAGAATAGACCTTCTGCCCGTCAACCGAGGTCAGCCGCCACGTGTAGGCCTGGTAGCCGAGCATGCGGTTGGCTATGCGCAGGGTATCGATCGCCGCTGAAAAGGGCAGCATCGTAAACTGCGGAACCATGAAGAAGACGAGAGAGCGTTGCTTGTGCGACATCTTGTTCATGAGACAAATCCGTGCTGGAGGTGCGAATGCACTATTCGTTGCTTGGAATACGTCGTTTCGATATCCTGAAAGCGACATTCTCATGGATAAATGCGGCCGCAAAGAGCAAATTTGCGACATTGCTGAAATTGACGATGGTCAAATGACGTTTGCGTTCTTCAAAAGTTCGAAAAAGGCGCTCGAAGAAAATATATGTGTCTGAAATTCAAGATTTAATTAGGAGCCCCTAAAGACGGAGAAAGCGGCGCTGCACGAAGGCGGGCGCCGCTCTCACGCGGGGAGGAATGTCGGATTCATTACATAACCTTGCGTTCATCCGCGCCATCCGCCGACGGCCAGCCAATGTCCTTACGCATGTCGAAGGGCATGGATTCGATTTCGCGGGCGGCCTGCCACCGGTGCCAAGCATGAACCAGCTTGCGGGCATAGTCGACAATATGCGCATGAGCTTCGCTTGAGGACGCCTTGGTGTGCCTGAAGGTAATCGTCGTCATAGCCGTTCCTTTCTTCGTCGGATGACGCCTTGTTTGATGAGTAAAATATGGGTGTTTTCGTCCCATCAATCAAACGAATAGCATTTATGGATATCATCAGTGATTTTGAACGATGGCGACGCGCGGCGGATTGGATATCTGCCGACACGGCCAATTCAATTCGAGGGGCGTCGTGCCTACCGGCGGCGCGGGGAGGAGCCGCCACGCATGGTGTTGATCTAAAGGGAGATGCGGGCACAGCGCTGCCGGCGGAACAGTGGCCGATCTGGCGGGGCGGATTCATATGTCCCGAGGGCAACTTGGGCGGCTGGCGGCCGCCGCGGTATGTCGATTGCCCTAGTTTAGGGGCCTGCAATCGGTTCGGCTACTCCACCCTCCAGGCGCGATTCCTGCGATCTGATCACCATAATGTTTCCGCGCCAATCGAAACTGCCTCTCAACCAACTCCGTGTCCAGATCGCTGGCTGCAAGACATCGCGGGTAGCCATTGCGAGGAGTGACAGCAGGGATAGGTGCCAATGCTTGCGGGCTGCAAGAATAAGTTCCGGCGCGTAGGCGGTGCATAAGACTGCCAGGGTTGTAGTAACGAGACTGGTGCCGGAAACGACGGCAGCGCTCAGGCCCAGCAATAGGGGAGGAACTACGCCAAGCAGGATCTCCGGCGCGAAGAAGTGCGGGAAAGTGACGCGTCTCAGCCGCGCCCAACGAGACTGCCTGGCCCAGAGCTCGCGGAAGGTCCTTCTGCCTAGGGGCTGCTCGAATGGTCCGGCGATGAGATGCACCTTGAGGCCCATGCTGTTGACCAGCTTTGTGGCGGCGGCGTCTTCTGCGATCTCGGCCGCAAGGGCTTGGATGCCACCGTGGGCGTCGAGGATCGTCTTTTGCCAGAGCATGCTCTTGCCTTGCGCGAAGCCGAATCCAAGCGCTTCCCCGGCATATTGCCAACGGGCTTGGTGGGTGTTGAGAAAAGCACATTCGACCTCCGCCCAAAATCCGCTCGGACGGGAGCCAAGTGGCGTCGAGCAAACGAGGCCGCTGTCGGGTCGCCATGCGGCCATAAGGCGTGCGAGATAGTTCGCCGGCATCAGGACATTGGAATCGGCAAGGACGACCCATTCATGCGCCGCCGCGCTCCAGCCCTTGACGCAGTTGTTGAGTTTCGGATTTGCGCTGATGCGGTCATCCCCGATCAAAATCCTTGCATTTGCCAGCGGCCTTGCTCGGAGGGTGTTCTCCGCCAGACCAATGATCGGATCGGCCTTGTCTGCAACGCAAAAAATGACTTCGTAGTCGGGCCAATCCAGGATCAGCGCGCTTTCGAGTGTTTCCCGCGAGAACTGTTCTATGCCGCAAAGGGGTATCACGATCGAGACAGGCGGACGCACAGCGACACTTGGCGTCTTGTCTTGGCGGGACCGAATTCGCCATCCCGCGATCATAAGGCTGAGGGTATTGGCTGCCAGCAGGGCACCGGCGACGGCAATGATATACAGCATCAGTCATTCCAGCGGTGAACAGCGCCGGAATGAAAACGAGTCTCAGCGCTCGGTGAGTCAAAACATCACCGTCAGATGACGCGATGATGACATCTACCCAACGGTGACGCCTTAGTCATGCGAAGATCCACCGGATCTGTCTGCCGACGAGGACCGGCTTGCCCGCCGCGACGCCGATGCCGACGGGCCCCGGCTCAGTGTTTCTTCCTCAGCGCCCTCTGGATCTTCACAACCTCATCCTTCATCAAGATCAGGAAGTGCTTCTTGTCGAGGCGATTGGCGACCTCGCCATCCATTGTCATGTAATCGGTTCTGGGCCTAGGGATGGCTTCATCGGCAACCCTGATCTGTTCGATGACAATGCAGGGATTTCCTGCGCCGCCCGTGCATTTGAACCGCCGCGTCTCCTGATACTGTGACATCAACGCCCCTCCTAGCTGACAGCAAGCATCATCGTTTCCGACGCGGCGATTTCAAGTTTTATTTTAGTCATTACTGAAATAGATGGAGGGGAGATCGTCGAGATGAGCGGACAAAGCCCGGTGCTGGTTTGGACAGCGCCGGGCCTCTGCGACTGCAGTTGAGGGAAACGCAGTCAGCGCAACGACAAAGCAAAGCGTGCGTTGCCCAGAAGGAACGCCTCCTAGCATCGGATGTTCCGACAATTCGAGGCATTGTCGGACGAGCCGTGTTTTGGTGCGCGCCTTCGCGCGTCGGCACAATGAGCGGCTGCCGTGCGCGTGATATCTACCGTGGCGCCTCGGCGATGAACACCAGCGCTGACATCGGCCCTTCGATCGGACCTTTGCCGAAAGCCTGCTCGAGAGCCGCCGTGACTCGTGCCACGACGTCGAATTTCGGGTTGCGGGCTTCGATTTCCATGCGGAGCGGGCTGCCCTTGCAGAAGGCGGTTGCGGCGTCCCTTGCCGAGGACGCATGGGCAGTCTTTTCGACCTTGGTGAAAGCGGCCGACTCGAATCCGGCCCGTTCGAGTTCCGAGAGGATCGCCTCGGCATCAAAATAGCTGTGCGGCGTTCGCCGGAAGAAGTCCAGCGGATCTTCTGGAAACAATGCATCCGTCTCAGTCATCATGAACTTTGCGAAGGCGTTGCTCTCGAGGGAGTCCCAGGTGCTGAAGAGGAAGGTCCCTTTCGGCTTGAGTACGCGGAGGATTTCGCGGTAGGCGCGTTGCTTATCGGGAAAGAACATGACGCCGAACTGGCATGTGACGGTGTCAAAGATGTGATCGGGAAAGGGCAGGCTCAACGCGTCAGCCTGTCGCCATGCGATATGCCCGCCAGAATGTCTCAATGCGGCGACATCCAGCATCGCCTGGTTCAAATCGGTGGCGATGATTTGGGCGTGTGGAAGCGCCGACGATATCGCGCGCGTGAGGGCCCCGGACCCTGCTGCGACTTCGAGAACGCGGTGCGGATGAACCGATGCCAGGCGCTGCGCCAGATCGGCGGCATAAGGGTCAAACAGGATCGGCACCAGATACCGATCGTATGCTGCAGGGATATCGCCTTGGAAACACGCATCGTTCATCGCGATGGTCCTTACGCTCCGTCGCCGCGCCCGGAGCGTATATTAGAACCTTTCGATGCGTCTTTGAAGCCGCTGGCGGCGCTCGCATCTTCAGCGAGGGACGGTCATACCTAGTGCCTGTAGGTCGAGGTCATCAGCGAGATGCCTCGGCAGTCGAGCCAACTGATCTCGTGTGCGATTGCGTGTCTGACGTGAGATCTGACGAGATCTGAATGCGTAGAAGATGTCGAAGATTACAATGAGCGTGTTCATCGCGGCCTCCTTTCATCAGTACTAGCCGCTATGAACCAAGGGTATTGTCGGGTTGACTTTCAATCAAACAAAATGATATGGAAGTCAAATTCAGAAAAATTGAAAGATGTGACGATGAGTATTCCCTTTCGCCGTCCCATTCCTTTGCTTGACAACGACGTGCTGCGCACCTTCGTTGCCATTGCAGAGACCGGCAATTTTTCCACGGCCGCGGAAGCCGTCTATCGGACGCCGTCGGCGGTATCCATGCAGATCAAGAAGCTGGAAGAGCAACTCGGCGCCACGCTGTTTCTGCGTGATGCGCGATCGGTCAGTCTGACCCAGCATGGCGAAGTGCTGCTCTCCTACGCGCGCAACATCCTCGCTCTGTCGAACGAGGCCGTCTCGCGGTTCATCATGCCCGAGCTGAGCGGCGTGGTGCGGCTCGGCGCGCCTGAAGATATCGGCGAACGGCTGCTGCCGAATATCCTGAAAAGCTTCGCCGAGAGTTTCCCGAGCATCATGGTCGATGTCACCATTGACATGAGCATCGGCCTCAAGAAGCGCATGGAAGAGCAGCGCCTGGACCTGGCACTGATCAATTGCGCGACGCGTCCGCTGCCGACGGATGGGGAGATCGTCTTCCGCGAGAGGCTTGTATGGGCCGGTGCCAAATGTGGTACGGCGCACCGCCGCGATCCGCTGCCGATCTCGATCTGGGAGGATGGCTGCATTTGGCGCTCTGAGGCACTGTCTCAGCTTGAGCGAATGAAGCGCGGCTATCGTGTCGCTTTTCTTAGCGGTCACACCATGGCCCAGCGAGCGGCCGTCGTTTCCGACCTCGCGATCGCGCCCCTGCCGCGCTCCTATGTCACTGATGAGATGACAATTCTCGGCGTGCAGGAGGGGCTGCCCGAACTCGGTTCCTTCGACATCAGGCTGCTCACTGCGTCACAGATGAACAACCCGATGCGGGCGGTAGCCGATAGCATCCGCTTTGCCTTTGCGGAAAAAGCCAAGGCCGTAGCGGCTTGACAACTTAGTACGGACCTCTTTTCTTCCTCCGGGGTTTAATGCGCGCGGAGTCGCCCGCGCGTGGACGATTGAAAAGAAGGATTTCGCAATGACGACAATGGCCAAGATCGGCTCCGCCCTCGCAATTCTGCTCGTGCTTTCTTCGTGTGGAAACACAATCCGCGGCATCGGTCGCGACACGGCAAATGCCGTAAACGCGACTCAGGATGCAGGTCGTTCGGTCGGTCGCGCGGCCACCAGGTAAGACGGCGTCAGATCACCGCCGGCGGGTAGGCCCTTTCCAGCCCGCCGGAACGCGAAAGCCCACTCCGGAACGCCGCATAGGCCGGGTGCTGGCTTGATTTCGCTGCCTCCATGAGGCGTATCTGCAGGCGGGCCGGCGCTGCGCCGCCAATCCATTTCCCAAGGCTCTCGAGTTTCAGCGTATTCAGGAATGGCGCGCTCGCGGCATTGTTCAGGTGACGGTGAAGACCATCGATGACGTTCTCGTCCTGTGCCGCATTTTCCATCAGCAGGGAGACGTAGGATTTTTCCTGCTCCTCCAGGCTGGCAAGCTTCGAGGCGATTGTGTCGCGGTCGGGAAACGGGGTGGATGTCATCTTTTTTCTCTTCGTCTGGGCAAGCAGCTTGGCACGATTGGGTGCCGCCGCTTACAGGAAACCGATACCGTCAGAAGACGGCTGCTCCTTTTGCCCGCTCACTCTTGCGCGAATCCTGCGCTGACCAATCGAAGAATATTGCACCGTCTGGTGAGCGATTGCTTTGCTCTTCCTAGAGCCCGGCCTTGACCTTCTGCGCGACATCGGCAGGAACCCATTTGGTCCATAGCGCGGCGTAGTTCTGGAGGAAGTAGACGGTGGCTTCCTCGTTGCTCTTGTGGTTGTCATCCTGCCAGGCGAGCACTTCGTTGATTGTCGTATTGTCCCACGAGCGGAGCTTCAGGTAATCCATGGCCGGTCCGGCACGGTCGGCGAAGGCTTTGGTGACAATCGTAAAGGCCCGTGAGACGGGATAGGAATTCACCTGCGGCCGCGCGCAGCCGGGGACAGATGTGCACTTATCCCATTCTGCCTTGTCATGACCCACGCCGAAGCTCAGGCGCGTCATGTCGTATTTGCCGAGGACGGCCGTGGGTGCCCAGTAATAGCCAAGCCAGCCCTCCTTTTTCTGGAAGGCGTTTGCGATAGAATCATCAAGGTCCTGTGGGCTGCCGGTTTCGATCAACTGAAACCCGCTCTTCTCGGCGTCCAGCGCGCGGAACAGGTTGGATGTCGAAATCTGACAGCTCCAGCCGACGGGGCAACTAAAGACGGCGCCCTGCGATGCATTTCCCGGCGCGGGGAAGAGTTCCGGATGCTTGAGCGCATCCTGTACGCTGCGGATATTGGGGTTAGCGTCGGCGACGAATTTGGGTATCCACCAGCCTTCGACAGCTCCCTCCGAAAGGATTTCCGCCGCCAGGATCAGCCTGCCTTCCTTGACCGCACCGTCGAGTTCTGTGCGGACGGAATTGATCCAGAACTCCGAAGCGATATCCGGCTCACCGTTCTCGTTCATCGACAGGAAGGTCGGCATCGTGTCGCCCGGGACGATTTTGACAGAGCAGCCATAACCCTTCTCAAGAATGAACCTGTCGAAGTTGGCCGCAATACCCGCCGAAGCCCACTTCATTTCAGCGATGGTGACGTTGCCGCATTCGGCAGCCTGCGCAGTCGTAGCGGCCGCACAGATTCCTGCGGCGAGCAGGATCGACGTGCAGAGAGATCTCATTTGCCTTCCCATTCTTGCTGCCCCGCCACAACTAGGCGTTCCGCGTCTTGCGGAGATCTTTATCCTGTTTGTCCGGCTATTGCTGTGGCGCTCGTCTTGATGCCTTGGAATGGCAGCCTACGCGTTCGGCTGTGGAAATCAATCGTTCTTCTGTGCATGAGGCGTGAAGTCTAAGCGTCTGATTTGAAAACGTATTGCCAGCCCCACCAAAAGGTTACCACGAGCGTCCCAAAGCCGGAAAATGCCGAAATTCATCTTTGCTTAGGGAGTTGCTAACCGTCCGGTAACAATGTGGCGGTATCTGTTCTTCCGTGGCGGGGGACACCGCCGCTTCTCCGGATCAGGTAATGCGTCCCGGAGAACGTGAGCTTCGCCGTGTATGGGCGAATGCGCCAGCGTATTTCGGCAGGCCGCGCTACCCTAAGCGGGTGACGTGGCCTTCGCATTTTCGGCGCTTGCGATTGACCACGGCAGAGAGGCCGTTGTAGGCGGGGGTCGGGTTCTCCGGAGTTCCGTGACAATGACCAAGGCCATCATGCTGCAAGGGACCGGCTCCGATGTCGGCAAGACCGTTCTTGTCGCGGGGCTTTGCCGTCTTGCTGCCAATCGTGGCCTTTCGGTCCGTCCCTTCAAACCGCAGAACATGTCGAACAATGCCGCGGTCGCCGACGACGGCGGCGAGATCGGCCGGGCGCAATGGCTGCAGTCGCTTGCCGCGCGTGTGCCGTCCTCGGTGCACATGAATCCTGTATTGCTCAAACCGCAATCCGAATACGGCAGCCAGATCATCGTTCAGGGCAAGGTCTGGGGGCAGGCCAAGGGACGGGACTATCAGAAACTCAAGCCAGCGCTCCTCGACTACGTGATGCAGAGCTTTTCGGCCGTTTCGGCCGGAGCGGATCTTGTGATCGTGGAAGGCGCAGGTTCGCCCGCCGAAATCAATCTCAGGGCCGGCGATATCGCCAATATGGGATTTGCCACCCGTGCCGGTGTGCCTGTCGTGCTTGTCGGCGATATTGACCGCGGGGGCGTGATCGCCTCGCTGGTTGGGACGCATACGATCCTCTCCGAGGACGACCGGGCAATGATATCCGGCTACCTCATCAACAAGTTCCGTGGCGACGTCTCGCTCTTTGATACGGGTATCGATGCGGTGCGCCGCTTCACCGGATGGCCATGCTTCGGTGTCGTGCCGTGGCTCAGGCACGCTTCGCGTCTGCCGGCCGAGGACTCGGTGGCGTTGGAACGCCTCGCACGCGGCGGCACGGGGGCACTCAAGGTCGCCGTGCCGGTCTTTACCCGCATCGCAAATTTCGACGATCTCGACCCCTTGAAGGCGGAGCCGGATGTCGATTTGGTTTTCGTCCGCGCGGGCGAGCGGCTGCCTGCGGACGCGCGGCTGGTGATCTTGCCCGGTTCGAAATCAACGATATCAGACCTGGCTGATATGCGTGCGCAGGGTTGGGATGCCGACATACTGGCCCATGTGAAGCGGGGTGGTCGGGTGATCGGGATTTGCGGCGGCTATCAGATGCTCGGGCGCAAGGTCCATGATCCCCTGGGCATCGAGGGACATGCGGTGGATATGGCGGGCCTCGGGCTGCTTGACGTCGAGACGGAGATGGCGCCTGAAAAGACCGTCCGCAACAGTGTTGCGACAGCAGTGGAGGACGGGTCCCCGCTTTCCGGCTACCAGATCCATCTCGGTATCACCTCCGGCGAAGACTGCGGCCGGCCGTTCGCGATCGTCGATGGTAGGCCGGATGGCGCGGTATCGGCAGACGGCCGGATTGCGGGAACCTATCTGCATGGGCTGTTCGCCAGCGACATCTACCGTTCTCGCTTGCTGCGCAGCTTTGGCCTTTCGGGCGACACGAATGACTATCGTGCCGGCGTCGAGAAAGCCCTGGACGACGTTGCGGCCGAGCTGGAAGCCTGTCTTGACCGGCGCTGGCTGGACGAACTTCTCGGCTAGATCTCGCCGGATATTTCGCGGCGGCGGCGATCGAGTTCTTCGCTGTAACGGCGCAGCGTATGCGCCTCGCTCAACTGGCCGACAACCTTGCGCTCAATCAGATTGTTGACGACGGCGAGCGCTTCGCTTTCGGTCTTGTCGAAGATGGCGGCTGCCTGCTTGGCGTTCATCTGCGGCTGCAGGAAATCGTTCTTGTAGCGGATGAATTCGCTGAGATCCTTGCCGGTTTCGTCGGTATCGGTCAGGTTCGCGTAAATCTCCGGAACGAGCACGAGGCCGCTGTACTTGCCGGTACCATCGACCAGGACGACCCGCTGCGCCGAGCCGATGGGGAAGCGTTCCTTGAACTCATCGATCGAGAGAGCGGCATTGGCGGTCTTCACATCGGCGCGCATCAGCCGGTCAACCGTTAGGTTGCGGATCCAGCCGACATCGTGCGCGCTGCGAATGCTCTCGCCGCGCAGGTGGAAGCGCCATGTTGCGAAGGAGTAGCCGAAGGTGCTGCGGACGACGAGCGAGGAGGTGATGACCGCCGCCAGCACAAGCGCCGTGATCGGAAAGTCGCCGGTAATTTCGAGAGCAAGGAACGTCATCGTCAGCGGCCCGCCGATGACGGCGACCGCAAGCGAACTCATGCCGACGACCGCGTAGATGACCGGTGTCAGCGTAGCGTGAGCGAAGTAGGGGGCGGAATAGGCGAAGAACTTGCCTACCAGCGCGCCCATGAACAGCGACGCGAAGAACAGACCGCCTCTGAAGCCCGAACCGATCGAGATCGCGGAGGCGAAGGCTTTCAGGAGGAACAGGCCCACGAGCACCGGAATCGCGACGTCGCGCCCGAGGTTGAGGTGGAGCGCGCCATGTCCTGCCGACAGCACCTGCGGTGTGATCAGCGCGAGGAGGCCAACGACGATGCCGCCAAGGGCAGGGCGCAGCGGCGTCGCGATCGAACTCCGGCGAGCCAATTCCTCGATCCAGGCAACGCCCTGCATGATCATGATACCGACACCCGCACAGAATGCGCCGAGCAGGAGAGCCGGGACGTAATCAGCCGGCATGACCGTACCGAATTCGCCAACGTCGATCAGGAAATCGCTGCCACCGAGCAGCCGAGCCACCAGCGTCGAAACCAGCGCAGAAACCACAACCGGCGTTAGCGAGACGATGGTGTACGAGCCGATGATGAGCTCGAAGGCGTAGAATGCGCCGGTCAGCGGGGCATTGAAGGCAGCGGCAATCGCACCCGCTGCGCCGCACCCAACGAGAACGCGCAGGTCCGAGCGGCGAAGCTGCAGCTTCAGCCCGAGCTTCGAGGCCAGTCCGGCCGCCAGCTGCGTGTAGCCGGCTTCCAGGCCGACGGAGGCCCCGAAACCATTAGAAATAAGATTTTGGACTGCGACCAGAATGCTATCGGTGAGAGATAGCCGACCGCCATGCAGTGCGTTCGCCTCGATCGGATCCACCATCGGCTTCTTGCGGGTCTTGGCAAGCACGAACAGCAACAGACCCAGGAGAATGCCGCCGCAGACCGGCGCCGTCAGCAACAGCAGCTTGTTGTCGATCTGCGACGAACTCAGTCTCTCGACGTCGCTGATTCCGAAGATCAGGCTGTGCATTTCGCGGGAAATGAGACCCATACCGGTCACCGCCAAACCCGATATGACACCGACGATCGCGCCGGCGATGACCATCCCCATCTCGCTGCGGCGCAGCAGGGCGCGCATCCGCCCGATATCGAGAAGGGTATGAAACGGACCGAAGCGGCGAATATCGATTTTGAGGAGCATGGCAGGAAAACTAGGCGGGCGCAGGCGCGTTCAAGTGCGAGGAAGGGAGGGGCAAATCAGTGGCGCGACCCGCTTGCGATGCAATTGCGGCAAAAGACCGGCGCGGACAATAATTATTTATGACGTAAGCCACTGATAAAAGACGATAAATCTTGTAGAGTAGGTCGACTTGACAGCGTTTCGCGGCGATGACGGCAATCTTAGGAGCGACGGCTTTTGATTGACTTCAGGAGTGGCCTTGCCTAACGATGACGCCATAACGGATGGTTCCGGACCGGTTGAATCGGTGCGGATGAAAAGGGAATGTGAAGCGGTGGACCCAATTCGGGCACCGTCATCAGAGCCGACCCCGCGACTGTAGAGCGGTCAGGGTTTTCCGTCCGGCGTTGGTTTCGCGTGGCTGACAGCCTGCAAGGGTGCAGGCGGGCTGTGCGAAAGTGGCGACGGAAAAGTCACTGGCAGTGCATCATGATCAACCGGGGCAGGACGCCTCTTACGTCTACGAATCGTCCGCCTTTTCATGAAATGCAGCCGGGAAGGCGAGGAAGATCCGCTGGCACGATCTGGGGCGACCGGTTTCCGGTTTGCCCCGATCGCGGCCAAGACCCGCGAGCCAGGAGACCTGCCAACTGTGCCGGGCGAAAAGCCCATTCCTGGGTGATGCCCGCTGCCAGCACGGAGGTTGTCATGGCTGAAAGACAGATTTGCCGGCTGCGCTCCGCAGTCGTTCCGGTCTCTCGCGGAAGGCTTCCGAAGATCGGTCAGCGTTTTCCATGAGCCCGATATCATCAGGCGCGACTTTCATCCTGGGCGGCGCGCGCTCGGGCAAATCGCGTTTTGCCGAGCAACTGGTCGTCTCGAGCGGCCTGGAGCACCATTACGTGGCGACCGGTCGGGCTTGGGACGACGAGATGCGCGCCCGGATCGACAAGCACAAAGCCGATCGCGGCGATCTCTGGCATACCCATGAAGAGCCGCTGGATCTTGTCGGCTGCCTGCGGGCGATCGATGGCGAGAAGCGGGCAGTTTTGGTGGATTGCCTGACGCTTTGGATCACCAATCTGATGATGGAAGACCGCGACATAGGGGCGGAATTTGCCTCGCTTGTGGCGTATCTGCCGACGGCACGAGCCCGTCTCGTCATCGTTTCCAATGAGGTCGGTCTCGGTATCGTGCCGGAAAACCGCATGGCGCGGGAGTTTCGGGACCATGCCGGCCGTCTGCATCAAATGATCGCGGCCGAGGCCGTGGATGTGTATTTTATCGCGGCTGGACTGCCGTTGAAGATGAAGGGTTGAATTTCATGAACCAGCAGAAAATTCCGGCGACCGTGATCACGGGTTTCCTCGGCGCCGGCAAGACGACGATGATCCGCAATCTGCTCTCCAATGCCAACGGTAAGAAGATCGCGCTTATCATCAACGAATTCGGCGATCTCGGCGTCGACGGCGACGTGCTCAAGGGCTGCGGCGCGGAGAACTGCACCGAGGATGACATCATCGAGCTCACCAATGGCTGCATCTGCTGCACGGTTGCCGACGACTTCATTCCGACGATGACCAAGCTTCTGGAGCGCGAACAGCGCCCCGACCATATCGTTATTGAAACATCCGGTCTCGCGCTGCCGCAGCCGCTCGTTGCGGCGTTCAACTGGCCTGATATCCGCACGCAGGTCACCGTCGATGGCGTCGTTACCGTTGTCGACAGCGCCGCCGTTGCCGCGGGCCGCTTCGCGGACGATCACGATGCCGTCGAGGCTCGTCGGGTCGAAGACGAGTCGCTCGACCATGAGAGCCCGATCGAGGAGCTTTTCGAGGACCAGCTGACCTGCGCCGATCTGATCGTACTCAACAAGACCGACCTTCTCGACACCGCCGGCCTTGGTCGCGTGCGCGATGAGGTTGCTTCCCGTATCGCTCGCAAGCCTGTCATGATCGAGGCGCGCAATGGCGAGGTTCCGGCAAGCGTGCTGCTCGGGCTCGGCGTCGGTACGGAAGACGATGTGGTCAATCGCAAGTCCCACCATGAACTCGAACACGAGGACGGCGTGCCGCACGATCATGACGAGTTCGACAGCTTCGTGGTCGAGCTTGGTCCTGTTGCCGATCCGGCAGCCTTCGTGGGTGCGCTGAGGGGCATCATCGGCGAACATGACGTGCTGCGGCTCAAGGGCTTCATCGATGTTCCCGGCAAGCCGATGCGCCTGCAGTTGCAGGCGGTCGGCAGCCGGATCGACCACTATTTCGATCGCGCCTGGGCGCCGGGCGAAGCACGCGGCACCCGTCTTGTCGTCATCGGCTTGCACGAGATGGACGAAGCGGCGGTGCGCAAGGCGATCGAAGCGCTGGCATAAGGCAAGACCGATGCATCTGCTTCTGGCACAGCAGGGAACAATCAGTGACGCCGAGGAGGCGATCGATCTCGGTCAATCGCCCGGCGATGTCCTGTTCCTGTCGGCTGCCGATACCGAGCTTGCCGCGATAGCCGCCGCTTATGACGAACCGTCGACCGGCTTCTCGCTGCGGCTGGCAAGCCTGATGAGCCTGAAGCATCCAATGTCGGTCGATGCCTATATCGAGCGGACGGCCCGCCACTCCAAGCTAATCGTCGTGAGGGCGCTGGGTGGCGCCAGCTACTTCCACTATGCGCTGGAGGCGCTCCATACGGCGGCAGCTCGATCTGGCGCGTTCATCGCCGTGCTGCCCGGAGATTCGAAGTCCGATGCGGGGTTGACACCATTTTCGAATGTACCGCTTGAAGACCTGAACGCCCTTTGGGCCTATCTCATCGAAGGCGGCGATGCCAATTCGCGGGCGTTTCTGGACTATGCCGGTGCGATGCTCTCGGGAACTGAAAAGCCGGAAGCGGCATCGCCGCTGATGAAGGCTGGGATCTGGTGGCCGGGCAAGGGCGTCGTCGGCGTCGAAGAGTGGAGGTCGGCGTGCGACGAACGGGTGCGCTTCGTACAGGGAGTGTCACAAACGCCTGTGGTCGCGGTCAGCTTCTATCGCGCGCTCGTGCAAAGCGGAGAGACCAAGCCTGTCGAAGCCTTGATCGATACGCTGCTGGCTGAAGGCATCCGGCCGCTGCCGGTGTTTGCTTACAGCCTCAAGGATCCTGTCTCGAAGGGCATTCTCGAAAGTGTTTTTAACGCCATCAAGCCCGAGGTGGTGATCAATACGACAGGCTTTGCCGTGTCTGCGCCTGGTGCGGATCGCGAGCAGACCGTGCTCGAGGCGAACGACGCGGTGGTGCTTCAGGCGATCTTTTCGGCGTCGTCGCGCCAAGCGTGGGCCGCTTCCTCGCAGGGGCTCTCCGCACGCGACCTTGGAATGAATGTTGCGCTGCCGGAGGTTGACGGACGGGTGCTTGCCCGAGCGGTTTCATTCAAGTCGGCATCGCGCTACGACGCGCGCGTCGAGGCCAATATTGTCGGCAGCGAGCCGGATATCGAGCGGATGCGCTATACAGCGCGGCTTGCAGCCAACTGGGCCAATCTGCGGACGACACCCGTCGGCAAGAGACACATCGCTCTTGTCATGGCGAACTATCCGAACCGCGATGGCAGACTCGGTAACGGCGTCGGGTTGGACACGCCCGCCGGCACGGTCGAGGTGCTGAAGGCAATGGGTGGCGCCGGCTATCCAGTCGCGGATATTCCCGATGATGGCGATGCGCTGATACGACGCCTGATGGAAGGGCCGACAAGTTCAGGACTGGATGGGAAGCTTGTTCGCGAATCGCTTTCAGTGAGTCGATACAAGGCTTTGTTCGGAAGTCTTCCCAAAAAGATTCAGGATGAAATCTGTGAGCGTTGGGGCGCGCCCGAGGCCGATCCCTATGTCGTGGAGGGCGCTTTTGCGCTGCCGTTCATGCGTCTTGGTGAGCTGCTGGTCGGCATCCAGCCGGCGCGCGGCTACAACGTCGATCCAAAGGAAAGCTACCATTCCCCGGATCTCGTGCCACCGCATGGCTATCTTGCCTTTTACGCTTTCCTTCGCCACGAATTCGGTGCCCACGCCGTTATTCACATGGGCAAGCACGGCAATCTGGAATGGCTGCCGGGCAAGGCGCTGGCTTTGTCAGTGGAATGCTACCCCGAAGCTGTCCTCGGCCCCATGCCGCATCTTTATCCCTTCATCGTCAACGATCCCGGCGAGGGGACGCAAGCCAAGCGTCGCGCCGGCGCCGTGATCATCGATCATCTGACGCCGCCGCTGACGCGTGCCGAGAGCTACGGGCCGCTCAAGGATCTGGAAGCGCTGGTCGACGAATACTACGAGGCGTCGGGCGGTGATCCGCGCCGCATCCGGCTTCTCAGCAAGCAGATCCTCGATCTCGTGGCCGACATCGGCCTCGATCGCGATGCCGGCATTGACAAGGGTGAGAGCGAGACGGAGGCTTTGAAGAAGCTCGACGCCTATCTCTGCGATCTCAAGGAGATGCAGATCCGCGACGGCCTGCATGTTTTCGGCGTCTCGCCGCAGGGACGGTTGCTGACGGATCTGACGGTCGCGCTGGCCCGGGTTCCGCGCGGGCTCGGACAGGGAGGTGACCGCAGCCTTCAGCGTGCGATTGCCGCGGATCTCGACTTGGCGTTCGACCCGCTCGATTGCGATATGGCCGAGGCCTGGGCTGGACCGCATCCGGATTTTCTCGTGGGCATCACGGACGCTGTCTGGCGAACGAACGGCGATACAGTCGAGCGGATCGAACTTCTTGCCGCAAAGCTGGTGGCAGCTGAGTTCACCTGCCCGGAGAACTGGGCAGCGACGCGCGCCGTTCTTGCGGAGATCGAGATGCGGCTCAGGCCAGCCATTCTCGCCTGTGGGACGGCGGAGATCGAAGGTCTGCTCCGCGGGCTCGATGGGCGTTTCGTGCCGCCCGGTCCGTCAGGTGCGCCCACGCGAGGACGTCCCGATGTGCTGCCGACAGGGCGGAATTTCTACTCCGTCGACAGCCGTGCCGTGCCGACGCCGGCGGCCTACGAGCTCGGGAAGAAGTCCGCTGAACTCGTGATCCGCCGTTACGTGCAGGATCACGGCGAATGGCCGGTCTCCTTCGGCCTGACCGCCTGGGGCACCTCGAACATGCGCACGGGCGGCGATGACATCGCCCAGGCTCTGGCCTTAATCGGCGTGAAGCCGGTGTGGGACATGACCTCGCGGCGCGTCACCGGCTATGAAATCATCCCGCCCGCATTGCTACGGCATCCGCGTGTCGATGTGACGCTGCGTATCTCAGGCTTCTTCCGGGATGCCTTTCCGGAACAGATTGCACTGTTCGACAAGGCAATCCGTGCCGTCGGGGCGCTGGAAGAAGATGCTACCGACAACCCGATTGCGCAGCGCATGCGCGGCGAGGCTGCACGGCTTGAAGCGGCCGGACTGGACCCGGCCCAAGCAAGCCGTCGGGCCGGCTATCGCGTTTTCGGCTCGAAGCCAGGCGCCTACGGTGCCGGCTTGCAGGCATTGATCGACGAGAAGGGATGGGAACGCCGGGCCGATCTCGCTGAAGCCTATCTCGTGTGGGGAAGCTACGCTTATGGCGCCGGCGAAGAGGGCCGGGCAGAGCGTGGTGTCTTCGAAGAGCGCCTGCGCTCGATCCAGGCGGTCGTGCAGAACCAGGACAATCGCGAGCACGACCTTCTTGATAGCGACGATTATTACCAGTTCGAGGGCGGTATGGCGGCTGCGGCCGAAATGCTCGCGGGTGATCGGCCAGCGATCTACCATAACGATCACTCCAGGCCCGAGAAGCCGGTGATCCGGTCTTTGGAAGAGGAGATCGGGCGTGTCGTGCGCGGCCGTGTAGTCAATCCGAAGTGGATCGACGGCGTCATGCGCCATGGCTACAAGGGCGCTTTCGAGATCGCTGCGACCGTCGACTACCTCTTTGCCTTTGCGGCAACGACGGGCGCTGTGGGCAATCATCATTTCGAAGCCGTCTACCAGGCCTTCGTGGTTGATCCGAAGGTGCGCGATTTCATGATCGAGAAGAACCCAGCCGCCTTCGAGGATATCAAGGAGCGGCTGCTCGAGGCCATCGATCGCCATCTCTGGACGCCGCGCAGCAATTCCGCGCGCTTCGACCTTTCAGACACATTCAAGCTTGCATCCGGGGAGAATTGAGATGACCGCCGAAAATACCGAAACCGCTGGCCACGACGACGCGCGCCACGCCGAGAAGATGGCGAAGAAGAAGGCCGCCCGCGACAAGATCATGGCGACGAAGACGGACGAAAAGGGCCTCATCATCGTCCATACCGGCAAGGGCAAGGGCAAGTCGTCCTCCGCGTTCGGGATGATTTTCCGGCATATCGCGCACAGAAAGCCGTCTGCCGTCGTTCAGTTCATCAAGGGCGCGATGTGGACCGGCGAGCGCGACCTGATCGAAAAGCACTTCTCCGATATCTGCCAGTTCCACACCATGGGCGAGGGCTTCACCTGGGAGACGCAGGATCGCGCTCGCGATGTGGCTGCGGCTGGTACAGCCTGGGAGAAGGCGAAAGAACTGATCCGCGACGAACGGAATTCGATGGTGCTCCTCGACGAGATCAATATAGCGTTGCGCTACGACTACCTCGATATCAACGAAGTGGTCGAGTTCCTGAAGAACGAGAAGCCGTATATGACCCACGTCGTCCTGACCGGGCGCAACGCCAAGGATGAGCTGATCGAGATCGCCGATCTCGTCACCGAGATGGAGCTGATCAAGCATCCGTTCCGTTCCGGCATCAAGGGACAGCCCGGCGTGGAGTTCTGATGACACAGAGTTGGATTTTCTGGGCGGTGCTTTCGGCGGCGTTTGCTGCGTTGACGGCGATCTTTGCAAAGATCGGCGTCGTCGGCATCAATTCCGATCTCGCCACGCTGATCCGCACTGTCGTTATCGTCTTCATCATCAGCGCCATTGTTGTGGCAACCGGGCAATGGCAGCCCTTCTCCAGCATTTCAGGCAAGACCTGGCTTTTCCTTTGCCTTTCAGGCGCCGCGACGGGCGCCTCGTGGCTTGCCTATTTCCGCGCACTGAAGATCGGCGATGCCGCACGCGTCGCGCCGATCGACAAGCTTTCCATCGTTCTTGTCGCGGTTTTCGGCGTCGTCTTTCTCGGTGAAAAGCTCAATCTCATGAACTGGCTCGGCGTAAGCCTGATTGCCGGCGGGGCGCTCTTGCTCGCCTTGTTCTAGCCGCTCGCCTGTGCCGTTGTTGCGAGAAGTCTTGCCGTTTCCTCGTTCGCGGGGAAAAAGGATTCGATCGCAAGTTCGGAAAGGGTGACGTCCACGGGCGTGCCGAAAACAGTGGTTGTCGAAAGGAAAGAGAGCAGGCCTGCTTCCGTTTCCAGTTCGAGCGGCACGGCGATGCCGGCATAGTCGGCTTTCCTGCTCGTCTCCGGCCGGCCACCGCTTAGCGGGTAGGCGGACAATTCCTTCAGCAGTTCGCCGAGAATCGGATCTCCCGTGGCCGAAATCTGTTGGTGCAGCCGCTCGAGGAGATGTGCGCGCCATTCCGGCAGATTGACAATCTTCGGCGCCAGCCCATCGGGATGCAGGCTGAGGCGGAGAACGTTGATTGGCCCTTCCCGCAAAGCGCGATCCCTGACGCCCTCAAGAAGCGGGGCGATCGCGTCATTGGCGGCAATCAATGTCCAGTGCCGGTCGATCGCAAGGGCGGGGTAGGGCTCGTGTCCCTTGAGGATCATGTCGACTGCCTGCCGCGCCGGTCGAAGGGTCGGATCGTCGAGCGAACGCTCGGAAAACAGCGGCGCAAAACCTGCGGCCAGCAGCAGCGGATTGCGATCCCTGAGCGGCACGCCGAGCCGTTCGACCAGATGCAGCAGCATGTCGCGGCTTGGGATCGACCGCCCGCTCTCGATGAAACTCAGATGTCTCTGCGAGATTTCGGCCTCCAAGGCAAGGGCGAGCTGGCTCATTCGGCGCTTCTGCCGCCAGTCGCGCAGATAGTCCCCAAGGGAGCGGGCGGGCGTCATCATCATGCGGCTTCCGGGAGTTGGTCGGTGAAGCCGTGCACGGATTTCAGTCGTCCACCTTCGAGCACCGCGAAATCGGTGCCCTTGATGAGGTGTTCCCCGCCCGTCGGTCCGAGACCCCACGAGAAGCGCAGGTTGTCGCCGTAGCCATCGGCGGTGCCGACGAGTTCGAACCGGAAACCCGGGAAGCGCGCATGCACGGCTTCAACAAGTGCGTTGATCTGCTCATGGCCTTCGCCGCGCATCAAGGGATCGATATAGGTTGCAGCTTCATGCCAGCTTTCCGCGATCAAGGCCGTGCGGCGGGTCGCATCCGTCTCGTTCCAGATCGCGATGTAGCGCTGGGCTTCGGTGTTCGCATCGGTCATCAGATCATCTCCTGTTGGCGCCTGGTTCGTCCAGACATCGCGATCATGGAGAAGCGCCGGCGCCTCATCAATTACGCCGGAGGTAATCGGACGCGGCGTCAGATTTCAAGCCAGATACGGATGGGATTGGCCGGATCGGCCAGAAGCTTGATCGTGAAGGCGACGCAGACGATGACGAGCAGCGGCTTGATCAGGCGGGCGCCGGTGCGCATCGCAAGCCGGGAGCCGAGCTGCGCCCCCAGAAATTGGCAGACGCCCATCATCAAGCCGATCTTCCAAAGGATCGCATCGAAGGAAATGAAGACGATGAGCGCGCCGATATTCGAGCCGAGGTTCAGAAGCTTGGTGTGCGCCGTTGCCTTCAACATGCCGAAGCCGGCAAGGGATACGAAGGACAGCATGAAGAAGGAGCCGGCACCAGGACCAAAGACGCCATCGTAGAATCCGATTGCCGGAACCAGCGTCAGGCCGAAGACGAAGGGCGTCATGCGGCGATGCTTGTCGACGTCATTCAGGTTCGGCTTCAAGGCAAAATAGAGAGCGATTGCCACAAGCAGGATCGGCATGACCGCGCGCAGCACTTCGCCCGGAACGACCGTTGCCAAGGCGGCGCCGAGAGACCCGCCGAGGACTGCCATCAAGGCCATCGGCAATTGCGTGCGCAGATGCACGTGTCCCTTTCGGGCATAGGCGATCGTGGCGGAAGCTGCCCCGAATACGGATTGCACCTTGTTGGAGCCCAGCGTTTGCAGCGGAGGAATACCGGCAATCAGCATCGCCGGGACCGTGATCAGGCCACCGCCGCCCGCGATGGAATCGACGAAGCCGGCGAAAAAGCCAGCTGCAGCCAGCATGAATAGCAGATGAGGGGCAAGGTCAGACAAGGCGGGAGAACTCTGGAATGTGGTACGCGGCGCATGTTGCATTTCCAGCCCCGTGCTGCAATGGCTTGAGGAACACAGGGGCGGGTTTCATTGTCGCATGTGACCGAAATTGTATTCGATGGGACGCGCCGGTACGTGCTCGGTCTCGGCTGCGAGCGCGGAACGCCTGAAAACGAGGTGAGCGAGCTTGCCAGCGCGGCGTTGACGGCGGCGGGTATCGACCCCGGTGAGCTGGCGGCCGTTGCGTCGATCGATACGCGATTCAATGAGCCCGCGATCCTTGCAGCAGCGCGCCGCCTTGGCGTGCCGTTCTTGCTCTTCGCTCCGGCACGGCTCGAGGAAGAAACGCCGCGGCTGAAAAATCCTTCGGCAGTCGTCTTCGCCCGAGTGGGGTGTCACGGGGTTGCCGAATCGGCTGCGTTGGCGGCGATTGGGCCGCATGCGGAACTCGTCGTTCCGAAGACCAAGTCACGACGCGCCACCGCTGCGATCGCGTGCGCCCTGTTGCAGAAAGAATAGCGGACGCTATGGTGGCCGCCGACTTCGCGGCGCCGTCCGGCTGCCCTGCGACAATAACGAAAAGAGGCACACTCATGCACAAGGTCATTTATGACACGGATCCGGGCGTCGATGATGCAATGGCTCTGCTTTTTCTGCACCGCCATCCCGAGATCGATCTGCTTGGAATCACGACCGTGTTCGGCAACGCGTCGGTGGAGACGACGACGCGCAACGCGCTGTTCCTGAAGCGTGAGTGGAACATTCCCGCTCCGGTCGCCAAGGGCGCCAGCGTGACGATCGATCCAGCGCGCACAGAGGGGGCATGGCCGACCTTCGTGCACGGCGAGAACGGCCTCGGCAACATCGAAGTGCCCGAAACGATCGATCTGCCGCTCGATCCGCGTCCCGCTCACCGCTTCATCATCGATACCGTCCGCGCCCACCCGGGCGAGGTCAGACTGGTTGCCGTCGGTCGCATGACCAACCTGGCGATGGCGCTCAAGGAAGATCCGGAGATTGCGGGCCTCGTGAAGGACGTCGTCATCATGGGCGGCAACTTCTACGTTCCGGGCAACGTGTCGCCGGTCGCGGAAGCCAACATCCATGGGGATCCGGAAGCGGCCGACATCGTCCTGACCGCGCCCTGGAAGGTTGCCGTCATTGGCCTCGACGTGACCGCGATCACGACGATGAGCCGCGGCTATCTTGCCGACGTCGCGGCCAAGGGCGACAGCGCCGTAAAGCTGTTGAACGATCTTTCACAGGACTACATCGACTTCTACAAGCACGCAGTCGAAGACGGCATGATGGTTCACGACAGCTGTGCCTGCGTCTACGTAATCGCACCCGAGCGGTTCTCGACCATCAGCGGCCCGGTGCGCGTCGTCTGCGGCGGCATTGCCGATGGGCAGACAATCGTGAAACCGGACGGCCGCCGCTTCCCGCCGGGCGATTGGGACGGCCTGCCGAGCCAGGTTGTCTGCACCGGCATCGAGTCCGAAAAGGTGATCAGTCTCATACGCGACACGCTTCTGCGTGGGTGAGAACTTCGCCCGGTCGCGCGTCGGCTGGGCGTGAAACCTTGCTTGCCGCAAGAGGAGACGGAATGGTTGGAGGACGTGTGCCTTTCACATCTGTCTCGAGCGCGATCAGCGGCGTTGACCTTGCCTGCGACGGGGCATAGATCATGCCAATGATCGAAGCTGCGTTTTCACATCTGCCGGCTCTTGAGCCGGGCAGCGTTTGGCTTGTTGGTGCGGGCCCAGGCGAGCCCGGATTGCTGACGCTTCTTGCCGTCAAGGGATTGGCGGAGGCGGATGTCGTGGTTCACGATGCGCTCGTGAACGTCGATTGCCTGAAGCTTGCACGACCCGACGCCTTGTTGGAATATGCTGGAAAGCGTGGCGGCAAGCCGTCCGCCAAGCAGCGCGACATTTCGCTGCGGCTGGTCGAACTCGCCCACGCAGGCAAGCGCGTCCTGCGCCTCAAGGGCGGCGATCCCTTCGTCTTCGGGCGCGGTGGCGAGGAGGCGTTGACGCTAGTCGAGCACAATGTCCCGTTCCGTATCGTACCGGGCATTACCGCGGGTATCGGCGGGCTGGCCTATGCTGGCATTCCCGTCACGCACAGGGATGTCAACCATGCGGTGACGTTCCTGACGGGACACGATTCCTCGGGCATCGTGCCGGATGCGATCAATTGGGAAGCCATCGGCAAGGGCTCGCCTGTTATCGTCATGTATATGGCGATGAAGCATATCGATCAGATCAGCAAGAAGCTCGTCGCCGCTGGGCGATCGCCATCGGAACCGGTTGCCTTCGTCTGCAACGCATCGACCGGCCTCCAACAGGTGCTAGAAACCACGCTCGATGAGGCGCCGGCCGCTGTTGCAGCCTCCGGCCTCGAACCGCCGGCGATCGTGGTGGTCGGGGAGGTTGTCCGGCTGAGGCCGTCGCTCGATTGGCTGGGGGCGCTTGCAGGACGCAGGCTGCGCCCCGATCCATTCCAGGACTCGAACAGCAGGGAGACGGCATGAGCGGTTTGTTGATTGCGGCCCCGTCCTCCGGATCGGGGAAGACTACGGTGACTCTGGGCCTGCTGCGTGCGCTTCGTAAGCGCGGCATTGCGGTAGCGCCCGGCAAGGCGGGGCCCGACTATATCGATCCGGCCTTTCATGCGGCGGCCAGCGGCGTTGCCTGCCTCAACTTCGATCCATGGGCGATGCGCGCGGAATTGATCGCCGCCAATGCGACCCTGCATCGCTCTGGCGACCGCGTCCTCGTTATCGAAGCGATGATGGGGCTTTTCGACGGCGCGACCGACGGGAAGGGCACTGCGGCCGACCTTGCTGCCATGCTTGGTCTTTCCGTCGTGCTTGTCGTCGATGCGTCGCACATGTCGCAGTCGGTGGCTGCACTGGTAACGGGATTTGCGGGCTTTCGCGCGGATGTTCGCATCGCCGGCGTCATTCTCAATAAGGTTGGCGGCGAACGCCACGAGATGATGCTGCGCAAGGCGCTCGATGAGATCCGCATGCCGATTGTTGCCGTCGTCCGCCGTGACAATGACATCGCTCTTCCCGAGAGGCATCTCGGCCTCGTCCAGGCGGGAGAGCATGATATGCTTGAAAGCTTCATCGAGCATGCTGCCGATGCGGTGTCCGACGAATGCAATTTCGAGTTCCTGCTGCGCATTGCGCGCCAGGGGCTCAATCGCCCGTCCACTGCCAACATTGCTCGGTTGCCGCCGCTCGGCAGCAGGATAGCAGTGGCGCGCGACATCGCCTTTGCCTTCTCCTACGAGCACATGCTGCTTGGTTGGCGTCGGCGCGGTGCAGAAATCTCGTTCTTCTCGCCGCTTGCGGACGAGGCGCCGGATCCGGCGGCAGATGCGATCTATCTTCCGGGCGGCTATCCGGAGCTCCACCCCGGACGTATTGCGGCGGCCGCCAATTTCCGGGCCAAAGTGCTCGACGCCGCCAACAGGGGCGTGCGCATCTACGGGGAGTGCGGCGGATACATGGTTCTCGGCGAAGGGCTGGTCGACGGGGCCAGCGTCCGTCATGAGATGCTCGGCCTCTTGCCTGTGGTGACCAGCTACGAGGAGCGCAAACGCCACCTGGGTTATCGCCGCGTGAAGCCATTGAACGGCGCCTATTTTGAGCTGCCTATGACCGCGCATGAGTTTCATTATTCGGCCGTGGTTTCCGAGGGTGAAGCCGATCGTCTCTTCCAGGTGACGGACGCGTTGGGCAATGACCTTGGACAAGCCGGGCTCCAGCGCGGGCAGATCGCAGGGTCCTACATGCATCTGATCGACCTTGCCGAGGGGGCAAGATGAACGCCCCGATTGTTCATGGAGGTGGCATCACGGCTGCCGCCGCAATGTACGGCGGCGAGGTAGAGCAGTGGCTTGACCTTTCGACGGGTATCAACCCGTGCCCGGTATCACTGCCGGCTATCCCAATGCGCGCCTGGCATCGCCTGCCCGACAAGCATCTCATCGATCGCGCGCGTGTGGCGGCGCGAGACTATTATCGCAGCTGCGACATCCTCCCGCTGCCTGTTCCCGGTACGCAATCGGTTATCCAGCTATTGCCGCGGCTCTTTGATGTTGCCGGACGGGTTGCCATTCTGGCTCCGACCTACGGCGAATATGAGCGCGCCTTCCGGATGGCAGGCCATTCCGTGGATCTGGTCTCCGGTCTGGATGACGTCAAAGCCGGTCACGCAATTGTCGTCATCGTCAATCCGAACAACCCCGATGGTCGCGTCTACGCTCCGGAGAAGGTCGTAGTATTCAGTGAAGAGATGAGGACCAGAGGAGGTTTCGTCGTTGTGGATGAAGCCTTCGGCGATACATGCCCCGAGATGAGCCTGGCGCCGTTTGCCTCGCGGCTGCCGAATGTTCTCGTCTCTCGTTCCTTTGGCAAGTTCTTCGGGCTGGCAGGGTTGCGCCTGGGATTTGCCGTCGCCGCTCCGCAAATCCTGGCGCAACTCGAAGACCTGCTTGGGCCGTGGTCGGTGTCCGGTCCCGCGCTTTCGATCGCAACCGATCTCCTTGCATCGGATCTGGCCCCGATACAGCTGCGGATCTCCGAGAGGGCCGATGCGCTACGCACGATTCTCGAGCAAGGCAGTCTAAGCATTGTCGGAGGAACGCACCTCTTTGCACTCGTCGATCACGAGCAAGCCGCCGAGCTGCACCGGCATCTATGCCAGCATCGCATTCTGGTTCGCAAATTCGATTATCAGCCGCGTTGGCTGCGTTTCGGTCTCGCCGCCGATGCGGCCGGCGACCAACGGCTATCTGATGCATTGCAGAGTTATAGATCATGACATTTGACCATAATCTTCTCGTGCTGGTTCTCGCGCTTCTGCTCGACAGGATTGTCGGGGACCCAGATGCGCTGTGGATGCGCATGCCGCACCCCGTTGCGCTCTTCGGAAACGCGATCTCTCGAGTCGACCGGATGTTCAATCGCACGGAACTTCACAAGCGCGTGCGGCGCCGCAACGGCGTCTGGTCGATCGCCGGTCTTTTGATCCTCAGTGCCGCTGCGGGTTTCGTCTTGCATCGTTTCTTCTCGTTGTTCGGCCTGATCGGGATCCTCCTTGAAGTTGTTTGCGTTGCCGTCTTCATGGCGCAGAAGAGCCTTGCCGATCATGTGGAGGCCGTTGCCGCCGGATTGAAAACCGAAGGCATCAGTGGCGGCCGGCTGGCTGTTTCGCGGATTGTCGGGCGTGATCCGGAAACACTGGACGAGCCCGCCGTCTGCCGTGCGGCAATCGAGAGCCTGGCCGAGAATTTCTCGGATGGCGTGGTTGCTCCAGCGCTGTGGTACGCCGTTTTTGGCTTGCCCGGCCTATTCGCCTACAAGATGCTGAACACGGCGGACTCGATGATCGGACACAAGTCCGACAGGTATGCCGATTTCGGCTGGGCGGCTGCTCGGTTGGACGACTTTGCCAACTGGCCGGCTGCGCGCCTTTCGATTTTCCTGATTGCGGCCGGGGCCTGGCTGCGGCGAGGGAGCGCCGCCTGCCGGGAAGCGCTGCGTATTGCCGCCCGCGACGGCGGCCTGCATCGCTCTCCCAATTCCGGCCGGCCGGAGGCGGCGATGGCGGGGGCGCTGAATGTGCAACTTGCTGGCCCACGCGTTTATTCCGGGGTTGTCGTCATGGAGCCGATGATCAACGGCAGCGGACGTGAAACGGCAACGGTCGCCGACATCGAGGATGGCGTCTCGGTCTTTTATGCCAGCTGTTCGATCCTTGCGGGGACCGCCCTGGTTCTTTTCCTGGTACTGCTCTGATCGCGAAGGGGTGAGTTCACCCAGCACGCTGTGCGGCAAGCCGCCCGTGTGCTTTGCTGTTTAAGCAACACTGGTCGTGCAAATTGCGTGCCGGGAGGGAGGAAAGCATTGGCTTTTTGAAATGGATTTGCCTATGAGGAGGGTTAACTCGTCATTTCAAGAGGTAAGTGCGTGACCGCCACATTCGATAAAGTTGCCGACATCATTGCAGAAACCAGCGAGATCGATCGCGATACGATCAAGCCGGAAAGCCATACGATCGACGACCTCGGTATCGACAGCCTCGACTTCCTCGATATCGTCTTCGCGATCGACAAGGAATTCGGCATCAAGATCCCGCTCGAGAAGTGGACGCAGGAAGTCAACGAGGGCAAGGTTTCCACGGAAGAATATTTCGTGCTGAAGAACCTCTGTGCCAAGATCGACGAGCTGCGCGCCGCCAAGGCCTGATTGGCGCCGTCATCTTTTTCTCCGCCCTGCCGCTGTTAACCATGGCGGCCGGGCGGTTTCGTTCCTAAGTAGGCCTAGCCGCAGGGCAGGTATCCTTGTGGCCGGAGGATTCGATGCTACTGGAGTACTTCCAGATGATTGACCGCATCGAGGCGGTCAACCTTCAGAAAGGGACGCTCAAGGCGCGCTCTGTCGTGCCTGCGAAAAGCCCGGTCTTTGAAGGTCATTTTCCCGGTATGCCCCTGGTTCCCGGTGTGCTGCTGATCGAAACGATGGCGCAGGCATCCGGCATGCTCGTGCTGGCGGCCACCGATTTTGCCGCAATGCCGTTCCTGATGTCCGTCGACGGGGCCAAGATGCGTACCTTCGTGGAACCCGAGGCGGTGTTGGACATCGAGGCGTTTCTGGAACACGACGGCTCCGGATTTGCGGTAACCAAGGCAAAGATCACGAGCGGCGGTAAGAAGGTCTGCGACGCGCAGCTCAAGCTGCGGACCATGCCTTTCAGCGAGGTTCCGCTTGGAGATATCGTCAAGATGCGTGCCGCTGAAGTTGGCCTCATGGATGCGATTGCTTCGCAGGGAGTAAATGAATGAGCAAGGCTCAGAATGATGTCGTGATCACGGGCGTCGGCATTGTAACGTGCCAGGGCGTCGGCAAGGAGCCGCATATCGCGCTGCTCACTGCTGAAGGCGCGCCGCAGACAATCGTCGAGCTTGAGAAATTCAAGCCCTATCCGGTCCACCCGCTTCCGGAGATCGACTGGTCGCAGCAGATCGCCAAGCGCGGCGACCAGCGGCAGATGGAAAACTGGCAGCGTATCGGTGTTTTCGCCGCTGGTCTCGCTCTCGATGACGCCGGCTTCAAGGAAGACGCGGAAGCCTGCGGCACCATGGACATGATCGTCGCTGCTGGCGGCGGCGAGCGCGACATCAATGTCGATACGCTGATCGTCGACGAAGGCCTGAAGCGCAACGACCGTGAGGTTCTCCTGAACGAAAAGCTGACGACGGAACTGCGCCCGACGCTATTCCTGGCGCAGCTGTCCAACCTGCTCGCCGGCAACATTTCCATCGTCCACAAGGTTACCGGTTCTTCGCGGACCTTCATGGGCGAGGAGTCCGCTGGCATCTCCGCTGTCGAGACGGCCTTCCATCGCATCAAGTCGGGCGAATCGACGCACGCACTGGTCGGCGGGGCTTATTCGGCGGAACGTCTGGACATGGTCCTCCTGTTCGAGGCGATCAATGTCTACTGCCGCAACGAATGGCAGCCGCTTTGGTCCCGAGATCACGGCGGCGTCATTTCCGGATCGCTCGGCGCGTTCCTCGTCCTCGAGTCGCGCGCGCATGCGGACGCACGTGGCGCGCACATCTATGCGTCGATCTCGTCCATTGAAGGCGATCGCGGCAATCGCAACTCGGGCAACCTCGAGAAGCGCCTTGAGCGATTGCTGGAAACCGCGTCCGACCTTCCGCCGGAGAGCACCGCAATCTTCTCCGGCTCTACGGGCATTCCTGACCTCGCCGGCCGTGAGAAGGCCGTGCTCGAGCGTCATCTGCCTGGCGCCGCTGTTCGCGGCTTCGGCGGTGTCACCGGCCATGGACTTGAGGCGCATTTTACGCTCGGCCTGGCGCTGGGGGCGTTGGCCGTCGACAGTAAGGCGAAGATTCCGGTCTTCGATCAGGCCCATGAAAAGCCGATGGCGGCCGCGACCAAGGCGGCCGTCGTTACTACAGTCGGTCATCAGCGCGGCGAAGGCGTCGCGGTTCTTTCCGCGGAAGCGTGAGGAGTGTGCAAATGAAAGATTCGGCTTACAAGGATCACCTCGGCCGCCCGATCGTCGCAGTGACGGGTGTCGGTATCATCACCTCGCTGGGGCAGGGCCTGAAAGATAACTGGTCAGCACTGACCGCCGGTAACTCTGGCATTCATGCGATCAATCGTTTTCCGACCGAGGGACTTTCGACCCGCATCGCCGGAACCGTCGATTTCATCGACATTCCGGTCGCGAACGCAGTCGAACGCTCTTACGCGTTTGCCCGTGAAACCACGATCGAAGCGCTCGCCGATGCTGGTATCAGCGGCGATTTTGATGGTCCGTTGTTCCTTGCTGCGCCGCCGATCGAGCCGGAGTGGAGCGCGCGTTTCGATCTCGCCGACCGTTCGCCGCCGGCCGATCATGCCGGGGATGCCTATGACCGGTTCCTGGCTGCTATGCGCCAGCGCCCGGACGGCGCTTTCCATGAGGCGTCGCTGTTCGGCGCAATTTCCGAGCGCCTTGCCGATCGTTTCGGCACACGCGGTCTGCCGGTGACATTGTCGACCGCCTGTGCATCAGGCGCGACTGCAATCCAGCTCGGCATCGAGGCGATCCGCCAGGGTCGTAGCTCGCGAGCGCTTGCGGTAGCGACCGACGGCTCTGTCAGCGCGGAGGCACTCATCCGCTTCTCGCTGCTTTCGGCTCTCTCGACGCAAAACGATCCGCCGACCAAGGCCTCCAAGCCGTTCAGCAAGGATCGCGACGGTTTCGTCATTGCCGAAGGTGCCGCCACACTGGTGTTGGAGTCGCTCGAGGCAGCTGTCGCGCGCGGCGCGAAGATCCTCGGCATCATGAAGGGCGCTGGCGAAAAGGCCGACTCCTTCCATCGTACCCGTTCGTCTCCCGACGGCGGCCCGGCGATTGCGACGATCCGCGCAGCGCTGGCGGATGCTGGCATGGGCGAGGGCGATATCGGCTACATCAATGCCCACGGCACCTCGACGCCAGAGAACGACAAGATGGAATATGCTTCCATGCTGGCCGTATTCGGCGAGCGGATGGCGTCCATCCCGTTGTCGTCGAATAAGTCGATGATCGGTCACACGCTGACGGCTGCGGGCGCGGTGGAGGCGGTGTTCTCGCTGCAGACGATGCTGACGGGCACGCTGCCGCCGACGATCAACTACACCAACCCCGATCCATCGATCGTTATCGACGTGGTGCCAAACAAGAAGCGGGAAAGCCAGGTCAACGCCGTGCTTTCCAACTCCTTCGGCTTCGGCGGGCAGAATGCCAGCCTTGTCATGGCGCTCGAACCGGCTTAATCGGTTCCCGACAAAACATCGAGATAGAACGCCCTCGCGGCGAAGGACTTTGCCATGCGCGCCTTGCAACTGATTGACGATCGCAAGCTTGAGATCACCGACCTTCCAGAACCGGCCGCTCCCGGCCCGGGTGAGGTTACGCTGCGCGTCAAGGCAGTGGCTCTCAATCACATCGACGTCTGGGGCTGGCGCGGCATGGCGTTTGCGAAGCGCAAGATGCCGCTGGTGATCGGCGCGGAAGCTGCGGGCGTTGTCGAAGCGATCGGGCCGGGCGTTGCCAATGTCCTGCCGGGCCAACTGGTGTCGATCTATGGTGCACGTACCTGCGGCCTCTGCCGTCCGTGCAGTGAGGGCCGCGACAATCTCTGTGAGCATGTTTCCGGCGTTCATGGTTTCCATCTGGACGGTTTTGCGCAGGAAAAGGTGAACCTGCCTACGCGCCTCCTCGTTCCGGCCCCTCCCGGGGTTGATGCCATCGGCGCGGCGCTTGCTCCAGTGACCTTTGGAACGGTCGAGCACATGCTGTTCGACAACGCCAAGCTGGAACCGGGCGAAACCATCCTCGTGCACGCCGGCGGCTCCGGCATCGGCACGGCGGCGATCCAGCTGGCGAAAAAGATCGGCTGCACCGTCATCACGACTGTGGGCTCCGACGACAAGATCGAGAAGGCCAAGGCACTCGGCGCTGATCATGTCATCAACTACCGCACCGACCGCTTTGAAGGCGTCGTGCGCAAGCTCACCAAGAAGAAGGGCGTCGACGTCGTCTTCGAGCACGTCGGCAAGGATACGTGGGCGGGCTCCATGCTCTCGATGAAGCGCGGCGGGCGTCTTGTCACCTGCGGTTCTACCTCGGGTGTCTCCACCGACATGAACCTTATGATGCTCTTCCAGCAACAGCTGAAGCTGCTCGGCTCGTTCGGCTGCCGCATGGAGAACATGGCGAATGCCATGCAGAAGATGGGGCGCGGACTGGTCCATCCTGTCATCGACACCGAAGTCGGCTTCGACGACATCGACCGCGCACTGGAGCGCATGGAGTCGCGCCAGATCTTCGGCAAGATCATCCTCAAGATGGATTGAGCCCTTGAAGCTCTTCATCACTAAGGTCGTGCTGGCCCTCATCCACTTTCGCCAGTGGTTGATCGCCCAGGCGATGTTCGGTTTTCTGAACTTCCTGAAGCTGTTTCCGGCTGACGGTGCGATCAACTTTGCCGACTGGCTGACGCGAAA
This sequence comes from Rhizobium sp. 57MFTsu3.2, assembly GCF_012932765.1. Taxonomy (NCBI): domain Bacteria; kingdom Pseudomonadati; phylum Pseudomonadota; class Alphaproteobacteria; order Hyphomicrobiales; family Rhizobiaceae; genus Rhizobium; species Rhizobium sp. 57MFTsu3.2. Next base: position 67,757 of record NZ_JDWI01000003.1, read on the forward strand.
ACTCGGCCCGCGCGTGAAGCGCCACCAGCTGATGCTGACCAATCTGCGCAACGCGTTTCCTGAGAAGAGCGAAGCGGAGATCCAGGAAATCGCGCTGGCGAGCTGGGGGAATATGGGGCGTCTTGCCGCCGAGTATGTGTTTCTCGACCGGCTGTTCGATTTCGACTATTTGAGCAAGGAGCCGGGCCGAGTCGAGGTGTCGGGGATACCGATCTTCATCGATCTGCTGGAAAATCCGCGCCCATTCATCGTTTTCACTGCGCACACGGGCAATTTCGAGCTGCTGCCGGTAGCCGGCGCGGCATTTGGCCTTCATGTGTCGGTGCTGTTTCGCCCCCCGAACAACCCCTATGTCGCGAAGAGAGTTTTCGATTTTCGCAGCGCACGAATGGGCAAGCTCGTGCCGTCTCATGCTGGCTCGTCTTTCGCGTTGGCGCGGCAGCTGGAGGCGGGGCAGGGCGTTGGTGTCCTTGTGGACCAGAAATTCCGCAAGGGACTGAAGACAAAGTTCTTCGGGCTCGACGCCCAGACCAATCCGCTGCTCGGAAAGCTCGTCCGTCAATTCAACTGCGAGGTCTATCCTGCACGCTGCATCCGGCTTCCGGGAAATCGCTATCGGCTGGAAATCGAGCCGAAGCTCGCGATGCCCCGGGATAGCAACGGCAATCTCGACATGGTCGCGACGGCGCAGCTCTTGAACGACAAGGTGGAGAGCTGGGTGCGGGAGTATCCCGAGCAGTGGCTCTGGTATCACGACCGGTGGAAGATAAAACACGACGTGTTCAAGTAAGCCTGCGTCGATCCCTATATCTCATCATTGAAAAACCTGCGCCCGCGTTCATTGAATATGAACCTACGTCATGTTAGCGATTGCCATCAAGGCGAGTGGCTAAGCGCTGTTGGCTTCAACTTGCGTGACGCATAGCTCGGTCGATCTCGGTCGCATTCCTTCACGGAATGCATTGGAGGCGTCTTGCTGGGTCTTTTTCGAGCGTTCTCATTGTGTTGTGCGCAGATTGATGCGGCGATCGCCGTCGGTGACGACGCGCGCGTGAACATGCTGGATCGCTCGGTCGAACCGCTCGTCGACGCAATTCTCGGGCATGCAGCTACGAGCATTCTTGAAGTTCATATGCAGCTGGAATTCATCAGTTGCCTTATCGACCAATATGCGGACGACAGTGAGACCGTTCGCGGTTATGTCGCGCTGCTTTCGGCGCTTATGGAAAGGTACTTCGGGGGATCTGCACCCCGTTGGCGGATGCCGCCGGTTGAGCGACAGCCTGTTACCGATCCTTTTGCGTTCGCGCCGAGCGTCGACAATGGCCACTTTCTGAATGCTGCAATCCTCGATGCGATGCCCGACCGTGTCGCGGTGCTGACGAGGGACTATCGCTATCTTTATTCGAACACCGTCAACTCGGCATATCTTGGCCGGAAGCCAATCGATATGATTGGTCGTCACGTGATGGAGTTTATTGGCGAGAAGCGCTTTCACGAAGGCGCGAAGGCAAAGCTCGACGCTTGTTTTGCGGGGCGTGGCAGCGACTACGCCTACGAGCGCCACGGCAGCGACGCGGTGAAGATCGTCCACTGCCGCATGTCGCCATTGCGAGATTCGTCTGGAAGTGTGATCGGGGCCCTGATCATCTTGCAGCACGCGGGAGCGAAGGCGCCGACCGTCGTCGCGTAATCAGGCCTTCGTCCACACGGCAAGTTCATATCCGTCCGGATCACTGAAGTGAAACCTGCGTCCACCGGGGAAGCCGGTGATGGGTTTTACGATGGTTCCGCCGGCAGCTTCCACGCTTGAAAGGGCGGCCTCAAGATCATCCGCGTAGAGAATGACGAGAGGTCCGCCGGGCCGGGGATTGCCTAGCGTCGTAAACCCGCCTTTCAGCCGTCCGTCATCAAATTCGCAGTATTCGGGACCATAGTCGGTAAAGGTCCAGCCGAAAGCCTTGCCGTAGAACGCCTTGCAGGCCTCTATATTGCTGACGTTAAATTCGACGTAGTCGATGCGTCGGTTGTCCCCTGTTGCAGCCATGATCGCCTCCTATGCTTCCATCAACGCCTTGAGTGCCGTGAGATCTTTCGCGACGTGGGCGGCATCGGCCTCGAACTGCTCGTCCGTCATGCCCGGGATGCGCAACAACGTGAACATGACCTCGCAGCCATCGCCGTTCGGCACGATCCGCAGTGCGTTGTAGACCCGTAACCCGCTCTCGATCGTCACTGTGTGGTCGATGACGCCGAACTCGTTGTTCGGGACGAAACTGACCTTGACCGTGCCGAGCGGACCAGTGGCAATCCAGTCGTCGCCGTTGCGTTCCAGCCCGGAGGCCAGTCCAGAGGCCCAAAGCGGCATGTTCTCCGGGGCGGCGGCAAAGGCATAGACGTCGCGCCAGTTCCTGTCGATGGAGCTGTGGACGATCCTTGCGGGCATCGTAGACATGGCATTTTCCTGTGTTGCTCTCAATGGAGATAGCAGAACGGCCAGTTTCATATTGAAGAAAACGGACGTTCAACCGGTTATCTGCTGCTGAAGCTGCATGGGCGTCAGCGTAGAAATTTCGCGCGCATCTCGGGTCATATGCGCCTGGTCGGCATAACCGGCTGCCACCGCCAACTCCGCGAGCGGAAGGCTCTTGCTGCTCCGGCAGAGGCCGAGCATGCGCTGAAACCGGCGAATTCGCGCAAGGGTCTTCGGTCCGTAGCCGAAATGGGTGTGGCAACGCCGGCGAAGCTGGCGCGCCCCGATGGACAGGTCCTCGAGCATCGCGTCGGCCACGTCGCCGGACTGCGAAATACCGCTTGCGCGCGCAAACACCGAGGCCATGTCACCGGCCGGCGCGATGCGTCTGGCGGCCTCCTGCTCAAGTGCGGCTTTTAACTGCAGCAACCGTTCGTTCGATCCGACACCGACGCCCAGCAATTCATTCAATCTCAAGGCCGCCGCGCCCCAGAAGTCCTCCAGAGGAATGGACTGTCCGACGATGTCGCAGAGCTGCACCTTGAGCCACCCGGCTGCGGCGCCCGGAGCGAAGCGCGCACCCACTATCCTCTCGCCACCGGCAAGCGACGGAAAGGCACTGCTGCGGTCCGGTCCGGCCACCACCAGCGTGCCACCCATCCAGACGATGTCGCAATAACCGTCCGGCACGATCGCTATCCTATCGGCTCCGCTGCGGATCTCGTGTGACCAAAGACAATGAAAATGAGCGCCAAGCACAGGCGAGGGCGCATACTCCGTGTATCGGCCTGCGCGAGCGGCCAGAACGGCCTCCTCCTGTGTTGCTGCGCGGCTCATTGGTCCTCATCCTGTAAGATCAAGTGGGAATATGGCTTAGTTTGCAATGCCGGCAATACGAGGCCGATTCGAAGCCGAATCGAACTTGCCGTTTGAGCCAGAGAGTGCCACAACACCGGTCCAAAAATGACTCATCGGAGGTGTATCGTGGAAAAGGCAGAAATCGGGCTGATCGGCCTTGCCGTCATGGGTTCCAACCTGGCGCTCAACATTGCGGAAAAAGGCAACAAGATTGCTGTCTTTAACCGTACACCTGAGAAAACGGACGAATTCTACGAAAGCGCCGGCGATCTGAAAAAGCAGATCATTCCCTGCAAGACGATCGAGGAGTTCGTCGAAGCGATCCGCCCGCCGCGTCCGATCATCATCATGATCAAGGCCGGTGAGGCCGTCGATCAGCAGATGGAAGCACTGCGCCCGCATCTTTCCAAGGGCGACATCATGATCGATGCCGGCAACGCCAACTTCCGCGACACGATCGCCCGTTTCGACCGCCTGAAGAACACCGACCTCACCTTCATCGGCATGGGTGTCTCGGGTGGTGAAGAGGGTGCACGCCATGGGCCTTCGATCATGGTCGGGGGCACCGAGGACTCCTGGAAGCGCGTCGAGAAGGTGCTGACCTCGATCGCCGCCAAATACAACGATGATCCTTGCGTTGCCTGGCTCGGCAATGACGGTGCCGGCCATTTCGTCAAGACGATCCACAACGGCATCGAGTATGCCGACATGCAGATGATCGCCGAAATCTACGGCATCCTGCGCGATGGTCTCGGCAAGAGCGCCAAGGACATTTCCGGCATCTTCGGCGAATGGAACAAGGGTCGCTTGAACTCCTACCTGATCGAGATTTCCGAGAAGGTGCTGGCCGCGAGTGATCCGGTCTCCGGTGGCCCGATGGTCGACATGATCCTTGACAAGGCCGGCCAGAAGGGCACCGGCAAGTGGTCGGCGATCGAAGCGCAGAACATGGGCATTCCGGCAACCGCGATCGAAGCCGCCGTTGCCGCCCGCAGCCTGTCGTCGATGAAGACCGAGCGCGAAGCCGCCGAGAAGATCTTCGGCAAGCCGGAATACAAGTTCCCGATCGCCTACGGCCCCGAACTCAACAAGGATCTGGAGCTGGCGCTGTTCGCCGCCAAGATCGGCGCTTATGCGCAGGGCTTCGCCGTCATGGCGGAAGCATCGCGCGAGTTCAACTGGTCGCTGCCGATGCCTGTCATCGCCAAGATCTGGCGAGCCGGCTGTATCATCCGCTCGCAGTTCCTCGACGAGATCACCTCGGCCTTCACCAAGGCTCCGGATGCTGCCAACCTGGTCGTGACGCCTGCCTTCTCCGAGATGGTCAAGGAATCGATCCCGGCGCTGCGCCGCGTCGTTGCGGCGGCCCTGCAAGCCGGCCTGCCGGTTCCGGCGCTGACCTCGGCGCTGACCTATTTCGACGCCTATCGCCAAGGCCGCGGCACCGCGAACCTGATCCAGGCGCAGCGTGACTTCTTCGGCGCGCACGGCTTTGATCGCCTCGACAGCAAGGACTTCCACCACGGCCCGTGGGGTAGCGGTGCGGCGACCTTCTGAGCCGGCGCGCGTTCCCTAAATGAAAAAGCCCGGCCGGAGCTGGGCTTTTTTGATTCTCGCCGCTTTGGTTTCCTGTTGGGTCAGTCGAAGACGCCGTCCGGCCAGGTCGGCTGGCTGACGCTCTGCAGCTTTTCGGGCGGAACGCCTTCGATGCGGCCGATCACCGCGCGGGCGAGTTCGCGGCCGGCCTCGCGAACGTCCTCGAAACAGGTGATCATATTCGGTCGTATCCAGTTGAGGATCTCCGTCGATTGCTTCGAGACGAGGTCGACGTCGCGACCGACGACGCAACCGGCAGCCTCTACACCGGCATTGACGGCGATCGCGCCGGCGGCCGAGGAGGAAACGATGCCATCTGGCGCATGCGAGGAACGCATCAGTGCTTCCACCTCGTCGCGTATCTGCTGCAACGGCGCGTCGATGTTGACGCGCAGCGGGATCTCTTCGGCGCCATAGACATGCAGCGCCGTCTGGAAGCCGATCCGCGTATGGGCGAAATAGGTGAGCCGGCCTGGCGGCGGCAGCAGCGCTATCTTCCGACGGCCTTTGGCGACGAGGGCGCGGACGGCCTGATAAGCGTAAGCCTCGCTGTCGAAATCATGATAGGGATGTACGAGATCGCTCTCGGTGCGCCCGTGCGTGGAGAAGGGCATGTTGCGTTCGATCATCAGGCTGACGCGAGGGTCGTCGGGCTCGATTCGCGAGATAATAACGCCGTCGGCGGAGCCGGTGTCGAGAATGTAGCGGACCGGTAATAGCGGATCCTTGGCGATGGAATAGGGCGTCACGACGAGGTGATAGGGCGTGCCCGACAAAACGTCCGAAATGCCGAAGACAATCTGGCTGGTGAAGCCCATGATCTCTTCGTCGATGCTGAGCACGAGCGCGATGACGTTGGTTTTGCCGGTTCTGAGGCGCACGCCCGCTCTGTTCGGCTGATAGCCGAGCTGGCGGGCGACCATGCGCACGCGCTCCTTGGTTTCGGCACCGATATCGGGCGCATCCTTCAGGGCACGCGAAACGGTGGTCACACCGAGGCCCGTCATGAAGGCAATCGTCTTGAGCGTCGGCCTCTCCCGCTGGAGCACGCCGGTGGCGTCTCCGAATTTTTCGTTATTTTTCATCCCTCTAGACCATCCTATGCGATTTGGTCCGCTTATAGAGTCTTTTTAGAAGCGTCGTAAGCGCAAGTGCGACCAAAGATGCTCCTCCCTCAGACAGCGAAATCTGTAACGATACAGTAGAATTGTCGAGACCTTTTTCGCGTTTGAACAGCATGGGTGCGCCCATAGGTTTAGTCATGGTGTTTTGCTCACATTTTTTGCACCTGCGAATGAAACGTGCTGCCGAAAATGCGATAACTACGATATTTTGTGCGTTAAAACAATTCGATAATCCAGATTGTGCACTTGCTCGCTCGTTGTGCTTTCCACGCTCTCCCGTGCAAAAATCAACGCCATTATGCAGTCTGAGATTGCAAAGAAAAAAGTTTAGAAATTTTTCATCGGCTGGCTGTTGCGCGAAAATATCGATTGCACTAAGTTTTTCCGGCAACGTTTCAGTGAGGGAGGAGAACTCATGAATTTTCGTTTGATCGCGGCTGCACTTGCCGCTTCCGTCGTGCTGCCGCTCGGTGCGGCGAACGCGACCGATCTTGAAGTCACCCATTGGTGGACTTCTGGTGGCGAAGCCGCTGCCGTGGCAGAACTCGCAAAGGCATTCGACGCGACCGGCAACAAGTGGGTCGACGGTGCGATCGCCGGCTCCGGCGGTACCGCGCGTCCGATCATGATCAGCCGCATCACCGGCGGTGATCCGATGGGTGCCACGCAGTTCAACCATGGTCGTCAGGCCGAAGAACTGGTTCAGGCTGGCCTGATGCGGGACCTGACCGACGTCGCCACCGCCGAGCACTGGAAGGACATCATTCGTCCGTCGAGCCTGCTCGATTCCTGCACGATCGACGGCAAGATCTATTGTGCCCCGGTCAACATCCACTCCTGGCAGTGGCTGTGGCTCTCCAATGCAGCCTTCAAGAAGGCTGGCGTTGAAGTGCCGAAGAACTGGGACGAATTTGTCGCCGCCTCTCCGGCGCTCGAAAAGGCCGGCATCGTTCCGCTCGCCGTTGGCGGTCAGCCCTGGCAAGCTGCCGGCGCGTTCGACGTGCTGATGGTTGCCATTGCCGGCAAGGATACCTTCCTCAAGGTGTTCAAGGACAAGGACGCTGAAGCGGCTGCCGGTCCGGAGATCGCAAAGGTTTTCAAGGCCGCCGATGACGCTCGCCGTATGTCCAAGGGCAGCAATGTTCAGGACTGGAATCAAGCAACCAACCTCGTCATCACGGGCAAGGCCGGTGGCCAGATCATGGGTGACTGGGCGCAAGGCGAGTTCCAGCTGGCTGGTCAGAAGGCCGGTACCGACTACACCTGCCTTCCGGGCCTCGGCGTGAACGAAATCATCTCCACCGGCGGTGATGCCTTCTACTTCCCCCTGCTCAAGGACGAAGAGAAGTCTAAGGCACAGGCTGTGCTTGCCAAGACGCTTCTCGATCCCAAGACGCAGGTTGCCTTCAACCTGAAGAAGGGCTCGCTGCCAGTTCGCGGTGACGTTGACCTTGGTGCAGCCAACGACTGCATGAAGAAGGGTCTCGACATCCTCGCAAAGGGCAATGTGATCCAAGGTACCGACCAGCTTCTGTCGGCGGATAGCCAGAAGCAGAAGGAAGACCTCTTCTCGGAGTTCTTCGCAAATCCGTCGATGACGCCGGAAGCCGCTCAGAAGCGCTTCGCTGAAATCATCGCTTCTGCCGACTGATCGTCGCTTTTCCGACGCTGTTGCGATCCGGCTCCGTGTGACGGAGCCGGATTTGCCCGGAACTCCCATCGTGTCCGGGTGGCGGCAGCGCTCGAGGCTGGTAGCAGCTGATGCAGGGCATCCGGCCTTGGTATGGGAGTGAGAAGAGGAGGCGACCGGTAGACGGTTCGCTGCTCTGGATCACAGCAGAATTGCGATTCAGGAGGAATTACAATGACGGGTCAAGCGAAAGCCGGCCGGCCAAATCAGTTACTGCGCAATCTGAATTCGAAGATTGCATCCATTCCGATGATCCTGACCGCCTTGGTCATCTTCGTCGGTGGCTCGGCCTGGACGGTCGTTTATTCATTCACGAACTCGAAGCTCCTTCCGCGGTTGAGCTTCGTAGGTCTCGAACAATACAGGCGCCTGTGGGCTGCCCCGCGCTGGATCGTGTCCATCGAGAATCTTGCGATCTACGGCGTGCTATCGATTATCTTCAGCCTGGTGATCGGCTTTGTGCTCGCGGCGTTGATGGACCAAAAGATCCGGTTCGAAAATACGTTCCGTACGATCTTCCTCTACCCATTCGCCCTGTCTTTCATCGTTACCGGCCTCGTCTGGCAGTGGATCCTGAACCCTGAGTTTGGCATCCAATCAGTTGTCCGGTCGCTTGGCTGGACAAGCTTCAATTTCGACCCGCTCTACACACCTGAAATCGTCATCTACGGCATTTTGATCGCCGCGCTGTGGCAGGGCACGGGTCTCGTCATGTGCCTTATGCTCGCCGGCTTGCGCGGTATCGATGAAGACATCTGGAAGGCCGCGCGCGTCGACGGCATCCCGATGTGGAAGACCTATCTCTTCATCGTCATTCCGATGATGCGGCCTGTCTTCATCACGACGCTTGTCATCATCGCCAGTGGCATCGTCAAGGTCTACGACTTGGTGGTGGCGCAGACATCAGGTGGTCCAGGCATCGCCTCTGAAGTGCCTGCGAAATACGTTTACGACTACATGTTCCAGGCTCAGAATCTGGGGCAGGGTTTCGCCGCCTCGACCATGATGCTGGTCACCGTCGCGATCATCATCATCCCGTGGGCCTATCTGGAATTCGGAGGGCGTAAACGTGCCTGATTCTGTTACTCTCAAGACCTCCGGTGGCCGCGCGTCCGGCCCCAGCGGCCCGAAGCCGAAGCGGGTGATCTCTCCGCGCAACATCATTCTCTATGGCACGCTTTTTGTTGCCGCTGCATATTACCTTCTTCCGCTTTACGTGATGATGGTCACGTCGCTGAAGGGCATGCCCGAAATCCGCCTCGGCAATATCTTCTCACCGCCGGTCGAAATCACCTTCGAGCCCTGGGTGAAGGCTTGGGCGACGGCCTGCACAGGCCTGAACTGCGACGGCCTCTCGCGCGGCTTCTGGAATTCGGTGCGTATCACCGTTCCCTCGGTGGTCCTGTCGATTGCCATTGCCTCGGTGAACGGCTATGCGCTCGCCAACTGGCGCTTCAAGGGTTCGGAAGTCTTCTTTGCGATCCTCGTCGTCGGCGCGTTCATTCCCTATCAGGTGATGATCTATCCTATCGTTATCGTGCTGCGTGAGATCGGCGTCTATGGAACTCTGACGGGCCTGATCATCGTGCACAGCATCTTCGGGATGCCGATCCTGACGCTGCTGTTCCGCAACTACTTCGCATCGCTGCCGCAGGAGCTCTTCAAGGCTGCCCGCATCGATGGGGCCGGCTTCTGGCAGATTTTCCTGAAGATCATGCTGCCCATGTCGCTGCCGATCTTCGTCGTCGCCATGATCCTGCAGGTCACCGGCATCTGGAACGACTTCCTGTTCGGTGTCGTCTTCACCCGACCGGAGTACTACCCGATGACCGTGCAGCTCAACAACATCGTCAACTCTGTCCAGGGCGTGAAGGAATACAACGTCAATATGGCCGCAACGATCCTGACGGGTCTGGTGCCGCTCGTTGTCTATTTCGTATCGGGACGACTTTTCGTCCGTGGTATTGCCGCTGGCGCAGTGAAAGGCTGATCCATGAATTCAAGTGTTTCCATCCGAGATCTCTCGTTGAACTTCGGTTCGGTCAGCGTTCTCAAGGACCTCAACCTCGAAATCAACGACGGCGAGTTCCTGGTTCTCCTGGGCTCTTCCGGCTGCGGCAAGTCCACGCTGTTGAACTGCATCGCCGGACTGCTCGACGCATCCGACGGCCAGATCTTCATCAAGGGCAAGAACGTCACCTGGGAAGAGCCGAAGGATCGCGGCATCGGCATGGTGTTCCAGTCCTACGCGCTCTATCCGCAGATGAGCGTCGAGAAGAACCTGTCTTTCGGCCTCCAGGTCGCCAAGGTGCCACAGCAGGAGATCGACAAGCGCGTGGCGCGTGCGGCGGAAATCCTGCAGATCCAGCCGCTGCTGAAGCGCAAGCCGGCCGAGCTCTCGGGCGGCCAGCGTCAGCGCGTTGCGATCGGTCGCGCATTGGTGCGCGACGTGGATGTGTTCCTGTTCGACGAGCCGCTGTCGAACCTCGACGCCAAGCTGCGCTCGGAGCTGCGCGTCGAAATCAAGCGCCTGCACCAGTCGCTGAACAACACGATGATCTACGTCACGCACGACCAGATCGAAGCGCTGACCTTGGCCGATCGTATCGCGATCATGAAAAACGGCATCATCCAGCAGCTTGCCGACCCGACGACGATCTACAACAAGCCACGCAATCTCTTTGTTGCAGGCTTTATCGGCTCGCCGTCGATGAATTTCTTGCGTGGGGAGATCACCAAGCAGGGTGACGAGGCGTTCTTCACCGCCAACGGCGTGAACTTCTCTGTTGCAGCCTATGAGGCGCCCGAATCGCTGCAAGCGGGCCGCAAGGTCATTCTCGGCGTTCGTCCTGAACATGTGAAGGTCAACGAGAATCTCGGCGCCGAGGTCCACGAAGCGACCGTCGACATCGAGGAACCAATGGGCGCCGACAACCTGCTTTGGCTGAAGCATGCTGGCCACACGATGTCCGTGCGTATCAATGGTGCACGCCGCTTCAGCCCCGGTTCCGCCGTCAAGCTCGGCTTCGATATGTCGCTGGCGTCGCTCTTTGATGCGGAGACTGAGCTTCGCATCTAGAAATCGCAATAGGGCGGAGCGTATAGTTCCGCCCGTTCTCCAATCGGCCATCTGGCCACCAAGTTCGGCTGCGGCCCGCGATTGCGGGCGGCCCTAAGCGCGGCCCGATCGGGATAATGCTATGACTTCCTTGCCGACAAACGGGTTTAACCTCGACCTATCCGGATCGTGGAAGCTCACCTCAGCCGACGGCGAGGTCACGACATCGATCACGCTGCCGGGCGATGTGCACACGGCGCTGCATGCCGCTGAACTGATCCCCGATCCCTATTTCGGCCGTAACGAGGAGATCGTTCAGTGGGTGGCGCAGCGCGACTGGGTGCTGGAACGCAGTTTCACGCTGTCCGAGCCGGACGGCGAGTGGTATCTCGATATCGACTATCTCGATACCGTTGCCGCGGTGTTCGTCAACGGTTCTCCGGTGCTGCTCGCCGATAACAGCTTCCGTCGCTACCGGCCCGATGTAGGTGGCCAGCTGAAGACTGGCGAGAACCACATTCGGATCGTGCTGCACTCGAGCATTTCGGCCGGTGCCGACCGGCAGGCCAAGCAGCCGTTCTACATCCCATATCACCCCGGCAATTCGCCTATTGCGAATGGCAATATGCTGCGCAAGCCGCAGTGCCATTTCGGTTGGGACTGGAACATCGCGATTGCGCCGCTCGGCCTCTATGGCACGATCGCTTTGCGCAGGCTCGAGACTGCGCGCATCGACCACGTCACGACACGTCAGGTCCATAATCTCGACGGCTCCGTCGATCTGCAGGTGACGGCGACATTGTTCGCCAAGAATCCGGGGATTGTGCCTGTTCATTTTACGCTCGACGGGGAACGCATTCGGCTCGACGTAGGCGTCGGCGCCGGCGAAACCGTCGTCAACCACGTCTTCCAGATCGATAAGCCGCGCTTGTGGTGGCCGGCGGGCAGTGGTGAGCAGGCGCTCTACACATTGACTGTCGATCTTCCGTCGGATGCGGTCAGCAAGCAAATCGGTCTTCGCACCGTCGAGCTGATCACGACGCCCGATGCCGCCGGCAGCCGTTTCGCGCTGAAGGTCAACGGCCGCGAGATCTTCTGCCGCGGCGCCAACTGGATCCCGGCTGATGCGCTGTTTTCGCTGTCATCGCCCGAGAAGACTGAAGACCTGCTGCAGTCGGCTCATGCCGCAAACATGAACATGATCCGCGTCTGGGGCGGCGGCTTCTACGAACATGACTATTTCTACGATCTTTGCGATCGGATGGGCCTGATGGTCTGGCAGGATTTCATGTTCGCCTGCAACCTCTATCCTTCGACGGAGGATTTCCTCGACAACGTCGCGCTTGAGGTCGACTATCAGGTGCGCCGTCTGTCCTCGCATCCGTCGATCGCGCTGTGGTGCGGCGACAACGAACTGGTCGGTGCGCTCACCTGGTTCGACGAGTCGAAGAAGGATCGCGACCGCTATCTTGTCTCCTACGATCGCCTCAACCGTACGATCGAGCAGGCGATGAAGAAGGCGGCGCCCGACGCCATCTGGTGGCCGTCGAGCCCGGCATCCGGTTATCTCGATTTCGGCGATGCCTGGCATGCCGACGGTTCCGGCGACATGCACTACTGGTCGGTCTGGCACGAGAACAAGTCGTTCGACAATTATCGATCGGTGCGCCCGCGCTTCTGCTCGGAATTCGGCTTCCAGTCCTATACGTCGCTGCCTGTCATCAAGACCTACGCCGATCCGAAGGACATGAACGTAGCGTCGCCTGTCATGGAGCTGCACCAGAAGAATGCAGGTGGCAACGAGCGCATTGCCGGGACGATGTTCCGCTATTTCCGCTTCCCGAAGGACTTCCCGAATTTCGTCTATCTCAGCCAGATCCAGCAGGGTCTCGCAATCAAGACCGCAGTGGAATACTGGCGGTCGCTGAAGCCGCATTGCATGGGCACCATCTACTGGCAGCTCAATGACACATGGCCGGTCGCCTCGTGGTCGAGCCTCGACCACGGCGGTCGCTGGAAGGCGATGCATTATCTGGTCAAGCGCTTCTTCCAGCCGGTCGCCGTTGCGGCGATCCCTGATGAGGACGGCAAGCAGATCCGCTTCTCGCTGGTCAACGACACGCTTGCCGAGGTCAGCATCGACCTGTCGGTCTCGGTCCTCGACATGAAGGGCGAACGCAAGCACCTGAAGGACGTGCAGGCGGTCTGCACCCCTGACGCAGCCGTAACGGCGACGAGCATCGACGTTTCCGAAATTCCTGCCGGGACACTGCTTGCCTGGCGCTTCACGGCGTCGAATGGCATGGGTGGCGAGGGGCACTATGTGCACGGCACCTACAAGGCACTGGAGCTCGAGGCTGCGGGCCTCATGGTCACACACGAGTATGTCGAGGAAGACGGCTCCGTGTGCCTTAACGTCACTGCGAAGGGACTTGCGCTCTTCGTGATGATCGAGACCGAGACCGACGGCAAGTATTCAGACAATGCCTTCGATCTGGCGGCGGGCGAGACGCGCCGCATTACCTTCACCCCGGCAAAGCCGCTCGAGGGCGGCACCTTGCCGGAATTCCGTTTCTACGACCTGCAATCCTGTCAGTCCGTGGATTGATCCTGACTGAAATGCAATGGGCACGAGGCCCGAGGAGGAATGATGACGAAACTGAGTTTCCAGCTTTACAGCGCCCGTAACTTCCAGCCCTATTCGGCGATCTTTGAAAAGCTCGGCAAGGCCGGCTATCAGGAAGTCGAAGGTTTCGGCGGCATCTATGCCGACCTCGATGATGCCGGCCTGAACAGCCTGCGTGCCGAACTCGACAAGAACGGTCTTGTCATGGCCAGTGGCCATTTCAGCCCCGATTTCCTCGACGGCGAAGTCCAGAAGTCGCTGAACATTGCAAAGGTCCTCGGCATGGACTCGATCTATGCGCCGCATCTCGCCGCCGAGCAGCGCCCGATCGATGGTGCCGGCTGGCTGGCCTTCGGCAAGCGGCTGCATGAGATGGCAAAGCCCTACAAGGATGCCGGCTATGAGTTCGGCTGGCACAACCACGACTTCGAATTCGTGAAGCTCGCCGATGGCTCACTGCCGATCGAACGCATCTTTGAAGGCGCTCCTGACATTTCCTGGGAAGCGGATATCGCCTGGGTCGTTCGCGGTGGTGCTGACCCGTTCGCTTGGATCGAAAAGCTCGGATCGCGCATCACCTCGGCTCACGTCAAGGACATTGCGCCGGCTGGCGAGAACAAGAACGAGGATGGTTGGGCAGATGTTGGCCACGGCACTCTGCAGTGGGCCAAGCTCATCGCTGCACTCAAGAGCACCAAGACCAAGCACTACGTCGTCGAGCATGACAACCCGGCCGATGTCGACCGCCTGATCACGCGCTCGATCGCATCCTTCAAGACTTATTGAGGCATATCATGACCAAGGAACTTGGCGTCGGCATCATCGGATGCGGCAACATCTCCACCACCTACTTCTCACTCTCTCCGCTTTTCAAGGGTCTGAAGGTCCTGGCCTGCGCCGATATCAACGTGCAGGCTGCCCAGGCCCGCGCCGAGGAATACGGCGTAAAGGCGCAGACGATCGATGAGCTTCTCGCCAATGACGAGATCGACGTCGTCGTCAACCTGACGATCCCGGATGCTCACTTCCCGGTTTCCAAGGCGATCCTTGAATCCGGCAAGCACGTCTATTCGGAAAAGCCGCTGGTTCTCACCCTCGAGCAGGGTGAAGTGTTGCGCCGCATTGCCAAGGAGAAGAACCTCTCCGTCGGCTGCGCGCCGGATACCTTCCTCGGCGGCGCGCACCAGCTTGCCCGCAAGTTTATCGACGACGGTGGCATCGGCCGCGTCACCTCGGGCGCGTGCTACGTCATGAGCCCGGGCATGGAGATGTGGCATCCGAACCCGGACTTCTTCTTCCTGCCCGGCGGCGGCCCGATCCTCGATCTCGGTCCATACTACATCGCCAACCTGATCAACCTGATCGGTCCGGTGAAGCGCGTCGGCGCGATGACCTCCATGGCGTCCGAGACCCGCACCATCACCAGCCAGCCGCGTCATGGCGAGACCATCCCGGTCAAGACGCCGACGACGATCCAGGCGATCCTCGAATTTGTCAGCGGCGCGACTGTCACGCTGACGGCGAGCTGGGATGTCTGGTCTCATCGCCACGCCAACATGGAGCTCTATGGCACCGAGGGCTCGCTTTACGTGCCGGATCCGAACTTCTTCGGCGGCGTCGTCGAGGCCAGCGGCAAGGACAAGGACATCAAGCCGGTCGAAGGCTGGGAACATCCCTTCGGTATCTTCAACCAGGAGAGCCCGCAGGGACCGCGCGCCAACTACCGCACGGCGGGTCTCGCCGACATGGCGATGGCGATCATCGAGGGGCGCGATGCGCGTTGCTCGCTCGATCGCACGCTGCACGGCGTCGACGTCATGACTTCAATCCTGAAGTCGGGCGAGGAAGGCCGTTTCATCGAGCTGACGACGACCTGCACGCAGCCGGCCGCACTCGGCATCGAAGAAGCGCAGGCGCTCTTGAAGTAAGCGACCAAAGGACTATGGTCCGGCGCGGGCGACAAGCCCGCGCTTTTTCGCTTAAAGGATCAGAATTATGAGCTGGCAACCGGCTTCCGACCGCTATTCAAAGATGAAGTATAACCGCACAGGCCGTTCCGGCCTGAAGCTGCCTGCGGTATCGCTCGGCCTCTGGCACAATTTCGGCGGCGACACGCCGCATGACCGCAAGATCGACATGTGCCGCACGGCCTTCGATCTCGGTATCACCCATTTCGACCTCGCCAACAACTACGGCCCGCCTCCTGGCAGCGCCGAAACCGCCTTCGGTGAAATCCTGCGCACTGAATTTTCAGGCCTGCGCGACGAGTTGATCATCTCGTCCAAGGCCGGCTACGACATGTGGCCGGGTCCCTACGGCGAATGGGGCAGCCGCAAGTATCTGATCGCGTCGTGTGACCAGAGCTTGAAGCGCATGGGTCTCGACTACGTCGATATCTTCTATTCGCATCGTTTCGATCCGGATACCCCGCTCGAGGAAACCTGCGGCGCGCTCGATCATATCGTCCGCTCCGGCCGGGCGCTCTATGTCGGCATCTCGTCCTACAATTCGCAGCGCACCCGGGAGGCTGCCGCTATCCTGAAGGATCTCGGGACGCCGTGCCTGATCCATCAGCCGAGTTATTCGATGCTCAACCGCTGGGTCGAGGACGACAAGCTGCTGGATACGCTTGACGAGGCCGGCATGGGGTCGATCGTGTTCTCGCCGCTGGCGCAGGGTATGCTGACGACCAAGTATCTCGGCGGCATCCCGCAGGATAGCCGTGCTGCCCAGAACCACTTCCTCAAGAAGGACTTCATTCGTCCTCAGATCATCGACAACATCCGCAAGCTCAATGAGATCGCGGAGCGTCGTGGCCAGACGCTGGCGCAGATGGCGATTGCCTGGGTTCTGCGTGGCGACCGGGTGACGTCGGCGCTGATCGGCGCGAGCCGTTCGTCGCAGATCGTCGATTGCGTCAAGGCGCTCGACAATCTCGAATTTACCGCCGCTGAGCTCAAGGAGATCGATGTCTATGCCCGCGAGGCCGACATCAATCTCTGGGCAAAGTCCGCGGAACGCGAATAAACCGAAGCGCCCGGTCCAGTGCGCCGGGCGTTTCTCCTATCATTTTTTGATGTACGTGCGGCAAGCCGCGCGTATTTCAGGGAGGAGACTTCACCATGATCCGCAACCCGATCCTGCCGGGCTTCAACCCCGATCCATCCATTTGCCGCGTTGGAGACGACTACTATATCGCCACCTCGACGTTCGAATGGTATCCCGGCGTCCAGATCCATCATTCGCGCGATCTTGTGAACTGGACGATGGTTCGGCGTCCTCTCGAGCGCAAGTCGCAACTCGACATGCGCGGCAATCCCGACAGCTGCGGCGTCTGGGCCCCCTGCCTTTCTTATGCCGACGGGCTGTTCTGGCTGGTCTATACCGACGTCAAGCGCTTCGACGGCAACTTCAAGGATGCGCATAACTACATCGTGACTTCGCCAACCATTGAGGGCGAATGGTCGGAGCCGGTCTACG
Organism: Rhizobium sp. 57MFTsu3.2; assembly: GCF_012932765.1. Classification (NCBI taxonomy): domain Bacteria; kingdom Pseudomonadati; phylum Pseudomonadota; class Alphaproteobacteria; order Hyphomicrobiales; family Rhizobiaceae; genus Rhizobium; species Rhizobium sp. 57MFTsu3.2. The sequence goes on from NZ_JDWI01000003.1 coordinate 84,662, forward strand.
TGAACTCTTCGGGCTTCGACCCGTCCCTGTTCCATGATGAGGACGGCCGCAAGTGGTTCATGAACATGCAGTGGAATCATCGCACCGAGAGCTTCGGCGGTGCGCCGAAGTCGCCGGCCTTCGATGGCATTCTGCTGCAGGAATGGGATGCGGCGACCAGGTCGCTGAAGGGCCCGATCAAGAACATATTCGCCGGCAGTTCGCTGGGCCTCGTCGAGGGACCGCATCTCTTCAAGCGGAACGGCTACTATTACCTGACGACCGCCGAGGGCGGCACTGGCTACGACCATGCCGTCACCATGGCTCGTTCGCGCACGATCGACGGTCCCTATGAGATGCATCCGAACAAGCACCTCATCACGTCAAAGGATCATCCTGAAGCCATTCTCCAGCGAGCAGGGCACGGCCAGTATGTCGAAACGCCCGACGGACAGGCCTATCACACGCACCTCTGCGGTCGTCCGATGCCGCCAAAGCGCCGCTGCACGCTCGGTCGCGAGACCAGCCTGCAGAAGTGTGTCTGGAAGGAGGACGGGTGGCTTTACCTCGAGAACGGCGCTGTTGTTCCCGATGTCATCGTGCCGGGACTGGCCGGCGCTGTGCCGGTCGAGAAGCCTGTGCGCAGCGAATACAGCTTCGACGGTGGAAAGCTGCCTGATGATTTCCAGTGGCTTCGCACGCCACAGCCGGAGCGCATTTTCAACCTTACCGATCGGGCAGGACATCTGAGGCTGATCGGGCGCGAAAGCATCGGTTCGTGGTTCGAACAGTCTCTTGTCGCCCGTCGTCAGGAGCACCACAGCTTCAGGGCGGAGACGGTCGTGGAGTTTGATCCCCACACCTACCAGCAGGTTGCCGGCCTGACGCATTACTATAACAGGCACAAGTTCCACGCGGTCGCCGTGACCCTCCACGAGAAGCTGGGACGGTGCGTCACCATTCTCTCCTGCAATGGCGACTATCCCCACAGCCGTCTCGACTTCCCGGTCGGCAGCGGCGTTGCGGTGCCTGCCGAAGGGCGCGTTCAGCTTTCCATGGAAATCCGCGACAATGACCTGCAGTTCTTCTGGCAGACGGAAGGCAAGGGGGCCTGGCAGCCGATCGGGCCTGTGCTGGATGCCGGTGTGGTCTCCGACGAGGGCGGACGTGGCGAGCACGGCTCGTTCACCGGTGCATTCGCCGGCGTTTTCGCCTTCGATACGTCGGGTCGCGCAAAGACCGCGGATTTCGATTGGTTCAATTACGAGGAACTATGATCGAACCAGCGACATCGCCTGAAATTGCGGGCGATGTCGCATTTGCTAATTTAATAGATGCTTTTAAACACGTGTTTTCATTACGTAAGTTTAATCAAACTTTCAGTTTCGGTTCATCATTTTGGACCTAGGTTCTGGGCGTGTTCAACACGAGGAACCTCCCAATGAAAAAGCTCACCACCGTCCTTCTCGCTACTGCTGTGCTCGCTTCTCCGCTGCTGGCAACGACCGAAGCGAGCGCCCAGGATCACCGCCGGCCGGTCGTCGTGGAGCGCGACGTTCACGTCACGAAGTACAAGTGGAGCCGCGGCCATCGCATGACGCCTACCGAGCGCCGCCATATGCGTGACGTGCGCGACTATCATCGCTACCGCCTGTCGGCTCCGCCACGCGGCTATCGCTGGGTGCAGGTCGACAACGACTTCCTGCTCATCGGCTCGGTCAACGGTGTGATCGCGAACATCGTCATTCGCTAAACGCTGACGTCACCATGTGAAAAGGGGGCTTTAATGCCGCCCTTCTGATTCAATCAGACGCCAATTACAGGCTTCCGTAGGACGCTGTGCGCGTGGCCAGAACTAGTGAAGGGCGGGGGTTCCGCACCCGCCCCTGCAATCTCAGCTTTCTCGCGCGAGGCAGGCCTTCATGCTGTTGGCAATGCCGAGCATGAGGTTGGGATAGAGGTCCGCGCCGGCATCGAGCGTGGCGGCCTCCGGATCGAGGACACCGGCCTTCGCCTTGGTCCCCTCGATGACCACATCGACCAATCGCGGCTGGAACTGCGGTTCGGCGAAGACGCAGGTGGCGCCAAGTTCGCCGACCTTCTTGTGGATCTCCGCAATGCGTTCCGCGCCGGGGATCGTTTCGGGGCTGACGGTGATCGAGCCCGCGACCCGTACATGATAGCGGTTCTCGAAATACTGGTAGGCATCGTGGAAGACGATGAACGGCTTGTCCTTCACCGGTGACACGATGCCGGCGATTTCCTTGTCCAGCGCGTCGAGGCTGTCGTCCAGCGTCTTGGCGTTGGCCTGGTAGGTGAGGGCATTGGCGGGGTCGGCTGCGACGAGGGTGGTGGTGATCTCGGAGGCCATCGCCCTGGCATTCTGCGGATCGAGCCAGAGATGGGTGTCGAAAGTCCCGTGATCGTGGCCCTGATCGGTGTCGGCACGGGCATGATCGTGTCCATCGCCGTCATGATGATCTTCACCGTCATGGTCGCTGTGGTCGTGCGGTTCGAAGGCGCCGCCCTCACGGAACTTGAGCTTGGTCAGGCCGGGCGCCTTGTCGAGCTCGGCGACGACGGCATCAGACCCGATCGCCTCCAGCGGCTTCTCCAGAAACGTTTCAAGCCCGGGACCGACCCAGAACACCACCTTGGCGTTTTGCAGCGCGCGCGCGTTTGACGGCTTCATATTGTAGGTGTGGGGCGAGGCGGCGCCATCGACGATCAGTTCGGGTGTGCCGACGCCCTGCATGATCGCCGATACGAGCGAGTGAACCGGCTTGATCGAGGTCACCACGACAGGCGCATCCGCCGTTCTGCCCGCCTCGGCAAAGAAGATGGCGGGAATTGCGAGGGTAAGGGCCGTCGCGAATTTCATCGGTGTACTCCGCTTGAATTGCAGTTGTAATGTTATTACATCGATTGCGTTATGCTATAACGTGTGCGATAGCAAGTCGCAACAGCACATTCGGAAAAATGATGTTCTCTCCCGCAAATTCCGAAGCGAAGCCATTGGTCTCGCTTTCCAACGTCGGCGTCCAAAGAAGCGGCCGCTGGCTCGTCCGGGGCGTGGATTTCTCGGTCTCGCGCGGCGAGATCGTGACGCTGATCGGCCCCAATGGCTCGGGCAAATCGACCACCGTCAAGACGGCGATCGGCGTGCTGAAGCCCGATGAGGGTACGGTTGAACGCGCCGACGGCCTCAAGGTCGGTTATGTGCCACAGAAGCTTGCGATCGATTGGACGCTGCCGCTCACCGTACGCCGGCTAATGACGCTGACCGGACCGCTCTCCGAACACGACATGACCGCCGCGCTCGAAGCCGTCGGGCTTTCACATATGCTCGGCGCCGAAGTGCAGCATCTCTCGGGCGGCGAGTTTCAGCGGGCCTTGATGGCGCGGGCGATTGCGCGCAAGCCTGATCTCCTCGTCCTCGACGAACCCGTTCAGGGCGTCGATTTCTCAGGCGAGATCGCGATCTACGACCTGATCCAGTCGATCCGCAACTCGACCGGCTGCGGCATCCTGCTGATTTCGCACGACCTGCATGTCGTCATGGCGGCGACGGATACCGTCATCTGCCTCAACGGCCATGTCTGCTGCCGCGGCACACCGCAGGCGGTGACGCAGAGCGCCGAATATGTCCGCCTCTTTGGTAGCCGCGCTGCGCAGGCGCTTGCCGTCTACAGCCATCACCACGACCACACGCATCTACCGGATGGCCGTGTGCTGCATTCCGATGGCTCCGTCACCGATAACTGCCATCCTGATGACGGCCACCATCATGGCCACGAAGGGCACGACCACGCCCACCACAACCACGCCGGTCACAGCCACGATCATCATGCTGACGATCATAGCCATGATCACAAACAGCCCGCAGGAGAGCGCCATGTTTGACGATTTCTTCGTCCGCGCGATCCTTGCAGGCGTCGGGCTTGCGCTGACGACCGGCCCGCTCGGCTGTTTCATCATCTGGCGGCGTATGGCTTATTTCGGCGATACGATCGCCCACTCGGCACTGCTCGGCGTCGCGCTCTCGCTGCTCCTGCAGTTCAACCTGACGCTTGCCGTGTTCCTCGTCGCGGCTACCGTGTCGATCCTCCTGCTGTTCCTGCAAAAACGCCAGGCGCTGTCTGCGGATGCGCTGCTCGGTATTCTGTCGCACGCGACGCTGGCGATCGGTCTCGTCATGGTCGCCTTCATGAGCTGGGTGCGCATCGACCTCATCGCTTTCCTGTTCGGCGACATCCTTGCGGTCTCGAAGACGGATATTGTCATGATCTGGGGCGGCGGCATTCTCGTTTTGGCGGCGATCGCCTGGCTCTGGCGACCGCTTCTGGCCTCCACGGTCAACCCCGAGCTTGCCGAGGCCGAGGGACTGCAGCCGGAGCGGGCGCGGCTGTTCTTCATGCTGCTGATGGCTGTTGTCATCGCAATCGCCATGAAGATCGTCGGCATCATGCTTATCACCTCGCTGCTGATCATCCCGGCGGCCGCAGCGCGCCGTTTCGCCTCGACGCCTGAGGTGATGGCGGTCTTCGCCTCGCTGATCGGCGCCGTCGCCGTGGTCGGCGGGCTGTTCGGTTCGCTGACCTACGACACGCCCTCCGGCCCCTCGATCGTCGTCGCGGCCCTGATCCTTTTCATTCTGAGCCTGCTGCCGAGGCGCGGGCGCGGGCAGGCCTTGGAAGGACAACGTTCATGAACGCACCTGCTTTGACCAAGAACCAGGCTCTCGTTTTCGAGGTACTCGAAAAGGCGGACGGACCGCTCAGCGCCTATACGATCCTCGACAAGCTGCGCGATCATGGTTTTCGCGCGCCACTGCAGGTCTACCGCGCCCTCGAGAAGCTGCTCGAGTATGGCGTGGTGCACCGGCTGGAAAGCATCAACGCCTTCGTCGCCTGCGCCCATCCGGACCAGAACTGCCACAGTCACGGCATCGTCGCCTTCGCGATCTGCGAGAGCTGTGGGCATGTCATGGAGTTCCACGACCACGCGGTCGATCACCGCCTCATGGACTGGACGCGCGGCAAGAAGTTCAAGGCAGAGAAGACCACGATCGAGATCCGTGGTCTGTGTGAGGCGTGTGCCGCTTAGGCCTGACCGCTCAACCAAATTCTCTCTATGATTGCTGATTATTGTTTATGTAAGTATTGATTGTATTTGTAGCTGGTTTATGATGTTCGGCGGGGCTGGGGACTCACACATGCCGAAATGTCATCTATCTTTGCTGATATTGGCAATTCCGCTCAGCGGATGTTCCATCTTTGCGCCTGTTTACAACGAGGCCGTCTATACGAAGCTTGACGGCGCACATTCGAGCCTGACGAAAATCGATATTACATCGAAGCTCTCGCCATGGTGAAGGACGCGGGCGATATCGCAGGGCGGCGCACGGCTTATCTCCAGGGCAAACCATCTGCGCGCGCCGCACAGCTCGTGGCCGACAACATCGAACGCTGCCGGCAGGCGATCGAAGCATCCCGAGCGAAGTTCGAGGCCAAGGGTCAGCGGGCCAACGAAACGGACAATATTACGATCGTTCAGAACACCTGAGGCATAGCCAGAACGATGGAGGGGTCATTGAAATAGGGGGGACAGCCATGTCTGTTGACGCGAATTTCGCACCGGAATCTGCCGAAGAACTGCTTGAAGGCCTGCTGTCCGTCGCTGCCGCGACGGCAAAGGGCCAATGGACCGCCATTCGCGACGAGATGACCTACCAGCTGGGTTTCATCGCGCAGAAGACCGCCAAGGTCATGGCGCAGCTTGCGGCGAGACGATCACCGCCAAGTCTGCTGACCTGACGCTGCATCTTCTCGAACTCAATCTCAACAGCGCGTGGCCGAGTTCGAATTCCTCCTTTATGTCGCCGCGCAGAAGATCCTGAACGCCGTTTTCGATCTCGTGAAGATGGCCGTCAAGAACGTGACCGGCGTCGGTCTGCTGTTCTAACAGTTCAGAGTGGGCGCAAGTCCCGCGCGAAACGTTGCCAGTTGCCGACATATTTTTCGGCTGAGCGGCGTAACCCGGCGATCGCCGCCTCGTCCAGGGTGCGGACCACGCGCGCCGGCGAGCCGACGATCAAGGAGTTATCCGGAAACTCCTTGCCCTCGGTGATCAGCGCATTTGCGGCGACGAGGCAGTTGTTGCCGATCTTGGCGCCATTCAGCACCGTGGCACCCATGCCGATTAGGGAATTGTCGCCGATCGTGCAGCCGTGGACGATGGCGTGATGACCGATGGTGCAGCCTTCGCCGATCGTTACGGGAAATCCCGGATCGGTGTGCAGCATCGCGCCTTCCTGGATGTTCGTCGCCGCGCCGACGGTGATCGGCTCGTTATCGCCGCGCAGCACTGCACCGAACCAGACGCCGACGTCGACGCCAAGTAACACCTGACCAATGACATGGGCATCCGGGGCGATCCAATAGTTGCCTGATGGCGGCAGGTCCGGCATCAATTCGCCAAGCGCGTAGACAGGCATGACGTCTCCCCTCAGGCCACGTTGATCGACAGCGTGGAAATGCCGTCGATGCCGCAATCGACACGGTCGCCCTTCTTTACGGCGCCGACGCCTGCCGGCGTACCGGTCATGATGACATCGCCCGGCGCCAGGATGAAGAGTCTCGAGAGTTCGGCAATGATCTCAGGCACCTTCCAGATCATCTGGTTGAGGTCGCCATCCTGGACGCGCTTGCCGTTCAATTCCAACCAGATACGGCCCGCCGAGGGATGCCCAAATTGGCTTGCCGGGACGATAGGCGACACCGGTGCTGAATATTCGAAGGCCTTGGCGACTTCCCAGGGGCGGCCGAGCTTCTTCGCCTCGGCCTGTAGATCGCGACGTGTGAAATCGATGCCGACGGCGTAGCCATAAATGCAGTCGAGCGCCTTGTCGGCGGCGATATCCTGGCCGCCGGCTTTTAGCGCCAGCACACACTCGACCTCGAAATGCACATCGCTGGACAGCGGCGGGTAGGGGAAGTCCTTGCCTGCGGGCAGCAGATTGTCGGCGTTCTTCTGGAAAAAGAACGGCGGCTCGCGGCTCGGGTCATGGCCCATCTCGATCGCATGGTCGGCGTAGTTACGCCCGACGCAGTAAACGCGGCGTACCGGGAACGCCTCGGCTGTGCCTTCGACGGGAAGCAGGACGGGATGCGGAAGCGGGATGACGGTGGCGGGAAGGGACATTGCACGCTCTTGCTGTTCGTGAGTCCTGACATCTTAGACGGAAAGCAACGGCGGGGGAACGCGTGGTTCGACAACGCAGCATCATCATCGCCTTGCATCCTGACATGGCTGCCTTGCGTGAGGAAAACTGGCGTTTTGCCTGCCTTTACGCTATGAGCGCGGCATGACGACATCCAATTTCTACGCCGAGGCCCTGACGTCGGGCCAGCCGATCTTCGCGATTGCGCCGATGATCGACTGGACCGATCGCCATTGCCGCTATTTTCACCGGCAGATCAGCCGCAATGCGCTGCTCTACACGGAAATGGTGGTGGCCGATGCGATCATCCATGGGCCGCGCGAACGGCTGCTGTCCTTCGACGAAGCGGAGCATCCGGTGGCGCTGCAGCTCGGTGGGTCGGATCCGGCGAAACTTGCCGAGGCGGTTCGGATCGCTGGCCCTTACGGCTACGACGAGATCAATCTCAATGTCGGCTGCCCCTCGGACCGGGTGCAGTCAGGCACCTTCGGCGCTTGCCTGATGCTGACACCGGAGACGGTGGCTGCCTGCGTGGCGGCGATGAAGGCGGTGGCCGACGTGCCTGTCACGGTGAAGTGCCGGATTGGTGTCGACGAGCAGGATCCGGAAGCGGCTCTGCCCGATCTTCTCGATCGTGTGCTCGATGCCGGTGCCGACGCCGTCTGGATCCACGCCCGAAAGGCCTGGCTGAAGGGCCTGTCGCCGAAGGAGAATCGGGAAATCCCGCCGCTCGACTACGAGATCGTCTACCGCACGAAAGAGGCGCGGCCCGATGTCTTTATCGGCATCAACGGCGGCATCCAGACGCTGGACGAGGCGGCTGATCATTTGAACCACGTCGACGGCATCATGCTCGGGCGTGCGGCCTACCAGAACGCCGCGATTCTTGCCGATGTCGACCATCGCTTCTATGGCGCGGTTGCCGACGAAGCTGACTGGGGCGATATCCGCGGCCGGATGATGGCTTATGCCGAGCGCCATATCGCCAACGGCGGGCGGCTGCAGCAGGTGGCGCGGCACATGGTCGGGCTGTTTACGGGGCTGCCTGGCGCGCGGCGCTACCGACAGATTCTCTCGACCGACGCGGTCAAGGTGGGAGCAGGCCCCGAGGTGATCGCAGCCGCCTTTGCGGCGGTGGATTTCGAGGGCGCGCGGGAAACGGTCAGCGCCTAGGGCGACGCTACGACCGGCCAAACGAAAAACGGCGCCCCTTGCGGAGCGCCGTTCTCTTTCCTGCCGAAGCAGAGAATGAATTAGTTAGCCGAGATGTTCACGGCCTTCGGGCCCTTGCCCATGCGGTCCGGCTCGGTGTCGAAGGTGACCTGCTGGCCTTCGCGCAGCGACTGGATGCCAGAAGCCTGGAGCGCGGAGATGTGGACGAAAACGTCCTTCGCGCCGCCTTCCGGCGTGATGAAACCAAAACCCTTGTCCTGGTTGAAGAATTTTACGGTGCCCTTGGTGGCCATTGGGATAGTCCTTTTCCCTTAGTCTGTTTGGTATCCATCCCCCGCGAGAGGAAACGGACGGCTTTAGCTTTCGCGCTCCCTCATCAAAATTCAGCGCGCGAAGGGTCAGTCGAGTAGTTCACGAACGGGGAAAGAACGTCTACGTACGCGGGTGTCCCCCACGCTGCCTTCCTGCCGGAAAGCTTTACCACATCAGTCCAGTCACCGGCATGCAAATGCCCGAGAGCCGCATTTGGTGACAGCATTCGAAGCAAAAGGCAAGCGGCAATATTGTGGCACCAGAATCGCCGGAGCGGGAATCGCCAAAGATTCAGACGCTTGACGAATTGTAAGCATTCACAGCCACTGCTGTGCCGTTTCCGGAAACTGTGCCGGAACGGCACCCCCGCGCGCCTTTGCCCCCTCGGCCGTGACCGCCTCGAGCGCGCAATCCTAGCGGGCAGCCGCGCTGGCGAGCTTGTGCTGCACGATGTCGGCGCTGCCGCGCACATGCGACACGACGGGCTTGCCGCTGGCATCGGTGACGGCATAGGCGACAATGGTGACGTCTTCCTCGAAGGAGGAAACGTAGATGACCTGCTCGGGGTTGATATAGATCGTGTTGTTGTGGGTGTTCCTGAAGCCGACGAAGGCCATGCAATGTCTCCTTATGCGCTGCCGGGGCAAGGTATGCCACCCAGGGGTTGAAGCAAGTTTAACGGGCGGCGCTGCCGAAGAGGATGCCTTGCAGTCCGGTGCGAGATCGTCCGACACGAGCACGCGCCGCCGTACCGCTCCGGCGGTCATCGCCGGAAACGTGTTTTCCAGCTCCACGCGGCGGGCGCTTGGCCGGCCCTGATCCTGTCGATCGCGTCGAGGCCGCCATGGGCGCGATGGCCGGGCGGCAGGGCGTGGCGGACGATCTTGGTCACCGCATAGTGATACTCGGGCGGCTTGTCGATCAGCAGCCGGTAGAGATTGCCGAAATGGCCGGACTGCGCCGCCTCGTAGACGCTGGCGGCGAAATCGAAGAACTCGTCATGCGCCTTCCGCTCGTCCTCGGTCAGCATGGTGTAGCAGAGCGGCAGCCTGTTGTGGGTGAAGACGAGCACGCAGGATCGCGTGCGGCGGCAGTTGCGCACGCCGCAGACCCTCGCTGGCAGGCCGAGCATCTCGGCGGTGCGCAGGCGCAGCCTCAGCGTGCCGTAGTCGCCGATCCGGCGTTCCCATTCGCTCATCGTCGCTTCGTCCGTTTTCCCTGCGGATCCCATCATGTCTGCGCCTCCGTCTCTCCTTCGCCGGTGCGCCGGCGGCGGCGCGCGGCATTGCCTTCACGCGGCTGGTTTCGCCCGTGGTTTGATCCTGGCATCGGTTTGCCGGCCCGTGCGGGCGACAGGGTTCGGACGGGGTGCTCGAAAGAGCCTCATCTGAAAAGTGTAAAATGGCGCTGTCGAGCGCCCCGTTCGGCGGTTTATGCCGTCAACTCCGGTCCCTCTGCCGCCTTGCCCGAGGAAGCTTCACTGCTCCTGGGGGCCATGTGTGCCACACAGGCACGTCCGGGGCTCAACTCGACGCCGCATTCGCGCGATCGCCGCCGTCCCCGGAGGGAGACCATTTTCTGCGGACCCGGTGCATGAGGTTTTGCGTCCGACCCTCACACCCGCGCCGGTCCCGCCTCGCCGCAACGCCTTGCGGTGTATCCGTGACGGGACGAGAGGGATGATGGCATGTGTTGGGAGGGGTGGGGATGAATTTCGAGTAGAATTTCACCTAACGTGTAAAAGGAAAGAAAGTAGGCCCATCAAATCATGCGCATAAATTTGCTCACATGCGCTGATCTCCGCACTTCTCAATGCGGGCCTCTATTGCGGAGGCCCGCTCGTGTGCCGATAGGACCGGCTAACGGACCTTGCTGAACTCGGCTATAATATCATCCACGTTGATCTCGCTCAGCTTACTAAATAGTAATTCTGGAGATATTACATCAATATGATCCGCTCCCAAACGTTGGACCAGCGGAGGCTGGAGTTTTCCGGCTTGTGTCAGGGGGGCGGGCTGGTTGCGCCTCCCGGATTCATCAGTGCGATCGGGACCTTGTTGCCGATCGCACCATGTGGCCGAACCATCACTTCCAGGTCGCCGTGTTCCCGTCATGCATGATCCTTGTGGTTGAAAAAGTCAAACACACCACCAGAGATAAAACCAGGTTTTGCACAGCCTGCATTAGAACTGCTTTGGAGAAATATTACCACGTGAGGACCCCGGATCAGGTCCGGGGTGACGGGTAAGTTGGCGACGAGTGCCGCGCGGATGAGGTGGTGTTGTGGGCACGAGTTCAGGGGCCGTGCAGGAAATGGGCGATGTCCTCCCAGTCGGGGTTCATTGTCTCGATGAGGTCGAGTTTCCATTTGCGCGGCCAGTTCTTGATGGTCTTTTCGCGAGCGATCGCATCGGTGACGAGGTCGTATTCCTAGACGAGCGTCTTGACGCCGTAGCGGCTGGTGAAGCCCGGGGTGAGGTTGGTCTGATGCTCGAAGAGGCGGCGCGGCAGGTTGGATGTCACGCCCGTGTAGAGCGTGCCGTTGCGCTGCGAAGTCAGGATGTAGACGTAGCCCTTCATGAGCGGATGATGCGTGTTCCTGAGATAGAATGCAATCAGCGATGGCCGTCATGCCGGACTTGATCCGGCACCCAGCGGCGCGATGTCCATCGCGCGGAGATTGCTGTTGTTTGCTGATTCATTCACCGCGCGGACGCGCGGTTGCTGGATCTCCGATCAAGTCCGGGATGACGGGGAGTGTGGGTGGTGGCGCGACAGAGGGAATGGTCTGGCCGAGGCGATCACTGCCCAGGCCGCCCCGTCTTGCCCTTCGTGCGCCCCTTGCGCTTCTGGTCCACCGGATCCTCATAACTCCCCACGCCCGCCTTGCCGCGCACAAGCGGCCTGACGTCGTCGCGCTCCGGCTGGCCTTCCAGCAGCGGTGAGAAGCGCTTCGTGCCCTTGGCGGCGTCGGGCTTGTCCGGCAGGTGGCCGGCGACCGGCTTTTCGGTGCGGCCGACGGTCATTTCGTCGAGGCTGTTGCGGCGGAAGAGGCTCTTGCCAGCGGGGTCGGCGACGTCGCGGCCCATATCGTCGAGATCGGGTTTGCGGAAGAGCGGGGTTTCGGTGTCGGTGCCGGGGCCCATGTCGTCGAGGCCGGGCTTGGCGAAGAGCGAGCCGCCGCCTGCGGCCGGCTTGCCGCTCTTCTTGCCGCTGCCTTCCTGCGAGCGGGCTTCCTCGCGTGCCATCGGGTCGTCCATGACCGCGAGTTCGGCGGCCTTGAGGCGCTTGATCTCGTCGCGCAGGCGGGCGGCCTTCTCGAAGTCGAGGTCCGCGGCGGCGTCGCGCATCTGCTTTTCCAGCGCGTTGAGATGGGTCTGCAGGTTGCCGCCGACGAGGTTGCCGCCATCGGCAAAGCCCTTGCCCGAGGCGCCCGATATGTCGGCGCGGACGTGGTCGCGTTCGTAAACCGAGTCGAGGATGTCCGAGATCTTCGCCTTGACGCTCTCCGGCGTGATGCCGTGTTCCTCGTTGTAGGCCACCTGCTTTTCGCGGCGCCGCGCGGTCTCGTCCATGGCGCGCTGCATCGAGCCGGTGATGTTGTCGGCATAGAGGATGACCTTGCCGTCGACGTTACGCGCGGCGCGGCCGATCGTCTGGATCAGCGAGGTCTCGGAGCGCAGGAAGCCTTCCTTGTCGGCATCGAGGATGGCGACGAAGCCGCATTCGGGAATGTCGAGGCCTTCGCGCAGGAGGTTGATGCCGACGAGCACGTCGAAGGCGCCGAGGCGGAGGTCGCGGATGATCTCGATGCGCTCCAGCGTGTCGATGTCACTGTGCATGTAGCGGACGCGGACGCCCTGTTCGTGCAGGTATTCGGTTAGGTCCTCGGCCATGCGCTTGGTCAGCACGGTGCAGAGGGTGCGGTAGCCCTTGGCCGCGGTCTCGCGGATTTCGCCGAGCACGTCGTCGACCTGGCTGCGGGCGGAGCGGACCTCGACGGGAGGGTCGATCAGGCCGGTCGGGCGGATGACCTGCTCGGCGAAGACGCCGCCTGACTGGTCCATCTCCCAGCCGCCGGGGGTGGCCGAGACGGCGATCGTGTCGGGGCGCATGGCGTCCCATTCCTCGAAGCGCAAGGGACGGTTGTCCATGCAGGAGGGCAGGCGGAAGCCGTATTCGGCGAGCGTCGCCTTGCGGCGGAAGTCGCCCCGGTACATTCCGCCGATCTGCGGGATGGTGACGTGGCTTTCGTCGATGAAGACGATGGCGTTGTCGGGGACGTATTCGAACAGCGTCGGCGGCGGGTCGCCGGGGTCACGGCCAGTGAGGTAGCGCGAATAATTCTCGATACCCTGGCAGGAGCCTGTCGCTTCCAGCATTTCGATATCGTAGCGGGTGCGCTGTTCCAGGCGCTGGGCTTCCAAGAGACGGCCGGCCTTCTCGAGTTCGACGAGACGGAGCTTCAGCTCCTCCTTGATCGACTTGATGGCGGCGTTCAGCGTAGGGCGCGGGGTGACGTAGTGCGAGTTGGCGTAGATCTTCACCGATTTCAGGTCGCCGGTCTTGGCGCCGGTCAGCGGGTCGAACTCGGTGATGGCGTCGATCTCGTCGCCGAACATGGAGATGCGCCAGGCCGCATCTTCCAGGTGGGCCGGGAAGATTTCGATGGTGTCGCCGCGGACGCGGAAGGAGCCGCGCTGGAAATCCATGTCGCGGCGCTTGTATTGCTGGGCGACGAGGTCGGCGAGCAGCTGGCGCTGGTCGAGGCGGTCGCCGACGTTCATCTGGAAGGTCATGGCGGTATAGGTTTCGACCGAGCCGATACCGTAGATGCAGGAGACCGAGGCGACGATGATGCAGTCGTCGCGCTCGAGCAGCGAGCGCGTCGCCGAGTGGCGCATGCGGTCGATCTGCTCGTTGATCGAGGATTCCTTCTCGATATAGGTGTCGGAGCGCGGGACGTAGGCTTCCGGCTGGTAGTAGTCGTAGTAGGAGACAAAGTACTCGACCGCGTTGTCGGGGAAGAAGTTCTTGAACTCGGAATAGAGCTGCGCGGCGAGCGTCTTGTTCGGCGCCAGGATCAGGGCCGGGCGCTGGGTTTCCTCGATCACCTTGGCCATGGTGAAGGTCTTGCCGGAGCCGGTGACGCCGAGCAGGACCTGGCTGCGGTCGCCATTGCCGAGGCCCTCGACGAGGTCCTTGATGGCAGTCGGCTGGTCGCCGGCGGGCTGATATTCGCTGTTCATGCGGATCGAGATGCCGCCTTCGGACTTGTCCGGCCGGGCGGGGCGGTGCGGCGTCCAGATCTTGCCGTTCTTGTGCAGCGGGTTGCCGCTCTCGATCAGCGCCGACAAAGCCTCGACAGTGGCGGTGACGGCGGTGCCGGCCTGCAATGAGGCGGCTTCCTCCAGCGTCGTGTCCATGCCCGCCACCGGATTGAGGCCGGCGGCCGCACGGGTCTTCGGATCGGTCGAGCCGCCCATCGACGTGCCGCGCGCCGACTTCGAGGCGGCGATTTCGACCTTCTTGCGGTGCTTTCCGGCCTTCGAGGCGATCTGGCGTTGCGTCTCGACACTTGACGCCTCGGCATCGGCCTCCAGCTGCTTCACCCAGTCGGCAACGGAACCGGACAGGGGAGCGCCCTCGAAGGACGACTGCGGAGCTTCCTCGAAGCCAACAGGGGCGGCGGATTTCTTCGGAGTTTTGGCCATGGGCGGAATATGGCGAGAGTCACCGCGAAAGTGAAGGGGCAAAGAGTACTGATGGGGGAGCGACGCGTGACGTGGCGGGGGTGCCGCGTCCAGGCGGCGTTGAAGCCACCCGGTCCTGATCATCGTCGTTACGGCTGCTTGCGGATATCAGGTCGGCGTCATCCGCGTGCCGGCTGAAAGAGCTCAACGGAATTTCCGGAGGGATCAATCAGCAGGATCTGCGACCCGCCCGGTCCGGTGACGATCTCGTTGCGGAACTGGACGCCGGCGCCGCGCAGGCGCGCCACTTCCGCCGACAGATCGTCGACGATCAGATGGATGCGGTTCCAACCGCCGGGGCGGGGCAGTTCGCCGTCCGGCATCGGCCGTCCCGCGGAACTGGTCGGTCCGCTGAGCAGCAGCCGCAGCGCTCCACGCCGCACATCCGCGAAGGCGGGAGCGTAATTCGTCAGAACGGAAAAGCCGAGATGCGTCGTGTACCAGGCGATGGCTGCCTCGACATCATCGACCATGTAGCGGACATTGACTGTGGTTTCCGCCATGTCCTCCTCCCGATGTTGGGCGGCCAACGGTGGCGCCGGTCGCCGTCACGCGTAACCGCCAATTGTCTCACCAGGAAAAGTGTCGCGGCCCGGAGAAAAGGGAAGCCCGTCGCGGCAGATGATGTGCGCCTCATTTGCGTGCGGGCTGTATAGTGGCTGAAAAGCTTGGGCGCCTGGGACGTCGGGTGCGAACACGCACTCGGTCTCGCTCTTGCGGCTCACCCCTGCCACGGGCACAGGGGTGAGGAGTGTTCGATGCGTAAACGGGAACCGACCGGCTAGGGGAGGCTGCGAATGAAGGCCAGCGACGGCATGAAGAAGTATTCGCCGCCCTTCATGGTCACTGCCTGCGGCGGTGCGGTCGTGGTGGTCATCGTCGAGTCGCCCCATTGCGCCGGACAATCGATATCGGGGCGCGGGTTGGGGCTCTGGCCGATCACCAGGTTGAGACCGGGGCTGCCGGCGCCTGCGGGCACCAACAGGGCCCGGCCGCCGGCCGGGTCGGTGAATTTCAGGAACAGGACGGTCAGGAATTCGCGGGTGTGCGCCTTGACGATGTTCGGTTGGAGCTCGTCGAGCATCACCGCTGCGTCTCCTGCCGCGTTCTCCCACGAGAGCGGCTGGGTAAGATCAAAAGGCATGGCTTCTCTCCACAGGGCTTGTCGGCCTAGGATGTCAATGCGCATGGCGGTAACTGTTCAGACCGACGATTGATCTACTGTTGTCTTCAATATGTCTGAGGTCCCAGGCTATCGTTCTTTCGCAAGCGGTATCATCGCCGCCAGACAGCTGACGGGCGTTTTGCCGGTATCGATCTATTTATGCTTACTTATCTTGGT
This sequence comes from Rhizobium sp. 57MFTsu3.2, assembly GCF_012932765.1. NCBI lineage: Bacteria > Pseudomonadati > Pseudomonadota > Alphaproteobacteria > Hyphomicrobiales > Rhizobiaceae > Rhizobium > Rhizobium sp. 57MFTsu3.2. Next base: position 100,443 of record NZ_JDWI01000003.1, read on the forward strand.
TGCGCTATTGCAACCTGTATATGTATTTCACGAATTACCTTTTGTCGCGATAACTATTTATAACTAGAGGCTTGGCGGAAATTTCCGTACCGAAATTGGGGCGTTCGCTTTGTGGTAAACGCTCCGGTTGTATCCGCGTGCATCAACTGGCGGCGTTTGCTGTTGAGGTGCGGATGGAACGAGAGTGATTGCAGGACGCCTCGTCATCGGCTTCAGGTCACTTCGCCCAGTCGACGACGCCCGACAGGATAGCGCCTTACAGGTTCGATTTTATCTCAGACGGTTGTCGGCACGTCGCATGGGCGATCGTCCTTGGAGTGTAAGAGACGTTTGAAAGCCGGGTGGCGTTTTGAGGCCGTCCGGATTCAAGCGTCTGACGCGGACAGTACTAGGCGACACCTTGTAGATTGGAACGACACCTTGGAGATTGGAAGCATGGCGCTCAAGCGGATGGATAATGTGGGAATCGTCGTCGAAGACCTCGGAGAGACGATTGAATTCTTTCGCGAGCTCGGCCTCGAGCTCGAAGGGCGGGCCACGATCGAGGGAGAATGGGCCGGACGTGTCACTGGACTGGCCCATCAGCGTGTCGAGATTGCCATGATGCGCACACCCGATGGACACAGCCGGCTTGAGCTCTCCCGCTTCCTTGCGCCTGATGTCGTCGCAGATCACCGGAACGCCCCGGTCAACGCCCTAGGCTACCTCCGCGTCATGTTCGCCGTGGACGACATCGACGAGACGCTTGAAAGGCTCCGCAGGCGCGGCGCGCAACTCGTGGGCGAAGTCGTCCGGTACAAAGATATATATCAGCTCTGCTATATCAGGGGGCCTGAAGGGGTTCTCATCGGGCTCGCCCAAGAACTCAGCTGAGCGCAATACGAAGACAAGACTAATGTCAGCGAGCGAGTCCGAGGCAGGCCCAGTGTTCGAGATCCATCCCGCCATGGCCGGCCGCGTTCTCGCCAAGAGCAATTAAGTCGTCAATACCGGCCGGCTCGCTCGAGAAAGCCGCCGTCAGCAGCCTAAACGGCCACAAAGGAGAACAGGCATGAGGAAGATCATCACTGGTGCATTCGTCAGTCTCGACGGCATCATGCAGGCGCCGGGCGGTCCGGACGAGGACCCGATCGGCGACTTCAGGTATGGCGGCTGGGCCGCTCCCTATTTCGACGAGGCGATGGGCGAGACCGTGGGTGAGATGTTCGCCAATCCTTTCGATCTTTTGCTCGGCCGCAAGACCTACGACATCTTCGCCGCGCACTGGCCCTATGTCGCGGCCGACGACCCGATCGGTCCACTTTTCGATCGGGTCACCAAATATGTCGCGACCCGCAACCCGGACTTTGTGCCCAGCTGGCAGAACAGCCAGGTGCTCGGTGCCGATGTGGTCGGCGCGCTCAAGGCGTTGAAAGGCGGCGATGGACCGCACCTGTTGACACAAGGGTCAACCGACTTCCTGCAGACGCTTTTCAAGAACGACCTGGTCGACGAGCTGAATATTTCATTCTTTCCCGTCGTGCTCGGCAAGGGCAAGAAGCTGTTCGGTGACGGCGCCTTTCCGGGCAAACTGAAGCTCGTCAGCTCGCGGGTTTCGGGCTCCGGCGTTACTGCGAACAAGTATGTTCGTGACGGCGACATCGTCACCGGCTCGTTCGAATTCGAGCAGCCGACTACGGCCGAGCTCGAGCGACGCAAGAACCTGACCTGAGGCAATAGCCGGGTGGTGCGGCATAGGCTGGGCGAGGAGCGGCGGCAATGCATCGCTCTTCGTCTTCCATGCACGCCCTTTTCAAAGGTGAGCATGAAGGTTCAAGGATTCCAAAATGCGGCGTCGCGGCAGAAGTCCCTGAGGTTGGGATGCCGCGGCCGTTTTCCCTGCCAGTATCGCGCGTATTTTTCTGGCTCAATCCCGCGTCGTGTGCCAGATTTCCGGCAGCAAACCGTCGCCGCGGCAGACGTGGCGAATCTTGGGGAAGGGTGGCGCGTGGCGGCAATTCAGGTTCCGGGGCTACTGTCTTTCACGATTGCAATTCTGGTGTTCTTTGTTGGGGCAACTCTGAACCATCTTTTCCCCATTCTGACACGGTGGAGCATTCCGGAGGCGGTGACAGGCGGGATGCTTGCGGCGGCGGTGACGCTCCTCGCATACACGCTGTTCGACATCGAGATCAGCTTCGCGCTTCAGGCACGCGATCTGCTGCTTCTCTATTTCTTCACAGGTATCGGTCTCAACGCCCGGCTCACCGATCTTGCCGCCGGCGGCAGGCCTTTTCTGATCCTTCTGGTCATAACGGTCGCCTTCCTGATCATCCAGAATCTGACGTCCATTGGAACAAGCGCGGCGCTCGGCCTGCCCAGGGGCATCGACATTCTGCTCGGCTCGATTTCGCTCATTGGCGGACACGGCACAACGATCGCTTGGGCTCCAATCGTTTCGAGCCGCTTCGGGGTCACCAACGCCATGGAAGTCGGCATTGCCAGCGCAACGCTTGGCCTTGTCATCGCCAGCCTTATCGGCGGGCCGATCGCACAGCGACTGATCGCCCGATACCACCTGAGCGGAGCGGCGAACGAAGAGTTGACGATCGGGGTGTCGCATAAGTCGGCGCGTGAACATGACGATGAGGTCAGCGCGGTCAGCCTGTTGAGGACATTGTTCGTCACCAACATCGCGATCCTGACAGGATATGCCTTGGAGGAGGTGATCGAGGAGACCGGCTTCAAGCTCCCGCTTTTCGTCGTTTGCCTTCTGGTGGCCATCGTGATGACCAATGTCGTCCCGTTGGCGGCTCCACGCCTGCCATGGCCGACGCGGAGCCGTGCGCTGTCGCTGATATCCGATCTTTCGTTGAACGTGTTTCTCTCGATGTCGCTGATGAGCATGCAGCTCTGGGCCTTGAGCGGCCTAGGGCTCTCGCTCATCCTGGTGCTCGGGGCGCAGACGTGCGTGACCGTCATCTACATCCTTTTCGTCGTGTTCCCGGCGATGGGGCGGAACTACGACGCTGCAGTGATTTCCGCCGGCTTTGGCGGTATCGCGCTAGGCGCCACACCGACGGCTATCGCCAATATGACAGCGGTCACCAAGATTCACGGTGCCTCCAGCATGGCGTTCATCATTCTGCCGCTCGTTTCCGCCTTCTTCATCGACCTGATAAACGCGGCAGTCCTTGGCTATCTTGTCCAATAGGGACTGACGACGCAGCGCTGGTCCTCGGCGTCGTCAGGCATTCCGCGGATCGGGGCCTGCTGCTACACGATGACCGACATCAAGAAGGCGACGAATTCGGATTGCTTTGCGCCTGCTGCGTTCTTCTCCAGACGGGGGAATGTCCTCTCGCAGATCGTGTTGCCCTGGTTGCCGCCGAGGAGCGTTACCGTCGTGCTGGTCCAGGAGACCACGAAGCCGACATGGCCGTTTCCCGTTGCCCAGCTCGCGTCGGAGAAGGGGGCGTAGCGGCGAACCGCGATCGCGCCTGGTTGCGGGGCTTGAAGGACATGAAACTGCTTCTTCTTGTTCCAGAAGAAGGAGCGGGCGCTTGGATGGTCGGCGCCCATGTGCCCACTCGTGACAAGGCAGTAGTTGACGAAGGCGGCGCACCAATCGACTTCGTCGCAACCATCAACCTCGAACCATGGGCGCAGACCTTGAAATAGTTCAGGATGCGCGGATTCTCTCCGGGATCAGGCCATTGGCTGCGTTCATGTGCGGGAAGGGCAGCTTCCCGGCGAGCAATGGCCATCCAGTCCTGCGTGGCCGACGCCGCCGACGACGCCACGCCGATGGCCGCGCCTGCGCCGATCAGCGGCGCAGGCGGTCCGTTCGGCCTGATTGTGCCAGGTTTCCAGCCCTCGACGACCTGGATGAATTTCGCGATCTTGCGGAAGTCGTCCATCTTGAGGTCGGCGAGAACCGCCGTCAGCGCAATGCCGGTCTTGTCACGGATGAACTTGGCGTAGTCTTCGGATTGGTTCTCGTTCGGCGGCGCATAGCGGAAGATTGCCTGCCTGAGGGTGAGCTTGATGTAGGCGGTCGTTCTCAGCAGGGCGATGATCGCCGCCTTCCCGCTCTCCTCGTCGGGAAAGATCGCGAAGCTGCCGTCATCGCCGATGGCGCCGCAATTGATCGAGAAGTCGCCCTTGCGGATATTGCCGGCGTTGCAATTACGCCAGGAGCGCGAGCCGCCTTCGCGGATTTCGTCACGCCCGTTCGTGTCGGTATAAAGGATCGTTTTCGGCGCGATCGCGCGGGCGTGGACGAAGGGTCCATGCGCGCCTGCTGGCGCCGGGGCAGGGCTATCCATGTTGGCAATGTGCTCGGCATAGTCTCGCTGAGCTGGGCTCCGTCCGATGCGGAAGGCAAGGGCTCGTAGGTAACGGTATAGCTGCCATCGGCATTGGCGATCGAACCGACCTTCATTTTCGCCGTCGCGAGCGCCGCAAGCAGGCCAGCCAAACTGGATTTGTTGATATCTGTGATCGTGTCCATGGCGCGTCCCCTCCGGCGGACGTCTGGTGAGGCCATCCGGACCGGCGATGCGCGGCAGTGCCTTGCGTTGCAGCGTATCGGACTGTCAATCTGCGGATGCCTTCCCTATTAGGCGCACAGCTTTGGAGGAATTGACACCAATCAACATCAATCATGGATTGTGCTTTTGAGGCTGGCTGACGGGCATCGATTTCAGTTACCGGGCGTGCATGAGGCGACAAGATGGGGTAACCCCTTGCGGAGCAGAAAATTGGCGATACATGCTGCCGCCACCTTTAACTCCAGGAATCGACCATGCCTTTTGCCCTTAGCCCAACCGCCATCTGGCCGGTTGTCATGCTTTTCGCCTCAAATATCTTCATGACCTTCGCCTGGTACGGGCATCTCAAGCACAAAGGCGCGGCGCTCTATATCGCCATTGTCGTCAGCTGGGCGATCGCCTTCTTCGAATACTGCCTTGCCGTGCCTGCCAACCGTATCGGTTCGGCCGTCTATACGACGGCACAGCTGAAGACGATGCAGGAGGTGATCACGCTTATCGTCTTTTCCGGCTTCTCCGTCTTCTGGCTCGGCGAGAACCTGACGTGGAACCACGCCATTGGCTTCGCCCTGATCGCGATCGGCGCATCGTTCATCTTCCGCGCCTGAGGTCTGACTGGTGGCTTGCTGCACGCCAGGGGCCTAACGCTCCACGAACGCGCGCAGGCGCTCGAGCGCGTCGTCCCATTGCCGGGAGACGCTGTCGAGATACGCGCGCATCTCGCCGATCCGATCGGGTTGGAAGGCGTAATGGCTTTCCCGCCCGACCTTGGTGGAGCGGACGAGGCCGACCTGTTCCAGCACATGCAGGTGTTTCGTTATCGCCTGGCGGGTAAGCTCGGTGCCGGCGGAGAGGCCGGCGATCGAGCGCTCGCACCCGTCGCTGAGGGTTGTCAGCAGCGACAGGCGCGTCGGGTCTCCCAAGGCGGCAAACAGGGGGGCCGCATTGTCGCGGCGGAATTCAATGTTAGCGATCGAGGTATTCCTTGATGTTTTTCATTTGCTCGGCCCAGCCGCCGTCGTTCATCCGGAAGGCTTCCTCGCGGCGATGCGGCGGGACCTTGTCGAAACCTGACTCCGTCACCGTCAGGCGCGACCCTGACGGCGTCGGCTCCAGGCGGAATTCGACGAGGGTCGGCGGTTCGCCGGAATAGTCGACATCGGGATCGATAGCGTAGGGATGCCAGGTGAAAGAGAAGAGCTCGGGCTTCTCCATGCGTTTGACGGTCGCCTGCCAGCGGATGTGCTCGTAGCCGGGATAGGTTATGTGGCCGGTCGAATTCTCTCCCGGCACGAAGGGTCCGTCCAGCTGGACGCGGAACCATTCGCCGAACTCGCGGTGATCGGTGATGGCCTTCCAGACGCGTTCGACGGGCGCGTTCAGTTCGATGATCTTCTCGATGCGATCAGACATATCAGCAACCTCCTGGTTGCCTTTTTTAATCGCATATCCGCGACCAATTGGCAACCAAAAAGTTGCACATCATAATCCGAGGACATCGTAGATGCGGAAAATGAAGCTGATCTGATAGACGAGATTGAGCCAGACAAAAGCAGTGTGGAAGCGGCGGCTTCCGGTCCAGGCGGCAATACAGCAGAGTACGATGTAGACGACGTTGCGCGCCGGAAACTCCCAGCCGAGCGACTGGATGTGATCGGCTCCCTTGATCGCCGTATCGACGATGTCGACAGCATAGGTGATGGCGAGCGTGCCGAAAAACCACTTGCGGCGGGAGTAGAAATATTCCTCGTAGCCGCCGTACTCATCCAGCGAAGCGGGGAAGAGCAGGGCACACAACATGAAGAACAGCCCGCAGAAACAGATGAGAAACAAATAGACGCCGAAATGGAGCACCGGTACGGCCTGCAGCCGGTACTCCCACCACCAGATGTGGATGATGAAGAGGAACATGGAGGCCGCCCAGCCGAGATGCACGGCATAGGGCTTCGCCTTTCCGGGGTGTTGGATAATGCCGGCGATCCCGGTCAGCAGCCGCGCAAGGCTAAGCGAGATCACCATCCCCATCACGACCTTGATGTGGAGAAAGACCTCCGGCGAGGCGACCGTTTCCATGCCTACTCCGCGGGAACCGGCGTCGGCTGGCCGCTTTCGTCGAGGGCGACCATGATGAAGGTCGCGGCCGTCACCTTTTCCATGTTGTTGTATCGTGCGCGGGTCGCCCAGGCCTCGACCGACAGTGTGATCGACGTGCGGCCGACGCGTTCGATTGTCGTGAAGACTGACAGCGTATCGCCGATCTTCACCGGTAGGGCGAAGGCCATTTCCTTGACGGCAGCGGTGACGACGCGGCCCTTGGCGCGTTCGGATGCGGTGATGCCCGAGGCAAGGTCCATCTGTGCCATGACCCAGCCACCAAAAATGTCGCCGGCTGGATTGGCGTCGGCCGGCATGGCCACTGTGCGAAGGGTCAGCGCGCCATTCGGCTTGGCGTCGGTCATGAAAGGCTCCTGTTCAGTGATACGGGGACAACGATTCCGAGGGACCCTAGCGCAGATGCCTTTAAAGCGAAACGCGGCCTGGTCCGGTGGCGATGCGTACAACGCCGCAGACTGCTACCATAGTTCTATAAGATCTTACCTAGCGTGTTTGTATGGGCGGAAGCTTGTTGAAATAAATCAATGCTTTGTCGCGAGAAGTGAGTCCCTGGCGAAATCTCTCGCCATACGGCAGTTCAATAAAATCCAATTCAAATTCACCATCCGGTAAGACCCGCATAGCAGTATTCGACCATTATTAAATTCTGAACTGCCGGGGCTCAATGCGTAACGTCAAGATTTCTACCCGCCTTTATTCTCTTGTGGCACTGGCACTGGCTATTCTGGTGCTCGCGATCACCTTCTTCCTCAACTATTCGCACGCGAAGCTGGAGAGCGAGCGCAAGCACGGTCTTGCGCAAATGGATGCCACGGCCATCGCCATCTTCCAGAAATACTACAAGCTGGAACAATCCGGCGCGATGACGCGGGAGCAGGCGCAGGGTGCAGCGAAGGAAGTGATTTCGGCCATGCGCTACGGCGACAACGGCTACTTCTGGATCAACGACATGCATCCGACGATGATCATGCATCCGATCAAGCCGGAGCTGAACGGAACGGACCTGTCGCAGAACAAGGATCCGACTGGCAAGTTCATCTTCGTCGAGTTCGCCAACACCGTGAAGAGGAGCGGTGAGGGCTTCGTCGACTACTACTGGCCGAAGCCGGGTGCAGCGGATCCTGTGCTGAAATATTCTCACGTGGTCGGTTTCGAGCCCTGGGGCTGGGTGGTCGGTACCGGCGTCTATGCTGACGATCTTGCGGCGCTCTATCGCCAGAATGCGATCTGGGCCGCAGGCGCCTGCCTCGTCGGCGCGATCGTGATTATCGCCGTGGCCTTCGGGATTGTGCGCAGCGTCACGGCGCCGATCGCCCGGCTGAAGGGTGCGATGAACGCCATTGCCGATGAAGCCGGCGCCGTCGATATTGTCGACCACGATAGGCGCGACGAGATCGGCGCCATGGCGAAGTCTCTCCTTGTGCTGCGGGATTCCGTCCGCGAGCGGGCCCTGATGCGGGATCGCGAGAGCCAGCACCAGTTGCAGATCGAGGAGGAGCGTCGCGGCAACGAGGCCAACTGGCGCTCGGCAGCGGATCGCCAGACCTTCGCGATCCAGTCGCTCGGCGCGGGACTTGAGAAACTGGCTGCGGGCGACCTGACCGTGTCGATCGGCGATCTCGGCCAGGATTATGCCAAGCTGCGCTCCGACTTCAATTCCGCTGTGGACGCACTGAACGGCGTGATCCGGGCGATCGCGGAGTCGACCAGCGTCGTCAACGACAGCGCCGGCGACATCAGCGAGGCGACCAACAATCTGTCGAAGCGTACCGAGCAGCAGGCGGCTGCGCTGGAAGAAACGGCGGCAGCTCTCGACGAGATCACTGCGACGGTGCGGACCGCTTCCGAACGTGCAGCAGAAGCCCGCGAGATGGTGGCGGAAACCAAGACCAGCGCCGGCAAGTCTGGCGATATCGTCCGCAACGCAGTCACCGCGATGAACCGGATCGAGGATTCGTCGAACCGCATCGGCCAGATTATCGGCGTCATCGATGAGATTGCCTTCCAGACAAACCTCCTCGCACTCAATGCCGGAGTGGAGGCAGCGCGCGCGGGCGAGGCGGGACGCGGGTTCGCCGTGGTCGCACAGGAAGTGCGCGAATTGGCACAGCGCTCCGCCAATGCAGCGAAGGAGATCAAAGTGCTGATCAGCACCTCGGCAAGCGAGGTAAACAACGGCGTGACGCTCGTGCGTTCGACTGGGGATGCGTTGCTCGAAATCGAGGAACTGGTCAACCGCGTGAACAATCACGTCATTTCAATCGCGACTGCGGCCCGCGAACAGGCCACGGGGCTCAACGAGATCAACACTTCGGTCAATCACATGGACCAGATGACGCAGCAGAATGCCGCGATGGTCGAGGAAACCACGGCTGCAAGCCAGACGCTGGCCGACGAAAGCCGGCAGTTGAGCACGTTGCTTGCCAATTTCAGACTACGGGCTGCCGGCGGAACCAGCGCCGGACGCATGTCGTACGCGGCCTGAACGGTAAATCCCTAAGGAGGAAGAGGGCTCCCGGACGGTGTTCGGGAGCCCTCTTGTCTGCGTCTACTCCCTCGTGCGTCCCTTGAATTTGCGCTTTCAGATAGTAAAGTGCATGGCGTCCCCAACGGAGGCTAAGAATGCTTCGATTCTCGCCTTGCCTGCCGAGGAGCCTTTTTAGTCTCGTTTTCTGCCTATCGTCGATTGTGTTTTCGGCAGCCAGGGCTGCCGATTTTGATGCCGAACGCATGGAGCCGGAACCCAAATGGGCAGTGATTGTCAGCCCTTATGTGTGGGCAGCCTCCCTGAAAGGCAACGCGTCGCTTGCCGGCTTCGATACCGACGTGGACGTGCCGTTCTCTGAAATCTTCGACCATCTCGATCTCGCGCTGATGGGCAACGTCGAAGTCACGAACGGCAAATGGGGTGTCTACTTCGACGGGCAGCATGTTCAGACAAGCCAGGATGAGCGGGTCTTCGCGCATGAGATCGGGATCGACATAAAAACCACGACACTTGCTGCGGGGGCGTTTTTCAAAGCGTATGAAGTAGAACTTGGCGGGCAGACCGTCTTTGGAAAGCCGCGCACAATATCCTTCGAGCCGACAGTCGGCGTTCGCTGGACAGAACTGAAGGCAGACGTTTCTGCCTTTGGCGTCAGTTCGACGAAGAGTTCTGACTGGGCCGATCCATTCATCGGCCTTCGAATGAACGCCGACCTCACCGACCGTTGGAACCTGTTTGCCGAGGCTGACGTCGGCGGTTTCGATGTCGGCTCAAAGGTCAGCGTCAATGCGCAGGCGTATCTCGGGTACCGGATCGAGATGTTCGGCAAGCCGACGATCCTGCGTGCAGGCTATCGTCTGTTGTATCAGGACTATGAGAACGACGATTTCACCGGCGCGAACAAGTTTCGCTGGGATGTCAGCCAACATGGGCCGGTCGTCGGCTTCTCGATGCGCTTCTAGTTCAGTTCAAAACAACGAATGGAGTAGCGGATGATCTTCGGCAATAACCCTCTGGCTCGTTCGCTTGTTGCGTTCGCCTTCGGATCGATGATGGTCTTCGGGCAATCGGCGGCTCAGGCTTGCACGCGATTGGTCTATCTCGGCCCTGACGGCAATATCATCACCGCGCGGTCGATGGATTGGAAGAGCGACGTTGCCACGAACCTGTGGGTGCTGCCGCGCGGCATTGAACGCAATGGTGAGGCGGGGCCAAACTCGATCAAGTGGACCGCGAAATACGGCAGCGTCGTTGCGACGGGATACGACGTATCGACGACCGATGGGCTCAACGAGGCGGGCCTTAATGTCAATCTGCTCTGGCTCGTCGAATCCGAGTATCCGAAGTTTGACAAGGACAGCAAGCCCGGCCTGACGATCGCCGCGTGGGGGCAGTATGTGCTCGATAACTTTGCGACCGTCGACGAGGCTGTAGCGGCGTTGGAAAAGGAACCCTTCACGATTGTCAGCGACAACGTGCCAGGTGAGAACCGGCTCACGACGCTTCATCTATCCATGTCCGACAAGACCGGCGACAGCGCGATCGTCGAATATCTCAAGGGCAAGCAGGTCATTCACCACGACCGCAAATACCAGGTGATGACGAATTCGCCGACCTTCGATGAGCAACTGGCGCTGAACACCTATTGGAAGCAGATCGGCGGGACAGTCATGCTGCCGGGCACAAATCGGGCGTCCGACCGTTTCGCGCGCGCCTCGTTCTATGTGAATGCCATTCCCAAGGATGAGGACCCCAACAGGGCATTGGCGAGTGTCTTCAGCGTCGTTCGAAACACCTCGGTCCCTTATGGCCTGAACACGCCCGAAGAGCCGAACATTTCGTCGACGCGCTGGCGGACCGTCGTCGACCACAAGCGCATGCTGTATTTCTTCGAGTCGGCCCTGACACCCAATACGTTCTGGGTCGATCTCAAGGCAATCGACTTCTCCAAGGGGAGCGGTAAAGTGAAGAAACTCGACCTGGGCGAGAACCAGGACCACACCTATTCCGGGGACGCGACAAAGGAGTTCAAGGACTCTCAGCCGTTCAAGTTCCTCGGACTTCAGATGTAGGCAGGCTGGGCGGTCGTGCTGCCTTTACCGGCGCAAGACGCATGAGAGGGAACGCATGAAACGTTTGCTGTTGCGCCTGTTCGTATCGCTTTCGACGCCTGGGTTGGCGCTTGGCTTCATCTTCTTCGCCGCGTCGCTGACGCCGAGCCTGATGCCACGCTCCTATTTGATTCAAGGCGTGTTGTCCGGCATTGCCGCGGCCGTGGGATATTTCTTCGGGGTGGCCTTCAGCTGGCTCTGGAAGTACCTGGAACTGCGGGTCCCCGGTGTTGGCAGGCTGCGCGGCAACCTGATCGTTTGCGTACTCGGCGTCGTGCTGGCCGTAATCTTCCTTCGGCGAGTTGTCGACTGGCAGAATTCCATTCGCGACTTGTGGCACATGGAGCGCGTCGATACCGCTGAACCCTTCAGCGTCGCGTTCGTCGCAATCGTCACCTTCTTCGTTGCTGTTCTGATCGGCCGGCTGTTTCGGTTCACCTGTCTGTTCCTGTCGGGATGGCTATCACGATACGTTCCGCGCCGCGTCTCGCAGGTCATCGCAGGTGTTCTTGCGATCGCACTCTTCTGGTCGGTCGTGGATGGCGTATTGCTGCGGGCGGGATTGCATCTCGCTGATAGTTCGTTCCGCAGCGTCGACGCGCTTGTGGAAACGGGCGTGCCGATGCCAGATGACCCGGCAAAGACCGGGAGCACTGCCTCGCTTGTCACATGGGAGGGACTTGGGCGTCGCGGACGCCAGTTTATCGCTTCGGGACCGACAGCGGCCGAGATCAGCGATTTCTGGAAGGCGCCTGCGCGCGAGCCGATACGAACCTATGTGGGCCTGAACAACGCTGAAACGATCGAGGGGCGCGCAAAGCTCGCACTCGAGGAGATGAAGCGGCAGGGCGCGTTCGAACGCTCGCTTCTCGTCATCATCGTTCCGACCGGCACCGGCTGGATCGACCCGCAGGCGATGGACCCGCTCGAATATCTGCATCACGGTGACGTGGCGAGCGTCGCTCTTCAATATTCCTATCTGGCGAGTTGGCTATCGCTGCTGGTTGAGCCGGAATATGGCTCGGCCTCAGGCAAGGCGTTGTTTCGGGAAGTCTATGGCTACTGGACGACCTTGCCACGAGACAAGAGACCGAAGCTCTACCTGCATGGCCTCAGCCTTGGCGCGCTGAATTCGCAGGTATCTGCCGATATATTCGACATTGTCGCGGATCCGTTTCAGGGGGCTTTGTGGAGCGGGCCCCCTTTTGAAAGCAGGATGTGGCGAGACGTGACGGCGGCGCGCAATCCCCAATCGCCCGCGTGGCTGCCGCAGTTCCGCGACGGATCCCTCATCCGATTTACCAACCAGACGAACCACCTGGATATTCCCGGGGCGACCTGGGGACCCATTCGCATCGTCTACCTGCAATATGCCAGCGACCCAATAACCTTCTTCGATGCCTATTCCTTCTATCGGGAGCCGGCATGGATGAGGCGTCCGCGCGGCCCGGATGTTTCGCCGAGCCTGCGTTGGTTTCCCGCGCTGACGATGCTGCAATTGCTGGTCGACGTGGCAATCGCCACGAGCTCTCCCATGGGGTACGGTCACGTCTATGCGCCCCAGCACTATATCGATGGCTGGGTCGCTGTGACCGACCCGAAGATTGATGCTGAGAAGCTCGATGCGTTGAAGCGGTTGTTCCAAGAGCGGTCCGCGCAGGCCAGTGCTGCCGATTAGTTATCCACAACACGCCGGTCAAGAACGGAAAGGCTGTGCGTTAACCACGTTCATTATGCTTTCATTTAGGCTCTCGTATCAGTTTGCGCCGCAGTGGCTGGGAAACCACAGCATTGAGGCTCGAAACATGACCTATAGCGGCTTGATTGTGACTGCCATCGTGGCCGGTCTGATCACAATTCTGGCAGTCGGTAGCCGTCCGGCGACCGAAGCCGCGTCCAACTGGCCGCAGATGGACGTGATGAAAACGGATCGTATCGTTACGGGGAGCGTCCCTGCGCAATAAAACGGGGACCTTGGATTTGCTCTGTGCCGACGGCCGCGAGCGCCTCTGAAGGGCGTCGCAACTTGTATTCAGGGCCTACCTGCCGCGAGGCGACATCGCTGCGAGAGCTCCGGCAGGATCAGGAACCGTTTTTGTCCTGGTCGTTTCTGGGCTTCCGGCCACCAGCACAAAAAATCGTTCACCCTAATTGCTAATCCAAAGCAAGAGGACGTTAAGAGTCAGTGGGTTAAGTGGGTGGGGTTATCGAGGCAATCTACCATGTACAGTTCCGACCTACGCTACGACGTCATTTGCGACCCGCTCGATCTCTGGATGGTGTGGGACAACGACACCGAGGAGCCCGCATCCTTCGGCGGGCAGATATTGCACGGCTTGACGGAAGGCTATGCCGTCGAAGTCGCCAAGATCATGAACGAGCTCTACGGCAGCGAGAAACACGAGGCGCCCGTGGCACTTCGCAGTGCAGGCGCCTGATTATCTGAAAGCGTTCCGTCGGTGGGTTGAGCCGTTTAGCTGGCTCCGGCACTGAGTTCAGGCTATTCTCCGCCATCGAAGGCTCAACTGCCTGATGTTGGGGGGGCGGACGCATGGGCACGAAGGAATTGTTCTCAATCGCTGCCGACCACGCCGCGCGCTTTCGCGACACGATCGATAGTCGGCCTCATCATCCGTTGCGGGATTACGCCGGCTCGCTGGAGGCTTTCGCCGCTCCGCTGCCGGAACAGCCATCGCCACTTGTCGACGTACTTGACGAGCTAGTAACAACGGCCGAGCCCGGACTGCATTTGATGACCGGCCCTCGCTTCTTCGGCTGGGTCATCGGTGGCTCTCACCCAATGGGGGTAGCGGCTGACTTCCTTACCAGTGCGTGGGGACAGAATGCCGGCAACCATACGGTATCGCCTTCGGCCGCGGCTGTTGAAACAGTGGGCGGGCGCTGGCTGCTTCAGCTGCTCGGACTCCCCTTAGAGGCCTCAGTTGGTTTCGTTACCGGCGCAACCGTCGCGAATTTCACGTGCCTGGCGGCGGCCCGAGGCGAGGTGCTGTTGCGCGCCGGCTGGGATGCCGACGCCAACGGGCTGTTCGGAGCGCCGCCCATTTCAGTGCTGATCGGCGATGATGCGCATACGACGGTATTTTCTGCCTTGCAGTTTCTCGGTCTCGGCCACGACCGCGTGATACGGGTCCCGACCGATGATCAGGGGCGTATCGTGCCGGCAGGGTTCGAACAGGCCGTTGCTGATGTCTCTGGCCCGCGCATAGCGATCCTCCAGGCCGGGCAGATCAATACGGGTGCCTGCGATGATTTCGGCAGGTTGATCCCGATCGCCAAATCGAAAGGCGCATGGGTGCATGTCGACGGGGCGTTCGGCCTCTGGGCGCAGGTATCGGCACGGCGCCGTCATCTCACTTCAGGCGTGGAGCAGGCGGACAGCTGGGCGACGGACGGGCACAAGTGGCTGCAGACGCCATACGATTGCGGCTATGCAATCGTTCGCGACGAAGTCGCGCATCGGCGGGCCATGACCATATCGGCGAGCTATCTGCCGCTTGCCAGCGAAGGCGAGCGCGATCCCTCGCACTATGTGCCGGAGCTGTCGCGGCGCGCGCGTGGCTTTGCCACGTGGGCGATGATCAGGCATCTCGGACGCCAGGGCATCGAGGCCTTGGTTGATGGCGCCAGTGACGTCGCGGCATCCATAGCGCAGGCGCTTGCCAAAGAGCCGGGAATTGCGATCGCCAACGATGTGCTGCTCAACCAAGTGATAGTGCGCTTCGGAGCGGACTGGCCGGCCGAGCAGGCCGACGAGCTGACCAAGCGAACGATCGGTGCCTTGCAGCGGGAAGGCGCCCTGTTTGCCGGTGGCGCGATATGGCGCGGCAGGCAGGTCTTGCGGCTGTCAGTCACGAACTACCAGACGAACACTGCCCAGGCGGTGGAGGCGGTCGAGGCGATCGTGAGAGCCTATCGGGGAGAGCGGTGCGATGCTGCGTGACCGCATGGTGACTTCGCGCAATAATCTTCGCGACGGATCGGCGACGAGGGTAGGTGTTCATATTTTTTAGTTCGACCGGCGCTACTGCCCGCGGCTCCTCAGCCAGTGATCGATCGAGAGAGCGCCGGCTCCCGCCGCGGCGAGCACGAACATCCCACCAGCAATGGCCAGGTCCTTCTCGAAATGAAGGAGTTCGTTCTGGTCGCTGAAGTTCGTGTGGTAGAGCGTGGCGGTTGCGACGCAAAACAGGCCCAGGGCGGCTGCGCCGAAGCGGGTCAAGAGCCCGCCCGCAATAGATAGGCCGGCGCCGATCTGGAGTGCGATCGTTGCCACAAGCAGGGGAACGCTCAAGCCGAATTGCGCGGCCATCTCGACGGCGCCTGAAAAATTCAACGCCAGCGAGACGCCTTCATGCAGGAAGATCCAGGCGAGAAGCAGCCGGCCGATCAATATTGCAATGTCGCGTGCGCCTGGGGCGACCGGGGATCTGCTGTCTGCCATATGTCACTCCTGACGCACGTTGCCGATGACCGCAGTCAGCCTGTAGTATAGTCCAGACGCGTGCATCCGTCGCCAGCGTTTCAGAAGGCACGTTGCTCGGTCAATGCGTGGGAGAGGTTAGGCGGCGTCCATCTTTGGATTGTCGATGCAGGCGGGAGCCTGGTGGACCTGGAAGCGGTTCTTGCCGTCGCTCTTCGCCTTGTAGAGCGCGGCGTCGGCGCAAACGAAGATGTCAGAACGCAGCGATGCGTCGTGGAAGGCAACCCCGACGGATGCGCCGACATCCATTTTGGCGCCGTTCCGTTCGATAGAGCGGTTGAGGCGCCGAACGACTGTCCCGGCGAGCGCGGCGACGCTTTCGACACTGTCGTAGCCGCTGACGAGAACCGCGAACTCATCGCCGCCAATCCGTGCCACGAGGTCTGCCCCCGCGCACGCTGCGAGCAACCGTTCTGCCGTTTCCTTGAGGCAATCGTCGCCCGCCTGGTGGCCGAAGGTGTCGTTAATGCCCTTGAAGCCGTCGAGGTCGATCAGAAGCAGGGCAGCGGCATTGCCGCCAACGGAGCGCAGAGGCAGGCGCTGCAGCGCGGTCTGAAACTGCGCGCGGTTCGGCAGGCCGGTCAGGATGTCGAATTCCGCCAGATAGCGGATCTGATCGTACATCATCTTTTCAGCCGTGATGTCGAGTTTCATGCCGAAGATCCGGACGGGGACATCGTCTTCACACTCAACGGTCGCGGTGATGCGAATCCAACGCGTATGGCCTTTGGGCGTGAGGATCTCGGCATCGAGCGTAAATCCGGTCCGCTCCTCGATCGCTCGGCCGCGGAGACGAATAAGCTCGGAAAGCGATTCTCTAGAGTAGCATTTCAGGATCTCGGCGCGGTCGAGATTCGCCTCATGTGGCAGGTCGAAGAGATCGTAGACCATCTTGGTCCAGACAAGCTGATTGTCGGGTAGGCTGCATTCCCATACGCCAATCCGTGCGGCCTCGGACGAGCGATCGAATATCTTCCGGCTGTGCGCGAGGGCGACCGCCTGCTGTTCGAGCTGCCGCTCCTTGTCCGCGAGTTGGCGTTCCAGCGCCGCCACGGCAGCCTCGCTGCTACCTCGGGATGACGCCATCGGGTCTGCGATTTTGACGAAAGCAGCGAAGAAACTCATACCCGGTCCGACGTTGGATGGCTCAATCTTATAATCGTTGGAATGACTTAAGATTTCGTTTTTGTACAGCATGCGGCAACGTGTGTTGTCGAGGGCGGCTATGTCCAAATTGTGACAGCTGCGTGTCGGGCCAGCGTCTTGTCCTTGGCCTGGATAGGTGCTGTCCGGGCTCGGTTTCGGGAGTTGGGGGCGGCAGTCGCGATCGGGGTAAGCTTTCGTTCACCGTTCATCGTTAAATTTCGGCTCAAGTTTTAGATCCCTGCCGTTCCTCGGAAGCGATGAGAGTATGGCGTTTGTTCCCATTCTTCGGCAATACGTATTGCCCGTGCTGCTATCGACAGCCCTGGTGACGTGTTCCACCGATGGCCTTATTCCGCCCGGCGAGGTGGACAATGGAACACGGGTGGGATCGATCTCTCCGGCAAGCCGCCGTGCACCTGTGCCGCAAATGCAGACAGCGCCGAGCGAGCAGGCCTATCCGGCCGCAAACGCGCCTGTCAGCGATGCCGCAGGATCGGTGGATTATCTCAACACCCCCAATCTTGCTGGAACAGGTGAGAGCCGCAGTGGCAGTCAGACGCTACGGGCATCCGCGCAGCCCGGGCGACTGCCAATGATCGACAGCGACGAGGCGATGGCGGGCGCGCAGGGCGCTGCCGGCTCACTTCGAAACCAGCCTTCGACCTGGGGCGGAACGCAGCCACTTTCCGTGCCTACCGGTGGCGTCAATATGGATGCTGAACTGGGGGCGGAGCCTGTCGTCGGTCTGGCAGAGGAGCAACAGCAGCAGATCGCCGAGGGCCAGTCCGACCAGCCCGTTGTCGATGGCATCGGCACCGAAAATCCGACCCAGCTTAACAGCGCGCGGATCCCTGCGCCCGCGGCGCAGGCGCAGATGGGTAACGCACCTGTCTGGAATGACGGAAGGCGGGTGGTTGCGCCGGCGCGCGTGCCCGAAGAGAACGAGGTCGCCATGTTGCGACCGAACAACCCGACCGCGCCGATGATGAGCGAACCGGTCGCGCCCGCTGATCCGAGCGTAATGCCAGCCTCGGAGCTTGCCTGTCGCCGTGAGTTGAAGCGGATGGGTGTCGTCTATACCGAGAAGCCGCCGATCTCAAACGGGCCGGCCTGCCAGGTGCCGTACCCGATCTCATTGCAGGGCCTGTCAGGCAATATCGGCGTCCGGCCGGCGGTGACGCTGAATTGCCAGGTGACGCTCGCCTTCGCCAAATGGGTCAAGAACGAGCTCGCGCCTTCCGCCCGCTTTCGCTACTGGTCCGGTATCAAGACCATCCAGCCCCTCGGCGGATATAGCTGCCGCCGCATGAACAACAGCCGGCAGCGCTACAATCCGATGTCTGAGCACGCTCACGGCAACGCAATCGATGTCGGCAAGTTTGTCCTGAAGAGCGGTCACGCGATCGACGTGCGCAAGAAAGGGTTATTCTCTTTCCGGGAGGGCAGGCTGCTGCAGGCCGTGCGCAGCGACAGCTGCAAGTACTTCAACACGGTGCTCGGACCGGGCAGCAATCCAGAGCATTGGAACCATTTTCACTTCGATCTGCGCGCACGCCAGAGCGGTAGGGTCTACTGCGATTGAAAAGGAAAGGCCGGCCCGAGAGCCGGCCCCCAATGCGAACGCGGCGCGGGCGACGGCCGCCCAGCCGGATCCTGTCATCTCATGTCATCATAGGTAATACACTCTACTGTATGTCGAGGAAGCAAAGGAGCGTAACGAGATCGCTCGGACGGCGGCTCCGCAAGGGGTGCGGCGGGACGGAGAGCGCTTGCTTGCCTCGCCGTCTTTATGGATCAGAAATATCACCGTCTGATGACATCTTCTGCTTTGGGGTTCGCTGAAGGCGCGAAGGATCTTTTCTTCCCGCGCGCCTTTTCACGCAAGTGAATACTCTGTTCACCTGTGTTGGGATGTCAAAACTACTCAAAGCGGATATATAGCGCCCCAGCAACTCCCGCCGCAGATGTCAGAAGAGTTCATGGCCCCCATCATTTCCATCCGAAATCTCACCAAGACCTACGCCAACGGATTTCAATCGCTCAAGGGCATTGATCTCGATGTCGAGAGGGGTGAGATTTTAGCCTTGCTCGGGCCGAACGGGGCGGGCAAGACAACGATGATCTCGATCGTCTGCGGTATCACGAATCCGACCGGTGGCACGGTCACGGTCGATGGCCATGACGTGGTGAAGGAGTTCCGGGCGACGCGCTCGATGATTGGCCTTGTTCCCCAGGAACTTACCACGGACCAGTTCGAGACCGTGTGGAATACCGTCAGCTTCTCCCGCGGGCTGCACGGCAAGCGGCCCAATCCCGGGCATATCGATAAGGTGCTCCGCGATCTGTCGCTGTGGGACAAGAAAGACAATATGCTGCGGCAGCTGTCCGGTGGCATGAAGCGGCGCGTGCTCATTGCCAAGGCACTGTCGCATGAACCGCAAATCCTCTTCCTCGACGAGCCGACCGCGGGCGTGGATGTGACGCTGCGCAAGGACATGTGGCATGTCGTGGAGAAGCTGCGACGCTCAGGCGTCACGATCATCCTGACGACACACTACATCGAAGAGGCGGAAGAGATTGCCGATCGTGTCGGCGTCATCAACGGCGGGGAGCTGCTTTTGGTGGAAGACAAGACGGCGCTGATGGCCAAGCTTGGCCGCAAGCAGCTCATTCTCGAATTGACCGAGCCATTGCAGGCGTTGCCGGATCGGTTTGCCGGCAACGGCCTCTCGCTCGTCGCAGGCGGCACCCGCCTGATCTACGATTTCGATGCAGAGAAAGAACAGGAAAGCGTTGCCACGTTGCTGACCCGGCTCAGCGAGCACAACATTCACTTCAAGGATCTTTCGACGCAGCAGAGCTCGCTGGAAGACATCTTCGTGGCGCTCGTGGGAGGAGCGAAATGAACGTCGAAGCCATCAAGTCCATCTATTTCTTCGAGATGGCGCGCACGCGCCGGACGCTTCTGCAAAGCGTCGTATCGCCGGTGATCTCGACGTCGCTCTATTTCATCGTTTTCGGCGCGGCGATCGGCTCGCGGATCCAGGAAGTGGAGGGGGTATCCTACGGCGCGTTCATCACGCCCGGCCTGATCATGCTGACGCTGCTTGGCCAATGCATCAGCAACGGGTCGTTCGGCATCTACTTTCCGAAGTTTACCGGCACGATCTACGAGGTCTTGTCGGCCCCGGTGGCCATGAGCGAGATCCTGCTTGGCTATGTCGGTGCGGCGGCGACGAAGGGACTGATGATCGGGGTGATCATCCTGCTGACGGCGAATCTATTCGTGGATATCAGGATCCAGCATCCTGTCATGATGGTTCTGTTCTTCCTGCTGACGGCGATCACCTTTAGCCTCTTCGGATTCATGATCGGCATCTGGGCCGCCAACTTCGAACAGTTGAACCTGATCCCCATGCTGGTCGTGCCGCCCCTGACGTTTCTTGGCGGCAGTTTCTATTCGATCAACATGCTGCCGCCGTTCTGGCAGGCGGTCAGCCACTTCAATCCGGTGCTCTACCTCGTCAGTGGTTTCCGCTGGAGCTTCTTCGGCATTGCCGACGTCAATCCGCTGGTCAGCCTCGGGATGATCTCGCTCTTCCTGCTGATTTGCCTCGGTAGCCTGGGCTGGATCTTCAAGACGGGATACAGGCTGCGGAGCTAGACCGAGGCCATTAGTCTCGCATCCGCAGTTCGTCCGTCTGGATCTGGAGGGAGCCGAGGGTGGAGAGGAAGCTCATGCCGAGCAGGCTCTGGTCGAGCTTGCCGTCCTCAGCGACGCTGGCCGGGACGTTGTGACGAACGATCGGGCCGATCGCGACCTCGGCGAGCGTCACGCGGGCTGCGCGGGCGCGGCCGTTGGCAGTCATAACGCTCATCGAATAATCGAGATTCTCCGGGATGATGCCAACGCGCTCCGCATCCTCGCGGGACAGCGCGATCATGCTGGCACCGGTATCGACCAGCATGGAAATGCTTTGGCCGTTGACCGTGACATAGGCTTCGTAGTGGCCGTTCAGGACTTTGTGAAGGATCACCTCCTGACCGCCCTCGCTGGTCGTCACGACAACGGCACGCCCCGGCACGAGGCCGGCCAGCAGGCGGTTACCGACGCCAAGCGCTTCCTGGCGATACAGATACACGGTCGCAAGAGCGAGGATCAGCACAAGCCAGATCATGAGATTGCGCAGTGTCTCGCTCGCGCTCGTGCGCCTCGCCCAGATGCCGGCGGCCAGCATTAGTGCAATCGGAAGCAGATAGACAAAGCGGCCGAAATCATCGGTTCGCATGCCGAAGACGCGGGTCGTGTCGCCGCTGAACAAGAGGACTGCGAGACCGAGGCCAAGGACCGCAAGGACGATCGTCAGACGGTTCATGCACACTGCTCCGCTGTGGCCTGCTGGGTGGGCTTCAATGGGGTCGCCAATCCGATTGCGGCAAGCCGCGCTGGCAACAAGGTCATCAGCAGCCGGCGCTCTTCGTCGGAAAAGGACATCCAACCGCCGATCTCCGGAAGCGTGCGACCGCAACCCGTGCACAGGGCGGTTTCCGGATCAATTGAGCAGACGTGGATGCAGGGTGTTTGCATGCAATCTATATCGAGATTTCAGAAAGCCATGGCAAGGGCGCAGAAGGCGGCGATCTCCGAAATCTGCTGGGTAGCCCCAAGCGTGTCGCCGGTGTGTCCCGTGAGTTTGCGACGGACGATGCGCGTGAAGACCATGGCGGATAAACCGCAGGCGAGAAGGGCGCAGACGAGGGGCAGGAGGCCAAGGCTCGGCCAGAGCAGCAGGGCCGCGAAAAGGCAGGCTGTGGCGAGCGCCATGTGCATCGCACCTTCGCCCGGCTGTCCCGCGGCGGCCGCCACACCATCGGGTTTTGCTGCCGGCAGCCGATGCCAGTGCCAAACGAGCGCGGCGCGACTGATACAGGCGATCGCCGGAATGGCAAGGGCTGCAGCCATGGGCTGGGCTTCTCGTGCGACAGCGGCGAGTCCCGCCGCGCGAAGCGCAAACGACAGAATCAAGGAGATCGCGCCGTAGGTCCCGATGCGGCTGTCCTTCATGATCGAAAGCGCGTGATCGCGGTCGCGCCCGCCGCCGAGGCCATCGGCGCAGTCGGCGAGGCCATCCTCGTGCAGCGCGCCGGTCAATGCCGCCTGGACGGCAAGCGCGGCGAAGGCCGACATCAGCCGGTCGGCGCGCAGGCCAAGCATGACCAGCAAGACGAGCGCAGGCAGCAGTGCGATGACAATGCCCGCCGCGGGGAAGGCGCGGGAGGCGCGGTCAAGCTTGCCGTTAAAGTCGGCGAAGGCAAAAGACGGCATCGGAATACGGCTGAGGAAGGCAACCGCACGAGCAAGGTCGGCCGCATAGTTTCCGATATTCATTCTGACCCCGACCCCGCGACCATATGCAGCGCTTTAGGTGTTGTTCGCCTCGGCGCCTGCCTTTAAGAGAGTTGCGACGAAAGAAGCTGATTTGCAGCGAAAAGACAAGTTACCGACCAAGACAAGGAAGCCGCATTCATGAGCGTTTCAGGCCTGCCGTTCGACGATTTTCGGGCACTTTTGCGCGATCTGCCGGGACCGGATGCCAGGGCACTTGCTGCCGCGCGCGAGCGCGATGCGCAGTTGACGAAGCCGCCCGGTGCGCTCGGACGGCTTGAGGAAATTGCATTCTGGCTCGCCGCCTGGACGGGCAGGGCGCCTGCAGTGAATCGGCCGCTGGTGGCGATCTTCGCCGGCAACCATGGCGTGACTAGGCAGGGCATCACGCCGTTTCCGCCTGCCGTCACGCAGCAGATGGTCGAGAATTTTGCGGCCGGTGGCGCTGCGATCAATCAGATTTGCGTCGCCTATGACCTCGGGCTGAAAGTCTTCGATCTGGCGCTCGACTATCCGACCGGCGACATTACCGAAGAGCCTGCTTTGTCCGAGCGTGACTGTGCGGCGACCATGGCCTTCGGCATGGAAGCGATCGCTGGCGGTACCGATCTTCTCTGCATCGGTGAGATGGGAATCGGCAACACCACGATCGCAGCGGCGATCAACTACGCCCTTTACGGCGGCACTGCGCGTGATTGGGTTGGTCCGGGCACGGGTTCCGAAGGCGAGATGCTGGAGCGCAAGATCGCAGCCGTTGAGCGGGCCGTTGCGCTCCACAGCGATCATCTGGACGATCCGCTCGAGATCATGCGCCGCCTCGGCGGTCGTGAGATCGCGGCGATGGCGGGAGCGATCCTTGCCGCGCGTGTCGAGAAGATTCCGGTATTGATCGACGGCTACGTCGCAACGGCAGCCGGCGCCATCCTCAAGGCTGCCAATCCTTCGGCGCTCGATCACTGCCTGATCGGCCACGTCTCCGGCGAGCCGGGCCATTTGCGGGCAATCGAAATGCTTGGCAAGACGCCGCTTCTGGCGCTCGGCATGCGGCTCGGCGAGGGGACGGGGGCGGCCCTTGCGGCCGGGATCGTCAAGGCGGCGGCGGCCTGCCATTCCGGCATGGCGACGTTTTCGCAGGCAGGCGTCACCAACAAGCACTGACCTTCAGGTTTGTGACAGGTTGATGACGGAGCCCTTGCCGCGGCGACCGCGAACCGGTATTCGCAATTTCTGACTGGCGGCGACAAGGCCGCCATTGACGGACAACGAGGGCACTTGATGAAACCTGCCGTGACAAAACTCACCGGCATCAGCCACTTTTTTGCAGCCGCCGGCTACTCGCTGGGCGGCTTCAGGCGGTTGATCAGGGAGGCTGCATTCCGGCAAGAACTGCTGTTCTTCGCGTTTTCACTGATCCTCCTGATCGTCGTCGGGGCAACGCTTGCCGAGCTGATGATTGCCGTCGTGCTATTTCTTGCCCTCTTTGCCGTCGAGGCCCTGAACACGGCGATCGAGGAAGTCATCGATAGGATTTCGCCGGAGATTTCCATGGTCGGAAAGCACGCCAAGGATCTCGGCTCCTTCGCCGTCGTCTGCATGATCGTTGCGTGCGGCGTGTTCCTGCTGTTCACGATCGGCAAGCATCTGCTGTTTGGATAGAGGCGCCTGTGGTCGACCAGACGGTCAAGCAAAACTCCGGCGCTTGCGGGAGACCGCCGGCGCATCTTCGACCGCCGGGACAGTCTGGAGCACGCGTTTGGCGGGCAGGATGGCGATGACTTCGGTGCCTTCGCGCAGCTTCGATTTGAGGATGAACTGGCCGTCGTGCTTGGCGAGGATCGCCTGAACGATCGGCAGGCCGAGGCCGGTGCCTTGTTCGGCGCTCTTGATCGCGATCGACCCCTGGCCGAAGGCCGAGAGAACCACGGGGATCTCTTCTTCAGGAATCCCGGGGCCATTGTCCTTGATGGAGATGTATTGGCCCCCGCCGGCGGTCCAGCCGACCTTGACGCGGATTTCGCCGCCTTGCGGGGTGAACTTCACGGCATTGGACAGCAGATTGAGGACGACCTGACGCAGTGATTTCTCATCCGCCCAAACGGCCGGCAATTCGGCCTCGAACTGCGGCGAGATGGTGATGTTCTTGCCGCGTGCGCGTAGCTGCACCATGCCGATGCAATCTTCCGAGATGTTCAGCAGCGAGACGGCTTCCTCGCTCAGCTCGTATTTTCCGGCCTCGATGCGCGAGAGGTCTAGGATCTCGTTGATGAGGTTCAGCAGGTGCTCGCCCGAGCGGTGAATGTCGCTGGTGTATTCCTTGTAGGTGGCGTTGTTCAGCGGCCCCATCACCTCGGCGGACATGACTTCCGAGAAGCCGAGGATCGCATTGAGAGGCGTGCGCAATTCGTGCGACATGGATGCAAGGAAGCGCGACTTTGCGAGGTTTGCTTCTTCCGCACGGCGGCGGGCCTCATCGGACATCGACTTTGCGACTTCCAACTCGGCGATCAGGTCGTCCTTCTCGGCCTGATAGGCGAGGATCCTGAGGTTGGACTGGAACAGCCGGTCGCTGATGTAGTTGAAGAGGATTACCGTCGTGGTGAAGACGGCCGTCAGGCTGATCTCGAGGATTCCACGGGAAAGGCCGGCTTGGGCGATCAGTCCGAGGACGACCGGCGCGAAGGTGATGAGCACCGACGGCGTCAGCATGAAGTTCGACATCGCAGTGATCGAGAGCGCGATCAGCAGCGCGGCCCCCTTGTAGAGCAGGAAACTCGAGGGTTCGCATGCCGTGCAGTCCTGCAGGGCAAACACCGCCCAGCAGCAGCCGACCATGAATTGTCCAAACAGGAGAAGGCGGCGCCATTTGCGGGCCGTCGTCGCGTTGATCTCCTGGCCTCGGGCGCGGCGCGCCAGAAATACGTTGGTCGCATGGGCCGTGAGGGTCAGAAGCGCCCACAGAAAGATTTGGGTGTTTTCGGTGAAGTAGACGCCGAGGGCGGCGATGATCATGACGAAGAGCGGGACGATCGACGCGCCCTGCAGGACCGTATTGATATACATTGCCAGCACGTCGCGATCGAAGTTACCGCTTGCGGCGTGGCTCGACTGGAGGCGCTCTCGCGTCAGCCGCACAGCCTTCGACACTGGCTTGTTGCGGTGGCTGCGTGACTTGTCGACGATGTTCTTGTCGGCCGATGTGCTAACGCCAGTACCCATTGTGCACGTTGAAACTTGATCCGCGGTTGTCTAAACCCTAAAGCGCAATCCTTAAGATGGTGTTAGCCATCTTTGCCAAGGATTTGTTTTTTAAGGAGGCGAAAGCGTGACGCGCGGTTTGCGGGTGATGCGCGACGGCGTGACGGCGCTGGCTCTGCTGGCATTCCTGTGGCTGATTGCAGCCAAGCTGAATGATGACGCGGCAACGGTCTATGCCGGCCAGTTTCATGCGGCTGACGGCGACAGCCTGAACATAGGCGGCGATCGGATGCGGCTATACGGTATCGACGCGCCCGAGCTCAGCCAGACATGCGAGCGTGCGGGCAGCGAATGGGCGTGCGGGCGGGAGGCGAAGCAGGCGTTGCAAGCCCTTGTCAGGGCCGCCGATACGCAGTGCAGGGGAACCGAACGGGACCGTTTCGATCGCCTGCTGGTGGTCTGCCATGCTGGCGGGGCGGATCTCAACGCCACGATGGTGCGCAAGGGCATGGCGGTATCCTACGGAGCGTATGGTGACGAGGAGGCGCGGGCGAGGGCGCAGAAGGTCGGGCTCTGGGCGGGCACCTTCGAGATGCCGCGAAGCGTACGCGACCATGCGCCGCGACCAGTTGCACGAGGTGTCCTGGGGTTGCTCGGATGGTGATTGCAAGAGGTGCGCCGGACGACGCGGCGCTCGATAGTCTTCGGCAGGAGATTGGGGCGTGCCGCATCTGTCGTGACACGCCGCTTGGCGGTGCGAACGCTCGTCTGCCGCACGAGCCGCGGCCGGTTGCAGTGATGTCGTCGAAGGCGAGGATCCTGATCGCGGGGCAGGCGCCCGGCCTCAAGGTTCATGAGAGCGGCATTCCCTTCAATGATGCATCCGGCGACCGGTTGCGCGACTGGCTGAGGGTGGATCGGGAGACGTTCTACGACCCCGACTGTTTCGCCATCGTGCCGATGGGCTTCTGTTTTCCCGGCTATGACTCGAAGGGAAGCGACCTGCCGCCGCGGCGTGAATGTGCGCCGCATTGGCGGAGCAGGGTCATATCGGCTATGCCGCAGATCGAGCTTGTCCTTGCAGTCGGCCAATATGCGCAGGCGTGGCACATGGGCGCGGAGCGCAGCGAGAATATGACGGAGACGGTGCGAGCCTGGCGAACGACGCTGTCGAAGGTCCGCATGCCTGGCATCTTGCCGCTGCCTCATCCGAGCTGGCGCAATACCGGATGGATCAAGCGCAACCCGTGGTTCGAGACGGAGTTGTTGCCTGTGCTGCGCGAGCGGGTCGCCTCATTGCTGCGCTGAAACAAAATTCTTTTAAACTGCCGGAATCACGCTATACAAAGAAAATAAATTCGAAAGGGCTTTTCCGTATGGACCGTCTCGACCGCAAAATCCTGCGCCTGTTGCAGGAGGATTCGACTTTGGCTGTTGCCGATCTCGCCAAGAAGGTCGGGCTGTCCACGACACCCTGCTGGCGGCGCATCCAGAAGATGGAAGAGGATGGCGTGATCAAGCGCCGCGTCGCCATCCTTGACCCGGAAAAGGTCAACACAAAGGTCACGGTTTTTGTCTCGATCCGCACCGCAACACACTCGATCGAGTGGCTGCGGCGTTTTTCGGAAGTCGTTGCCGATTTTCCCGAGGTGGTCGAGTTCTATCGCATGAGCGGCGACGTGGACTACCTTCTGCGGGTGGTCGTGCCTGACATTGCCGCCTATGACGCCTTCTACAAGCGGATGATCGCAAAGATCGAGATTCGCGACGTGTCTTCCGCCTTCGCGATGGAGCAGATCAAGTATTCGACGCAGTTGCCGCTCGATTACATGATCCTCGACAACGCGAAGTCGAACGAGGACTGATACGAGAGCCGCGGCAGTTGCTAGTCGCTCTGCCGCAGGTTCCTGAGCCGGTCAAACAGAACCGCGAGAACGATCGCGCCGCCGATGAAGGTGCCCTGCCAGAAGGCGTTGATGCCGAGCAGGCCGAGGCTGTTGCGGATGACCTCGATCAACGCGGCGCCGACAATGGCGCCGAAGGCGGTGCCGACGCCGCCTGCAAGATTGGCGCCGCCGATGACGGCTGCGGCGATGACCTGCAGTTCCATCCCTGCACCGATGTTCGTGGTTACGGCACCCAGCCATCCGGTCTGGATGATGCCGGCGACACCGGCTGAGAGAGCCGAGATCATATAGACCGCGACTTTGATCTTCCTGACAGGCACGCCCGTGAGCGTGGCTGCATGCTCGTTTCCACCAATCGCGAAGACATAACGGCCGAAGCGCGTCCAGCGCAGCAAGAAGCCGGTCAGCAGCGCCAGCACGGCCATGTAAAGGACCGGATTGGCGATGCCGAGCCATGCGCCGCCGCCAAGCGCCAGCAGCTTGTCGTGATCCGGGCCGAACTGGAAGACGACGGTATTGTTGGAGGCCACCATTGCGAGGCTGCGGGCAATTGACAGCATGCCAAGGGTGACGACGAACGGCGGGAATCCGAGATAGGCAATCAACAGGCCGTTGAAGGCGCCGACCACCAGCGCCGTGCCGATCGAGGCCGCAATGCCGGTCCCGATCCCATAGCCGGCATGCATCGTAACCGCCAACACCATACTGCAGAGGCAAAGAACCGACCCAACGGACAGATCGATGCCTCCGGTGATGATGACCAGCGTCATGCCGAGAGCAATGATGGCGACAAAGGTGACGTTGCGGGTGATGTTGTAGAGATTGGTGGGGGTGGCGAAGGAGCTCGTGGCGAAGGACAGGAAGATGCAGGCGATGATGACGGCGACGAGGACCCAGAAGGTCTGGCTCGCGAACACGGACGAGAACCAGTTGCGCTGCCTTTGCGCTATCGTCTGATCGAGGGTTATTGCCATGGTCGACCTTCACTTACGTTAGGGAGCGGCTGCCAGTCACACCTGTTCGATTGCGCCTGTTATGAGCCCGGTGACTTCCTCCGGCGAACTCGCCGTTATCGGCTTGTCGGCAACCTTGCGCCCGCGCCGCATGACGATCACCCGATCGGCGACCGAGAAAACGTCAGGCATGCGGTGGCTGATGAGAATGACCGCGATGCCGCGATCGCGCAGTTGACGGATGTGAGCAAGAACCTCGGCAACCTGGCGAACCGAGATGGCGGCGGTAGGCTCGTCCATGAGCACGAGCTTCGCTTCCGCCAGCATGGTGCGAGCGATTGCGACGGCCTGGCGCTGACCACCCGACATCTGCTTCACCAGATCTCGCGGCCGCGTCTCCGATTTCAGTTCCTTGAAGATTTCGCCGGCGCGCTTGTACATCGTCTTGTAATCGAGAATGCGCATGGGGCCGTAACCACGGCGCATCTCGCGGCCGAGGAACACGTTCGCTGCGGCCGTCAGATTGTTGCAGAGCGCCAGGTCCTGGTGGACGATCTCGATGCCCCGCTGCCGGGCCTCGACTGGTCGATGCAGAATGAGGTCGTTGCCGTCGAGCCGCATCGTTCCATGGCTCGGACGGAAATTGCCCGCGATCATTTTCACGAGCGTCGATTTGCCGGCGCCGTTATCGCCCATCAATCCGACGACTTCTCCCGCTTCGAGCGAAAACGAAACGTCGTTGACCGCCTGTATGGCGCCGAAATGTTTGGAGATGTTGGCGAGCTCAAGAACTGCCACCAGCCGTCTAGCCTCCCAAAGCGCGACCCTTTCTTGGGGCCGCTGATTCGCTCGCCAGTTTCCTCCCTGCGAGCGCTTACAACATTTACCCAGAACCGTGCGAAACCGTCAATCGGATGCTGCTAATTTACCGTCTTTGTTACAATTACTCGTTTCATACTACAATTTGATTGACGCGCGGAGGTCTCTGTATATTAGCTGTTGACGGAGGAGAGCATGCTGATCCTTGTCACCGGTGCAACGGGCAAGGTCGGGCAGCGCTTCATCGGGGGGCTGCTCGACGATCCGCGATTTTCCAAGGCGCGCATTCGCGCGCTTTGTCATAATCGCTTGTGCCCGGAAAACGAGCGCGTCGAAGCTGTGCGAGGCTCAATCAGCGATCGAGGGGCCGTGTCGAATGCGCTTGCCGGCGTCACGCATGTCGTGCATCTCGCGACATGCAAGGAAACGCCTGAAGATGTCATGGACGTCACCGTCAAGGGACTTTTCTGGCTGCT
The DNA here is from genome assembly GCF_012932765.1 of Rhizobium sp. 57MFTsu3.2. Lineage (NCBI taxonomy): Bacteria > Pseudomonadati > Pseudomonadota > Alphaproteobacteria > Hyphomicrobiales > Rhizobiaceae > Rhizobium > Rhizobium sp. 57MFTsu3.2. The sequence continues at coordinate 130,072 of NZ_JDWI01000003.1, forward strand.
CGAGGGCTTCAGGACGAGCGCTACTGCGCGCCAATTCATTCTTATCGGCGGCGATGCAGGGATAGGGCACTTTTTCTATCGCCATGAAGCGCCAATCACAGAGGCTACGCCTCACCAGGCCTATCCCGGCTGCTATGCGCTGTCGAAGGTGCTGGAAGAGGTGATGCTGGAGCAGTTCCAGAGACAGTATGGCATAAACGGCTGCTGCTTGCGCGCGCCCTGGATCATGGAGAAGGACGACTTCAAGTTCACCTTGTCGTTCGGCGACGATGTTTTCGGCGGGCCGGACTGGAAGACACTCGTGCCGCGGGCTGATGCGGAGCGCTATCAGCGGGAGCGGACGGTGCCGTTGTTGCGCGATGCCGACGGCAGGCCGCTGAAGCGCAATTTCGTTCACGTTGACGATCTGGTTTCGGCGATCCTCGCGTCGCTCGACAATCCGCGCGCGCGAGGTCAGCTGTTCAACATCTGCATGGACCGACCTGTCGACTACGGCGAGGTTGCCGCCCACCTTTCGCGGACGCGCGGCCTCGGTGCGGTCGATATACCGAGCCAGTTCCATTCCAACTGGATGGACAACAGCAAGGCGAAATACCTGCTCGAATGGCGGCCCGTCTACGATCTGGAAATGCTAATCGACTCGGCCTGGGGGTATGTGCGTTTGGAGGAGGATCCTCGCATCGTCTGGTATCCGGGTTGATCATGTGGCGGACGATGGCGTCCGCCATTTTTTCAATGGGAGGAAGCTATGAGGAAGGCATTATTGCTTACAGCCGCGGTGCTGGCGCTGACGGCGGGACAGGCGCTGGCGGCCAAGAAACAGTTGGTCATCGTTGTGAAAGGCCTCGACAACCCGTTCTTCGAGGCAATCAACCAAGGCTGCCAGAAGTGGAACAAGGAAAACGCCAGCTCCGAATACGAGTGCTTCTACACTGGCCCTGCATCGACTTCGGATGAAGCCGGCGAAGCGCAAATCGTTCAGGACGTGTTGGGCAAGGCGGAAACGGTGGCCATCGCCATTTCTCCGTCGAACGCCAAACTGATCGCTCAGACGCTGAAGACGGCAAATCCCAAGGTTCCCGTGATGACGCTCGACGCCGACCTTGCGGCGGAAGATTCAGCACTGCGCAAGACCTATCTCGGCACCGATAACTATCTGATGGGCGCGCGCATCGGCGAGTACATCAAGAAGGCCAAGCCGCAGGGCGGCAAGATCTGCACGATCGAAGGCAACCCGGGTGCCGACAACATTCTGCGTCGCGCGCAGGGGATGCGTGACACCCTGACCGGCCAGAAAGGCCTGACCGCGCTGAAAGGCGAGGGCGGGTGGACCGAAGTTGCCGGTTGCCCGGTCTTCACGAACGACGATGGCGCCAAAGGCGTTCAGGCCATGACCGACATTCTCCAGGCAAACCCCGATCTCGATGCTTTCGGGATTATGGGCGGCTGGCCGCTGTTCGGCGCGCCGCAGCCCTATCGCGACCTGTTCAAGCCGATGGCCGAAAAGATCGGCAAGAACGAGTTCGTGATCGGTGCGGCCGACACGATCGGTGATGAAGTCGCGATCGCCAAGGAAGGTCTCGTCACCGCTCTTGTCGGCCAGCGGCCGTTCGAAATGGGCTACAAGGCACCGTCAGTGATGATGGACCTGATCGCCGGCAAGACGGTCCCGGATCCAGTCTTCACCGGCCTCGATGAGTGCACCAAGGATACGGTCGATACCTGCATCCAGAAATAGTGGGGGGAAGGACGGCGGGCGGATACCATCATCCGCTCGCTGTCTTTTACAGCGATTATCGCGTTGCCGACTTTCGCTCGAGCCTCGCGATGACCTTCTCGCTTTTGAGTTCCCGGACGGTGTCCTTGCCGATCCAGCGCGCGGTCCGGTCGTCGGATGCGGCAAGTCGTTCCGCGACTGTGCATGCGCGAGCATGGCAATGCAGGTTGCGTTTGCCGATGTTTCGCAGCGCCCAGTTCACCGCCTTGCGTACGAAATTGCGCGGGTCGCGAGCGTGCGCGTCTATGAGTGGAAGCCAGGCAAGGATCGTGTCGTCCGGCTCATTCTTCAGATGCACGGCTGCGCTGGCAATCATCGCAAAGGCAGTTCGCCGAACGAACTCGCGATCGTCGGCTGCGAATTCAGGTATGAGCGCCTTGAGACCAGCCTCGACGTAGAGGTCTGCCGCCGTATCGACGATTTCCCACGAGTGAAAGTTATCGGACCATGTTCTGGCGAGGTCTGCCGTGAGCTTCTGCGGTTCGGCCGTATAGAGCGCTAGCAGGCGAGCTTCGCGGATGTTGCCTTGCCACAGCTCCAGCGCACGGCCGTTACTTTGCTTCACCGTTCGGGCGATCTTTCGGAGATCCGAATTGGAGATGCCGAGCGCCGTTTCGGTGACGATGCCGAAACGGGCCATGCCTGATATGTTTTCCTCCGAGCGCAGCGTTTGCAGATGCGCAATCAGCTCCGCGCTGCTGGAGGAGGGACCGATCATTTTTCGAGACGGGCCAGGAGCGAGGACGTATCCCAGCGATTGCCGCCCATGGCCTGGACGTCACCATAGAATTGGTCGACCAAGGCCGTCACCGGCAGCTTTGCACCGTTGCGGCGTGCCTCGTTGAGCACGATCCCGAGATCCTTGCGCATCCAGTCGATGGCAAAGCCGAAGTCGTACTTGCCTGCATTCATCGTTTTGTGCCGGTTCTCCATCTGCCAGGAGCCGGCAGCACCCTTGGAGATAACCTCGACGACCTTCTCGATGTCGAGGCCGGCGCGCTTGCCGAAGTGAATGCCCTCCGCCAGCCCTTGGACGACGCCGGCGATGCAGATCTGGTTGATCATCTTGGTCAGCTGACCGGCACCCGCCGGTCCCATGAGGCCGACCATCCGGGCGTAGGCATCGATCACCGGCTTTGCCTTGTCAAAGATGGCCTCGTCACCACCGCACATGACGGTCAAGACGCCGTTCTCGGCGCCGGCCTGTCCACCCGATACCGGGGCATCGATAAAGGCGCAGCCCTTGCCTTTTGCGGCGGCATCGAGCTCGCGGGCAACTTCCGCGCTCGCGGTCGTGTTGTCGATCAGGATCGCGCCGGGCTTCATCGTCTGGAGAACGCCGTTTTCACCTGTTGTCACCGAACGGAGATCATCGTCGTTGCCGACGCAGGTAAAGACGAAATCCGCATCCATGGCCGCTTCGGCGGGTGTTGGGGCCGCTCTGCCGCCGAACTTCTCCGCCCAGGCCGCCGCCTTCGATGCGGTCCGGTTGTAGACGGTAACGTCATGGCCGCCCTTCACCTTGAGATGGCCAGCCATGGGAAAACCCATTACGCCAAGACCGATGAATGCGACTTTTGCCATGTGCCAATCCTCTCCTGAATGCCGGGCACGAGGATTAGCGGAAAGCACGGCGCTCGGAAAGCCGTCGAAGTGCGGGTTGCATCGTGGCGGAAAAATTTTCTCCGAAAGCGGCAATTGCCGGTTCGGATAATCCGGCGAGCCTCGAAAGATAATAATTACAAATGTCGATCGATTTGATGGTTTTTGTAAAGATTGCAACGAGACACTGGAGCGCCGAGAGCGGCTGACTTCCAGAGAGGGAAGACGATGATTTTACGACGTCAAACACTGGGGCTTCTCGTCATGGCACCGTCCTGAACACCGACGACGGGCGCCTCGCACGCAAAGCAAAGCTAATTCAATTCCGACTAGAAGGCATCATTTCCATGACCGGCAAACACGATCCCATCAATTTCCTCTGGTTCATCCCGACCTCGGGAGATGGTGCCTATCTCGGCTCGAACGAGCAGACGCGCGCGCCGGAAATCGGTTATCTCACCCAGATTGCCCAGGCGGCTGATCGCCTTGGGTACTCCGGCGTGCTGCTGCCGACGGGCGTTGCCTGTGAAGAATCGTTCGTGACAGCGGCAGCGCTCGCTGCCAAGACCGAGAAGCTGCAGTTTCTGGTGGCAATCCGTCCGGGTACGGCATCACCGGCATACTACGCGCGTCTAACGACGACGCTGGACCGTATTTCGAATGGGCGCCTGCTGCTCAACATCGTCGTCGGCGGCAGTCCGGCGGAGCTTGCCGGCGACGGCATTCATTTGGCCCACGACGAGCGCTATGCCCATGCCGATGAGTTCTTCACGGTCTTCGAAGAGCTGCTCGAAAAGGGTGTCGCGAGTTACGACGGCAAATACATCAAGGCGACGAATGCGAAGCTTGGCTTTCCATCGGTGCAGAACCCGCGGCCGCCCCTGTACTTCGGCGGTTCGTCGGATGCTGGTATCGACTTCTCGGTCGGCCGCGTCGACAAGTACCTGACCTGGGGCGAGCCGCCGGCTCAGGTTGCCGAAAAGGTTCAAAAGGTACGGGCTGCCGCGGCGAACAAGGGGCGCGAGGTCAGCTTCGGCATTCGCCTGCATTTCATCGTCCGCGAAACCGATGAGGAAGCATGGGCAGCGGCCGATCGTCTGATCTCGAAACTCGACGATGAGACGATCCGCGAGGCGCAGGAGCGCTTTGTCAAGGAATCCGACTCCGTCGGCCAGCAGCGTATGGCGGCCCTGCACGGTGGCCGGCGCGACAAGCTGGAAGTGTCGCCGAACCTTTGGGCCGGTGTCGGCTTGGTGCGCGCCGGGGCAGGGACAGCACTTGTCGGGTCGCCGAAGACCGTGGCCGCTCGCCTGCGGGAATATCAGGACGTCGGTATCGATACGGTCATCGGATCCGGTTATCCGCATCTCGAGGAGGCCTATCGCGTTGCCGAGTTACTGTTCCCGGAACTCGGGATCACGCGCGAAGAGCAGCGTCACGGCTTCCAGAGCGATTTCGGCAAGCATCAGGTCTTCGGTGGCGGCAGCCATGGTGGAAACCTCAAAGTAGTGTCCGGCTCCTGATGTGCCAACCGGCGCCGTCTGTTGTCGGGCGGCGCGCTTTCATCGACGACGCACCTTCCGACCATGCTCGCCGGATACTGCGTCGACCGGTGGTGCTGGCTTAGCTACAGCCCGGCCTCTTCCGGCTAGTGCACCAACGCGTTGACTGTGACAATCAGGAGAAAGACAGCGATAACCAGGGACGCTCCCCAGGCAACCGTGCGATTGGCCCGGGCCAGGACGCTTGGCCTGGGGCCGCGCTTGGGATTGAATCTCGGCCGCCGCTTGAGCGTGGATCCGGCTTGTGTGTGTCGTTTATCTGCAGTCATACTGCCTCGCCTGCCGCCGTGAGATGCCGAGGCGCCAACGTAGCATGAAACCGGTTCAAGATTTAGTGCGCTGTGCTGCCGTCGCGCTCGACAAACGCCTGGATGCGATCGACCAGAATTTCCGTTCCCTGCCGTCGCGAGCCACCGTCGGTATAGTCATCGAGGAAGACGACCTGTTCCGTAAAGAGCATGGTTGTTCCTGATGGCGTCGCTTCGAAGGTGATCGTCGCAAGCGATGCCGAAATGCGGGTTTCGCCGAGCTTCATGTCATAGGCATAGATGATGCGGGCCTGCGGCACGATATCGAGATAGCGCGCCTCGTAGGCATGCAGCACGCCGTCGCTGTCAGCGACGCGATTGCGCTCCTGGCCGCCGACGCGGAACTCTAGGCTGTATTCGATGGGGACCCACTCGTCGTGGCATGCAAACCACTGCCGCTTGGCCTCCGCATCGGCCCAGGCGGCAAACACCCGTGAGACCGGCGCCCGCATCTTTCGCTCGATTGCGAATGTCTCGTGCATGGCGGAATGTCTTGTCATGTCGTTCGTCACTCCGGTTGGTCGTCCGAGAGAAATCGTTCAAGTCGGTCAAAGCGGGCGTTCCAACTTGCCTTGTGTTCGGCAAGCCAGCGTTCGACCTGGCCCAATGCGCCTGCTTCCAGGCGATAGGTCCGCACGCGGCCGCTCTTTTCGGAACGGACAAGGCCGCTCCTCTCCAGCACGGCGAGGTGTTTCATAACGGTCGGCAGCGCCATCGACAGAGGTTCCGCAAGCTCGGACACCGAAGCTGGCCCGCGGCCGAGACGGTCGACCATCCCGCGCCGGCTGCGGTCCGAAAGCGCGTGGAACGTCTCATCGAGTGCGGCGGGTTCGTCCATCATATAGAGGCTTCGTCCGGCCGGAAGCGTGCGGGTAGCCGTTCCCGGTAGGGATAGAATCTGAAATACGGCCGCGCTTCTTCAAGGACCCGTGCAAAGGACGGGCGCGCCAGTAGCCTGTCGTAGTAAGCCCGCAGGCTTGGCTGGCCGGCGAAAGGGACAAGGGTCTCGGCATAGAAGAGGGCGGGTGCCGCGGCGCAGTCGGCCATGGTGAAGCTATCCCCTGCGATCCAAGGGTGTTCGCCGAGTTGCTGCTCAATCATGCCGTAGGCCTTGCGCAGCGCCGCCTCAGCACCGGCCACGCGGCTCGGATCGCCGCCGCCGCGCAGACGTTCGGCGACGATCTGTTGCATCGGTTCCTGCACGTGCAGGTCAAAGAAGCGATCCCACAGGCGGACCTCAAGCGCTTTGTCGAAATCGCCTGGGATGAGGGCCGTCGCACCCGGATAGTAGCGATCGAGATACTCGATGATGATCGTCGTTTCAGGGACAGTGCGGTTGCGTGCCTCATCGCGCAGCACCGGCATCTTTCCGAGTGGCCAGACGCTGAGGAACGCGGCTCTCGATGCCTCGTTTCCGAGATCGACATGGACGGGCTCGAAGGGCGTGTCGTTCTCGTAAAGGGCGATCAGGACCTTGTGGCAGAAAGATGCAAGCGGATGACTGTGGAGGAAGAGCGACATGCGGCCGGCCTTTCACGTTGTTTTAAAACTTGCGTGAATGGCTAAGTATCAGGGCGCCGCTTCGCTGGCAACAGGAAAGTTGCGTGGATGGCTAAGTATTAAGACAGCCGCGCAATCACCAGGTGGCCCGGGCTCGGATTGCCTTCCTGCATGCGAACGTTGATCTCTCGCATCTCGACGAGCTCGAATCCCGTCGCTGCGAGGCGTTCGCGAATATAAGCTGCCGAATGCAAAAAGCGCTGATGCGGGCCGACCATGTAGGGTTGGCCATTTGCGGAGGCTTCGGGCAGTTCCTCGGATGAAAAGATGAAGAAACCGCCGGGGTTCAGGTTTTCCGCGACGCCGAAGAACGGCGGTTCGAGCGCGCCGAGATAGGGTAGGACGTCAGTCGCGGTAACGAGATCGAACGGATCCTCGTCATTGTCTTCGAGAAAGTCCTCGACCTCAGCGACGAAGAGCGTCTCGTAGAGCTCCTTCTCGTGGGCGATCTCGACCATGTTTTCGGAAATGTCGATGCCGGTCATGTCCTCGCAGAGGTCGCTGAGCGCGCTGCCGGTGAGGCCAGTGCCACAGCCGAGGTCGAGCATGCGCTTGAAGGGGCCAAGGTTCAGCTCCTGCAGGCGCTGGCGCACCATCATCGGCACGTGGTAGCCGAGCTGTTCGACGAGAACGTCCTCGAAGACTTCGGCGTGCTGATCGAACAGGGTCTCGACATAGGCGTCCGGCGCCTTGGGTGGCGTCTCGCCGCGTCCCATGGAGGCGATCCGGACGGCAGCGCCGCCATGATCCTCGGGGTCGATGGCCAGGACCTCTTCATAGGCCTTTACGGCGGCATCGACATCTCCCGCCTTCTCGAGGGCAAGAGCCCGGTTATAGGCTTCCGCGAGTGCGTCTTCGTCGATCTTCTTGGCCATAGCAATTCACCATCGTTTTAATTCCAGAGCTGCGTCTACGGCGACTGATTGTCTTTTGCAATGGCGACGTTCGAGGCGCAGAATAAGGATCCTCTAATGGATAAGAACAAAATGGAGGAAATACCATGGTGGCCGAAATCAGTAAGGCGAACTTCGAGATAGAGCTGGATAGTCCGCGACCAGCGCTGCCGGCAACGCCAGGCGAGATCACGAATACGCTCAGCCACTATTATCGGGGAGAGCTCGGCCGGATGATAAGCTGGCGCGATCGCATCGACCGAACATCGAATTGGGCGATCACGGTCTCGGCGGCGTTGCTTTCGGTTTCACTGTCGACGCCGACCTCGCACCATGGCGTGCTGCTTTTCGGGATGATGCTGATCACCCTGCTGTTGCTCATCGAAGCGCGCCGATACCGCTTCTTCGATATCTACCGCGCCCGAGTACGGAAGCTGGAGCGGGGCTATTTCGCGCAGATTCTTGCGCCGAACGGCGAATCCAGACCCGATTGGGCCGGCGCGATCGCGAGGAGCTTGCGCAAGCCGCAATTTCTCTTGAGCTACCCCGGCGCGGTCAAGCGGCGACTGCGCCGCAACTATTGCTGGATGTATTTTATCCTGTTGCTCGCATGGTGTCTGAAGATCACCACGCCGAAGCTCCAGGCAGAGGGCAATCCGCTGACGCAGACGCATTCATGGACTTACGTAGTCGAGAACGCGGCACTTGGGCCGATCCCGGGCTGGGCCGTGCTCTGCCTGGTTGGCTTGGGCTATGCCGGTATCCTCTACGGCACACTGCATCGGGAGATGGACGAAGACGAGTTCGTCAAAGGGGAGGCTCATGTCTGACCGGCTTTTGCAGCGTGATCAGTTGATGGTGAACTCGCCTCTCAGCGCCCGCCATTCGGTGGCCGAGATGAGTTTGCGGTGAATGTAGCGGACCGAATGCAGCGGTCCGTCGAGCTTCTCCTGCCAGAACTTCAGGAAGCTGCGCATTTCCGGAAAATCCGGTGCAAGGTCGTAGTCCTGCCAGATGTATGTCTGTAGGATCGTTTGATGATCCGGCATCCGGTAGATGATTTGGGCCGTCGTGAGGCCGTAGCCCTGAAGCTGCCTTTCCATGTCCTTGTGCATCGTCGTCTCGCTTCTGGTTCCATTGATCGCTCATTAGCGATCAATGAAATGGAACCACTACATGCTTAACCGAAGCTTGACGAATTGCTAGTGCCTCAGGAATTTCTTTTGCAATTTCAAATCGTTGGCAGCTCTCATCGGCGAGTGCTGCCACGTTGTTCAGCGCTTCAGGTGGCGGGTGAGGCGGCGCTCGATCCATGCCCAGAGATGCCGCAGGGCTTCGACCATGGTGAGGTAGAAAATCGCTGCCCAAAGGTAGGTCTGGTAATCGAAGGTGCGCGAGAAGGCGTAGCGCGTTTCACCCATCAGGTCGAGAACGGTGATGATGGCGACGACCGCAGAGCCCTTGATCAGCAGGATGATCTCGTTGCCGTAGGGCCGCAAGGCGACAATCAGCGCCTGCGGCAAGAGGATCTTGCGGAAGGCGATGACCTTGTGGATGCCAAGCGAGGCGGCGGCTTCGTGCTGGCCGCGCGGAACGCTCTGGATGGCGCCACGCAGGATTTCAGCCTGGTAGGCGGCCGTGTTGATGGTCATCGCAAACAGACCGCAATACCAGGCATCGCGGAAGAACCACCAGAGGCCGACGGTTTCCAGCTGCGGACGGAAACTGCCCAGGCCGTAGTAAATGAGAAAGAGCTGTGCCAGCAGCGGCGTGCCGCGGAACACATAGACGTAGCAGTAGGCGATGCCGTTGATGAACCTGTTCTTGGACATGCGGGCAAAGGCCAACGGCAGCGACAAGATGGCGCCGAAGAATACCGAGATCACCACCAAGGCAATCGTCGTATACAGACCATGCAGGTAGCGGGGACCGTAGCGGGTGAACTTCTCCGGATCCCAACCGGTCACGACCATCGTGAGCAGTGCGGCAGCCAGGACGATCCAGAGAGCGACGACAACGTATCCGGTAATGCGCGCAGCGGTGACTGGCCTGTGCGCTTGCTTCGGAGCCGGCTGCGCCGGAATGAGCGTCTGGGCGTGGCTCATCGGCTGATCTCCGAACGCTTGGCCCACCGTTCTATGTAGCGAAGGCCGAAGGAGGAAATGATGGCGAGGCCGAGATAGAGAGCGCAGGCGACGGTATAGAACAGGAATGCCTGTTTAGTGACCTTAACGGCGACGCCGGTCTGCCGCAGGATATCGGCAAGGCCAATGATCGAGACGTAGGACGTATCCTTGAGCAGGATCATCCAGAGGTTCACCAGGCCGGGAAGGGCGATGCGCACTAGTTGCGGCAACACGATCAGGCGCAACGTGCGCCCACGATGAAAGCCCAGTGCGTCCCCGGCTTCGTACTGGCCTTTCGGGATGGCGCGGAAAGCCGAGAGCAGCACCTCCGAGCAATAGGCGGAAAATACAATCGACAGCGCGATCACGCCCGCCAAGAAAGCGTTGATTTCGATCCGGCCGTCATAGCCCATGGAGGCGAGGACGGACTGGATCAGGATCTGCATGCCGTAATAGATGATGAACAGTGTCAGCAGTTCCGGCAGGCCACGGAAGATCGTGGTGTAGATGCCGGCCGCAAGGCGGACCGATTTCTCTTCCGATTGCTGGCCGAGTGCGACGAGGAAGCCGATGACAAGTCCGATTGGAAGGGTAACCAGAGCGACCGCAACTGTGACCTTGAGGCCGGCGGCGATCTCATCGCCCCAACCGGTGTCGCCACAGGCCAGGATCGTCGAGGAACCGAACCACGTGAAGAGTCCTGCGGGTCCGCAAAGCGGATCGAAGATATGCCCAATCCAGGCCCAGAATGGACCTAGCGCGGAAAATAATCCGCCCATGCCAGTTTTCCCCTCGCGGTTTCTACCGCTTTGATCTTTCTATCGTTGTCAAACAAAAATGGCGGAAGAGCAAGCCTTCCGCCATCAGCTTTATCAGCGACCTACAGCTTTTCTTATTCGCCGTAAACGTTGAAGTCGAAGTACTTGTCCTGGATCTTCTTGTATTCACCGCTGGTGCGGATCGCGGCGATCGCGGTGTTCAGCTTTTCGCGCAGCGCGTCGTCGCCCTTGCGGACGGCAATGCCTGCACCAACGCCGTTGATTTCCTTGTCGACCGGCAGTGGCGTCAGGATCTTGCAGCATGCGCCGGCATCCGACTTGACCCACTGCGACAGCACGACGATGTCGTCGATTACGGCGTCGACGCGCCCATTCGTGATGTCGAGCTTGTACTCGTCTGCCGTCGGGTAGAGCTTCAGCTCGGTATCCGGCAGGTGCTTTTCAGCGTAGTTCGAGTGAGTGGTGGAGGTCTGCGCGCCGATCGTCTTGCCCTTCAGGCCGGCCACGTCGGTGACGGTCGAATCCTTCGGTACGGCGATTGCCGGCGGGGTGTTGTAGTACTTGTTGGTGAAGTCTACGAGTTTCGAACGCTCCGGCGTGATCGACATGGACGAGATGATCATGTCGAACTTCTTGGCCTGCAGGGCGGGAATGATGCCGTCCCAGTCGCTGCTGACGATGGTGCAGTCGGCCTTCATCTCGGCGCAGAGCGCGCGGGCGATGTCCATGTCGAAGCCGAGGAACTGGCCGCTGGCGTCAACGTATTCGAAGGGCGGGTAGGTCGAGTCTGTTCCGATGACATACTTCTCGCCATCAGCCATGGCGGCGCCTGCGAAAAGAGACATCGCGGCGACGGAAGCGGCGGCAAGAATACGGGTGGAGATACGCATGTTAGTCCTCTCTGTTGGTGCTGCCGCTCGTGTTCTTCTTTTGGACGGCGGCTGAGCAGGGCGGTGCAAGGCACGGCCTTGGCGCGATACTCAAACCTTTTTCGGCGGAATTGCAACTGGAATCGCAGGGGTGTGGCGAACGATCAACTATGTCGAAGATGAACAATGCCGCACTGCCACATTCATACCGGGTTAATGCTGCAGTTCCTAAGACTCGTGGAACAAATGCAGTCCCCGCGCGGTTTTCGCCGCGGATGGGTGCCCCAAAATCGGACGTGGCCACGACCGCGTCCCAAGAAAATGAAGTCAACGAGGAGCCCCTTTATGGGAATGAAATCCAGATTGTTTGCAAGTGCCGCCTTTCCGCTGTTGTCGCTGTCGCTTGTGATGCCTCCAGTGCAATCCTTTGCCGCAGTTGCCAGCGTTGAACAGGTTCAGACAGCACCGCAAGCGGTCGCGGGCAGCTTCGAGGTTGCGCAGGATGCGCCCTCCGATGAAGAGATTCTGAAGAAGCACCACAAGCAGCACGGCGGCGGCGGTGAAGAACAGGCGCCGGCCGCCCAGCAGGAGCAGCCACAGCAATCGCAGGATGCGCCTGCCGAAAAGCCACGCAAGCAGCGTGAGCCGGCAGCAGAGGCACAGCCCGCGCCACAGCAGGAGCCTGTCGTCGAACAGCAGCTGCAGCAGTTGCAGGAGGCAGCCCCCGCCGAAAAGCCGCGCAAGAAGCGGAAGCCGGCCGCCGAGCAGGCAGAGCCTGCGGCTCCGCAGGAGCAGATAGCGCCGGCCCAGGAACAGCAGTTGCAGGAAGCAGCCCCTGTCGAAAAGCCGCGCAAGAAGCGGCAGCCGGCCGCTGAGCAGGTTGAGCCCGCGGCTCCGCAGGAGCAGATAGCCCCGGCGGCCCAGGAACAGCAGCCTGTCGAAAGCCAGGAAAAGCCGCGTCGCAACAAGCGCGACAAGCAGCAACCTCAGCAGGAGGCCGCGCCGCAGCCGCAGACCGAGCAGGTCGCCCCGCAGCAGGAGCAGGCTCAGCCGCAGGGCGAAGCGCCGCAGCCCACGAGGAAGGCAGGCAAGCAGCAGGCGACCGAAAGCTCTGAGCAGCCGGTGAAGCCGCGCAAGAAGCCTGCCGCTGAAGCGCAGGCGCCAGCCGCGGAACAGGCGCCTGCTCCAGTAGAGGCGCCGACGGCCGAGAAGCCGCCCGTTCCCGCGCAGGAGCCGGCGACGGAGGCCCAGCCTGGCGGCACGCAGCCGATCCTGAAGCAGGGCGAACAGGTTCCAGCACCTCAGCAGGGCGAGCAAGCACCGGCTCAGCAGCAGGGTGAACAGGTTCCGGCGCAGCCGACCGATCAGCCGGCAGTGGGCCAAGCCGAGCAGGTTATCCCGGCTCCGGAGAAAATCACGCCCAAGGAACTCGAGCGCCGCAAGGAGATTGCCGCGGACCCGAGCAAGAGCACGGAAACCGTCGTTCTGCCGGTTGAAAACGGTGCCGCCGTTCTCGACAGCGACAAGGACGCCGACCGCTCGGGGGGCATCCAGTCCCGTCGTGACCGCGACAGGCAACGCGGCCAGGAGCAGAATTTCCGGGTTCCGAAAACCGACGCCGAGGCCCAGATCATAACCGAGGGCGCCAAGGCTGCTCCGATCAAGATCGAAGCCGTGACCAGCGAACAGGGTCGGCGTCTCGACAGGCGTCCGCAGTTCGAGCGGCCGGAAGGCGCGCGCTTCGGCGAGCGTGGTGACGACAATCGTGTGATCATCCAGATCAACAACCAGACGATCGTTCGCGGCGATGACGACCGGCGCTTCCTGCGTGACGGCGAGCGGCCGACCTACGAGCAGCTGCCGCGGGACCGTTACCGTGAGACGATCGACCGTGACGGCTATCAGATCGTGACGATCCGCAACCGCTATGGTGACATCATCCAGCGGTCGCGCATCGACAATGGCGGGCGCGAGTCCGTGCTCTACTATTCGCCTGGTCTCTACGAAGATCCGGACCGCGGCTACTTCGAAGATCCGGGCCGCGACCTGCCGCCGATGCGCCTGCGTATTCCGCTCGGTGACTACATCATGGACACGAGCAGCGACGACGATCGCGACTACTACGACTTCCTGCGCGAGCCGCCGGTGGAGCCCGTGGAGCGTGTCTATTCGCTGGATGAGGTGAAGTATTCGGCGCGTATCCGCGACAAGGTTCGCCGTATCGATCTCGATACGATCACCTTTGCGACGGGGAGTGCCGAGATCCCGATGAGCCAGGCGCGCAGCCTGCGCAAGGTCGCCGATGCGATCAACGAGGTGTTGCGGAAGGATCCGTCGGAAACCTTTCTGATCGAAGGCCATACGGACGCGGTCGGCTCCGACCAGAGCAACCTCGTCCTCTCGGACCAACGCGCGGAATCGGTGGCGAATGTGATGACCGACGTTTACGGCATCCCGCCCGAAAACCTGGCGACGCAGGGCTACGGCGAACGTTACCTCAAGGTCAACACGCAGGGGCCGAACCAGGAGAACCGCCGCGTCACCATCCGTCGCGTGACGGCGCTGGTACGCCCGGTCGCCTCCGCGAGCCGATAATCGAAACTGATCGGAAGCCGTCGGGAGACCGGCGGCTTTCGTTTGCGCGCTCTGCGGTTCTGGCGCGAGCGCACCAGCTTCTAGGTCGTAACGTTTCCTACTTTGCAGGCAGCTCCACTATTCCGGAAATGAAGTCTGCGATTGCCTGGGTGTCATCGAGGTTGAATACCGGCAGAAAGCCTTCGGCGATCGGGTGATCGGCCGCGATGGCAACGATGTGGGGATCCGTCGGGGCGAGGGGTTCCTGGTTGGCGGATTCGAGCCGCCGCGCCTCGATCTTCGGGATCGGTTCGCGCTTGTAGCCCTCGATCAAGACAAGGTCGCAGGGCGCGATGCGGGCAAGAATTTCGTCGAATGTCGGCTCTGGGGCGCCGCGCAATTCGTGCATGATGGCATAACGCGTTCCGGAGACGATGGTCACTTCGTGAGCGCCGGCCTGTCGGTGGCGGTAGCTATCGGCACCGACCTTGTCGATGTCAAAGTCATGATGGGCATGCTTGATGGTGGAAATGCGGTAGCCGCGGCGGGTGAATTCCTCGACGAGGCGGACCGCCAAACCGGTCTTGCCCGAGTTCTTCCAGCCGGCGATGCCAAAGACCTTCGGTTTCTCCATCATGCCATGACCTTGAGCCAGCGCTCCGCCTCGGCGAGATCGTCCGGCGTGTTGACGTTGAAAAACGGATCGAGGAGGCTCGCCCGCGTCGGGCGCAGCGGGAAGGCAACTTCCGTAACGTCATGCCGTAGAAGGAAGTCGCGCGCACGGCGTTTTTCGTCGGTTGCGATCCAGGATTCCAGGTCATCGGCAAGGCTGACGGGCCACAGGCCGAACACCGGATGGCTGCGGCCCTCGGAGGCGGCGATGGCAATCTTGCCAGGTGAATCGATGACGCCGGCGAACCAATCGACGAGGTCGCTCGGAAAGAATGGACTGTCGACAGAAACCGTGACCACGTGTGTGACACCCCCAAGCGATGCACCGTAGGTCATCGCTGCATGGATGCCGGCCATCGGTCCCGCTTTGCCGGGAACTATATCAGGAATGAACAGATGCCGGCAATTTTCCGGGGTTGCGTCGGCGTTGACGGCAAGGGTGCTCACCTGCGGCTCGAGCTGTTCGATGACGCGCTCCAGCAGCGTGCGGCCATCGAGCCGCACGGAGGCTTTGTCGCGGCCCATGCGCGAAGAGCGTCCTCCCGCCAGGACCACACCCGGAATATTGGATCTATGCAGCACAAAATCGTTCATGGTTGCCTCAGACGGGGGTTCTCGGCTCGGACTCCTGGGCGACCGGCGGTACATGGCGCTTGGCCTCACGATAGAACGTGTAGAGGCCGGACGCTATGACGATAGCCGCACCGCCGAGCGTCCAGACATCGGGAAACTCCGCAAAGAAGACGAAGCCCAGCAATGTCGAGAAGATAAGGCTGGTGTAGCGGAACGGTGCGACGAAAGAGATTTCACCGGTGCGCATCGCCATGATGACCGACTGATAGCCGACCAGGACGAGAATGGCGGCGAGCAGCAGGTGCGAAAGCGAAGTCACGCTAACCGGCTCCCATCCTCCCAGCAGCGGCGTCAGCAATGCACCGACGACCGTTACCGAGACGGCCGTCACCACTGTGATCATCAGTGACGGGATCTCGGGGGCGATGCCGCGCGTGGCGAGGTCGCGGCCGGCCGTCGTGAGGACGCTGCCAACGCAGAGGAGAGCTGCGGCCGTGAAACCGTCCGGTCCCGGCCGAATGATGATCAGCACGCCAATCAGGCCGACGAGAATGGCCGACCAGCGACGCCAGCCGACGGGTTCGCGGAAGAATAGCGCCGCACCGAAGGTCACGACCAGCGGCAGCGACTGCAGGATGGCCGATGCGTTCGCGATCGGCATCATTCCGAGCGCCGTAATGTAAGTCACCGCTGCCAATATCTCGCAAATGACGCGGATGATGATCATGGGCTTGAGGATGATGCGCCACGATCGCAAGGCACCCATGTGGCGCGCGATGAAGTAGACGAAGATGCTGGTGAAGAGGCCGCGCAGACACATGATCTGGCCGGCATTCATGTAAGCGATAACTGATTTGGAAAGTGCGTCGCTGCAGGAAAATCCGGCCATGGCCGAACTCATGTAGATGGCGCCCTGGGTGTTGCGGGACCGCGGCATGTCGATATTCCGATTCTCGTACACGTGTTCTTAGAGCGTGCCAGGCGCCATGGGTATCGAACGAAAGACACACCCGAAATAATTCGATTGCGCAGTGCACAATAGGGCGCGCGCCGACACGGGCAGGAAACGGGTGGCTGAGCGCCAGGATGTCTGGGATTGGGATACCGCGAACAACAAGCGGAGGTTCCGACATGAGATATCTGGATGGCAAGGTTGCGATCATAACCGGCGCGAGCTCCGGCATCGGCCGGGCGGCCGCCAAGCTCTTTGCAGCCGAAGGCGCGCGGCTGGTCGTCGCGGCGCGACGCGAGGCTCAGCTTGGCATGCTGGTCGAAGAGATCGGAGATGCGGGCGGCGAGGCGGTTGCGGTTGCCGGCGACGTGCGCGACGAGGCTTTGAACTGGCGGCTGGTCGAAGTGGCGGTCGAACGCTTCGGCGGTCTGGATGTTGCCTTCAACAACGCCGGCAGCGCCGGCGAATCGGCGCCGGTGGCTGACCTGTCGCTGGATGGCTGGAACGAAATGCTGGCGGTCAATCTCACCAGCGCATTTCTGGCAGCGAAATATCAGGTGCCAGCAATGATCGCCCGCGGCCGCGGGTCGATCGTCTTCACCTCGACCTTCGTCGGTCACACGGCAGGAATGCCTGGGATGGGTGCCTATGCGGCAAGCAAGGCGGGACTGACCGGCCTGGTGCAGGTTCTTGCCGCCGAGCTCGGTCCGAAAAACATCCGCGTCAACGCGCTGTTGCCCGGGGGCACAGACACCGCGCTGAACCCGGCGAATTTCGAGAATCCCGACATGCAGCTCGTCGCCTTCATCCATGGCCTGCACGCGCTGAAACGGCTGGCACGGCCGGAGGAGATCGCCAAGGCCGCACTGTTCCTGGGATCGGATATGGCGAGCTTTGTGACCGGGACGTCAATGCTGGCGGATGGCGGGGTTTCGATCAACCGGACGTAAGCTGCCCTAGCTCCGCGGGTGTCACCCACCCGTGACACTCATGTGGCGGGCAACGGCAGGGCGATTGTGGGTGCGGTCGATAATGAAGTCGTGGCCCTTGGGCTTGCGCGAAATGGCCTCGTCGATCGCCGCATAGAGCAATCCGTCGTCCTCGGTGGCGCGCAAGGCGGCGCGTAGATCCGCGGCGTCGTTCTGGCCAAGGCACATGTAAAGCGTGCCGGTGCAGGTCAGTCGGACGCGGTTGCAGCTCTCGCAGAAATTATGCGTCATCGGAGTGATGAAGCCGAGCCGGCCGCCGGTTTCCTTCACCTGGACATAGCGTGCCGGACCGCCGGTGCGGTAGCCGATGTCGGAGAAGGTGAATCGTTCTTCGAGATCGGCCCTGAGCTTCGACAGCGGCAGGTAGCGGTCGGTCCGGTCTTCCTCGATCTCGCCCATCGGCATGGTTTCGATGACGGTGAGATCCATGCCGCGGCCGTGCGCGAAGCGGATCATCTCCGGCATTTCGGTGTCGTTGAAGTCCTTCAGTGCTACCGCATTCAGTTTGACCTTGAGGCCGGCCTTCTGGGCCGCCTCGATGCCTTCCATCACCTTGTGGAAATCGCCCCAGCGGGTGATCTGGCGGAACTTGTCGGGATCAAGCGTGTCGAGCGAGACGTTGATGCGACGCACGCCGCTATCATAGAGCTCGCCGGCAAAGCGGGAAAGCTGCGAGCCGTTGGTGGTCAGGGTCAGCTCGTCGAGGCCGGAGCCGATCTGTTTGCCGAGTTCCCGCACGAGATACATGATGTTCTTGCGCACCAACGGCTCGCCGCCGGTGAGTCTCAGCTTGCGCACGCCCTTGGCGATAAAGGCGGAACAGAGCCGGTGCAATTCCTCGAGCGTCAACAGCTCCTGTTTCGGCAGGAAGGTCATGTGCTCGGCCATGCAGTAGGTGCAGCGGAAGTCGCAGCGGTCGGTGACGGAGACACGCAGATAGGTCACGGCCCGTTTGAACGGGTCGATCATCGGTTTCGTCTCTGCAACCAGTGGCGATGCGTTGCCTGTCGTTCCGACGTTGCTGTTCACGAATACCTCCGCAATGCTACTAATGTGCGTATATGCCATTGCCGCGTCAAGGGAAACGCTCCTTACGCACGGTAAATTGAGCTTGCCTCGGCAAGCCTCATTGCCTACTCGTGATTTTGAAGGGGAATGGGATCATGACCGATATCTGGCCGACTGAACTCAGAGTTTCAAAAGACCGGCAGCACCTCGTCGTGACGTTCAACGACGAGCAGAGTTTCGATCTTTCCGCCGAGATGCTGCGGGTGCTTTCGCCATCGGCGGAGGTGCAGGGGCACGGGCCCGGGCAGAAAGTCACCGTTCCCGGCAAGCGCAATGTCGCGATCATTTCAATGACGCCGACCGGCAATTATGCGGTGCGCATCGGCTTTGACGACATGCATGATACCGGCATCTATACCTGGACCTATCTGCGCGAGCTCGGCGAGCGCGGCGAGGAGCTGTTCTCGGCCTATGAAGAAGAGCTGCGCGAAAAGGGCATGAGCCGCGACACCTCAGAGAAGCCGCGTTAAGCGACAATTGCCGCAAGGGGGAAATGCATGGCGGGAACGAGCAAGCGAAACTGGCTGCGCGCCAAAGGCAGTCCGAGTGAAAGCAGGGTCAGCTTCCTCGAACTGTTTTTCGATCTCGTCTTCGTCTTCTCGATCTCGCAGCTCTCGCATGCCCTCGCGGCGCACTATACGCCGCTCGGCGCTCTTGAAGCCGGCCTGATGACCTTTGCCGTCTGGTGGGTGTGGATATTCACGACCTGGGTTACAAACTGGCTCGACCCCGACAAGATGGCGGTTCGCGGCATGCTCGTCGTCTTGATGCTGCTTGGCCTGGTTCTTTCCGCGTCTATCCCCGAGGCTTTTGGCGACAAGGGGCTGCTCTTTGCCGGGTCCTACGTGCTCATGCAGGTCGGTCGATCGCTGTTTGCGTGCTATGCGGTCAAGTCGGACGCCTTGAAGTATCGGAATTTCGTGCGCATCAGTAGCTGGCTAATATTTTCCGGTGTCTTCTGGATCGCCGGCGGCCTTCTGGAACACGAGGCGCGACTGATCGCATGGCTCATCGCCCTTGCTATCGAATATGCCGCTCCGGCGAGCGGCTTTACCGTCCCGGGACTTGGCAAATCGACCGCCGCGGACTGGGACGTGTCGGGCGCGCATATGGCCGAGCGTTGCGCGCTTTTCGTCATCATCTGCCTTGGCGAGGCGGTGCTGGTGTCGGGGCGGACTTTCTCGGAAATGCCGTTTTCGCCATTGACGGCGGTCGTCTTCGGGACTGGATTCGCGGGGACGGTGGCGATGTGGTGGCTCTATTTCCGCTTCGGCCACGAGCGGGCGGCGCATCGGATCGAACACGACGAAACGCCGGGAAGCCTGGCACGGCTGGCGTTCACCTATGCCCATATCCCGATCCTGGCGGGCATCATCGTTCACGCCGTCGCCGTCGAGTTCATGTTCTCGCATCCGCATGAGACTGGCAATCTAGGCGTGATGGCCTCCGTACTCGGTGGCTCCGGACTGTTTCTTGCCGGCAATCTCTGGTTCAAAGGGGCGACCAGCGGACGTATGCCGCTGTCGCATCTGGCCGGCCTTGTGCTCTTGATTCTGCTCGCCTTCATTGCGCCGTTCATCGAGGTCTACCTTGCCGGTATCCTCGCGATGCTGGTGCTGATCATCGTGGCCGCGTGGGAATACAAATCCCTTGCGGGGCAAACGGTCGGCCACACCGTTCACTGAGATCAGTCTTCGTCGACAAGGTCTTGCTGCAGGACCCGGATGATCCGTTCCATTGATCCGGCCATCGCCATGCATTGCTCGATCGGCTCGGGCGAAAGCACCCGCTCGATGAGGTCGGTCTGGATGACCATGGCCTTCTCCGTGACATTCCGGCCTTCCGGCGTCAGGAAGAGGCGCAGTACGCGCTTGTCGTTCTCATCGCCGCGCCGTTCGATCAGCCCGCGCTTCTCCATCTGCGGCAAGAGCATGCTCATGTTCGAGCGACCGACCAGCAGCTTGCGGGCGAGTTCCTGCTGCGAGATGCCCTCGAAGCGATAGAGATTGATCAGAATATCGAGGTGCGGGGTCTTGATATCGAGTTCGGATAGCGAGCGACCGAGCGACTGCTGCATGAGTTGGCAGGCGCGGGCAACAGCGATCCAGCTGCGAAAACGCGGATGATCCCAGGGCAGGGATTGATTTTTGTTCATCGTTGTACTTTATTGTTCAGTGTTGAACATTATTGGATTCCCACTATGACAAACTTTGCGCTGAAGGTCACCCGCCTCGGTTTTTCCCTGCTGCAGTCGGTTTCGCCGCGCCTCGCCGGGAAGGCGGCGTTCCGCCTGTTCTGCGTAACACCCTCGACAAGGCCAAAGGGCGAGAAGGCGAAAGCAGCACATGCGGCCGGCGCGGCAAAGCTTGCCGGAGCGGAGCGGTTCACGCTTCGTCTGGCCGGCGGCGGACGGGCGCATGCCTATCGGCTGAACGGTGGCGCCTTGGGACGGCGCCCGCGCTATCTTGTGACCCATGGCTGGGGATCGAGCGGTGCCTACATGGCCGACATCGCGACGACCTTGGCGGCAACCGGCGCGGAAGTGATCGCGGTCGACTTTCCCGGTCATGGCCGCGCGGCGGGGAGGATGCTCCACATGGGCATGGCGGTGAAGGCGATCGCCGCGGCCGAGCGTCGATTCGGTGCGTTCGATGCCGCGATCGGCCACTCCTTTGGCGGCGCCGCGCTGATGGTGGCCGCGGCAGGCATGTTGCCTGGCGAGTCTGCCGTGCTTCCGGAAAAGCTGGTGCTGATCGGCTCGCCAAGCGAAATGCACTGGCTCTTCAAGGATTTCGGCAGGCTGATCGGGCTTAGGCGCCCGGCACAGCAGGCGCTGGAGAACGAGGTGCACCGTGTCACCGGTCGGCGACTGGAGGCGTTCGATGCGAGCGGGGCGGCCGGCGCGATCCAGCGGCCAGTGATGATCGTGCACGCGGAGGACGACAAGGAAGTGAGTGCCAATCACGCTCGGCGTTACGCGGCCGCAGGCAATGCCGTGCGGCTCCACTGGGCAAATGGCTTCGGGCACCGTCGCATCGTGGCGGCGCGGTCGGTTCTCGATGCGATTAGGGGTTTTCTCGCGGAGGACGATTCCGGAAAGGATGCTGAGATCATTCCGCTTTTCGCTCTTCCTGCGCGGCGCGTGTCATTGTAACGTCACGTTAGGCAGCTAAAGGCCGCCACGATAAAAAGCGGCAGGACAGTCATGAAAATCATTGAAACGGTAGAGGAACTCGCAGCGATCTACGCTGGCGGGCTGACGCAGGCATCCGTAGCCAAGGTGACGGACTATCTGACGCCGCTCTATCGCGAGATGATCGAGGCGTCGCCCTTCGTGGCACTCGCGACGGTGGGACCCGAAGGCCTCGACTGTTCGCCGCGCGGTGATATCGGCGGCGTCGTGCGCATCGTCGACGACCGGACGCTGCATCTGCCTGACTGGCGCGGCAATAACCGGGTGGATTCGCTCTCCAACATCGTGCGGGATCCACGCCTGGCGCTGATGTTCCTCATTCCCGGTTCGAACACCACCATGCGTATTAACGGGCGTGGTGTCGTGACGAACGACGAGGCAGTCCTGTCCAGCTTCGTGATGGACGGAAAGCATCCGCGTACGGTGATCGCCATTACGATCGACGAGGTCTATTTCCAATGCGCTCGTGCGCTGATCCGTTCGGAGCTGTGGAATCCGGCAACCTTCATCGATCCGAAGAGCCTGCCAACGCCCGGTTTGATGCTGAAGGCGGCGACAGGGGATTTCGACTACGAAACCTATGACCGCGAATGGCCGGAGCGTGCCGCCAGGACGATGTGGTAGGCTTCCGCGTAGGATTGGCAGGCCCACCTCTTAGGAAGGAGGGCCGCGCAAATCGCGGTCCATTGCGATGGCGACGGGCGATTGCGGCAATCAAGCTCATCGACAGGCAGGCGAAGACGCTGCTTGCCAGGGTCTATCCCTTGTAGATCAGCCAGCTCTTCGTGAAGTCCTTCTGCATACCGTCTTCGAAGAGGACGCTGCAGTTGCGGCCGGAATTCTTTGCGCCGTAAAGGGCAACGTCGGCCCTGTGGTAAAGCTCGCCGGCGTCTTCCGCGTAGGACGCCATACAGACGCCGACCGATACCGTGACCGGCCCGTAGTTTATTCTGGTGCGCGAGTTGGTGAAGGGCGTCGTTTCCAGCGTGCGACGAATGCGCTCGGCCATCCCCATGACTTCGTCGGCCGTATTGCCTTCTATGATGAGGGCGAACTCCTCGCCGCCGGTGCGGGCGACGAAAACGTCGCGGCGGACGTTGGCGCGGATGACCGAGGCGACCGTGGCGAGAATCTTGTCGCCGACCGGATGACCGTAGGTGTCGTTGATCTTCTTGAAATTGTCGATGTCGGCGAGCACCAGCGCAGTGACGGGCCGCATGGCCGGATTGTTGTAGACGGCGGCGAGGCGATCGTCGAATGCACGGCGGTTCGACAGGCGTGTCAATGAGTCCGTGTTGGCGATACGCTTGTATTCGTCAAGCTCCTTTCGGACCTGATCCATTTCCTGCGATCGCTGGACGACGTTCTCGACCGTGCGTTCGCCGTGCGCCATGGTGTCGCCGGTTGCCTGCGTGAGCAGGCTGAGGGCGTTTTCGATAAGCTCCACGCTGGTATGGTTCTTCGAGCTGATCCGCTTGTAGGTTTCGCCAAGCAGCTTGTTGTAGCTCTCCAGCGAGATTTGCTCCTGGCGCAGCACGCGCAGCAGCGTCTCGAGCTCGGCGGCAATGCGACCGTGCGCGTCGTCGAACACACGGGCAGGGCTGTGCGTAAAATACTGCGCCCCGAGCGCGTCCAGTTCCTCCTGCGTCGCCTGACTGCCGAGCGCAGCAAGATCTCGTGTCAGCGCCGGGTTGGAGCCGATATAGGCTTCGTAAAAGAGTTCGTAGTTCCGAGGGATCGGTGCGACGCCCATGGAGCGCATGGCGAACGTGATCTGACCTGCCACGTCGGGAACCTGCGCCCTCGTTGGCGCTGCGGCCGTCGTCATGCGACTACTCCTCAATTGAATGTCAAATGCAGTCTTTAATTTGATAGCTAAGAAATATTGGGAAATGATTAAGAGAGGATATACCAATGATTACATGTGAAATTTATCCGTTATTCTGCGTTATTTGCTTATCGTATTGATTTTTATCTGAGAAGCTGCAGAAGGGTTGCGGCAATTTCGCCTTATGGGCGAGTGGCGCAAAATAAAAAATCCAACCACTCGTTTCAGTTGCTTTTGCATTGTTTCAAATTTGCTGACAGTCGGTGTCGATCGGTCGCTCTGTTGCGGATCGGCGAGAAGGCGCACATTCCCCCCCGAAAGAGCCGCGTGGCTCCAACGGAAGGCAGAGATCATGGAAAGCTCTCGTCACACTTCGCCGATCGTCCTTGTTGCTGCAGTCATTGCAGGCTCCGTCGCGCTGATCCAGCAGGATGGTTTCTTCGACGGTGTATTTCGCAGCGACATTCTCGCCAGCGTGAAGGCGGAGGAGGTCCTCAATGTTGCTGATCTCGCAAATCGCGTCGATACCGCCACGGTCGACCATCGGGCGACCGCGGCAATCCATTGACGTCGATCAGCCGAGGTTGAATTCCTGGAAGAAGTCGTTGCCCTTGTCGTCGGTGACGATGAAGGCCGGGAAGTCTTCGACCTCTATCTTCCACACGGCTTCCATGCCCAGTTCCTGATACTCCAGCACCTCGACCTTCTTGATGCAGTCCTGCGCGAGGCGGGCAGCCGGTCCGCCGATCGAGCCGAGGTAGAAGCCGCCATGTGTCTTACAGGCTTCGCGCACGGCGCGGGAGCGGTTGCCCTTGGCAAGCATCACCATGGAGCCGCCGAAGGATTGGAATTGGTCGACATATGAATCCATGCGACCGGCGGTCGTCGGGCCGAAAGAGCCTGAGGCGTAGCCTGCCGGGGTCTTGGCCGGGCCGGCGTAGTAAACCGGATGGTTCTTCATGTAATCCGGCATGCCTTCGCCTTTTTCCAGTCGCTCGCGGATCTTGGCGTGGGCAAGGTCGCGCGCGACGATGATCGTGCCCGTCAGCGACAGGCGGGTCTTGACCGGGTGCTTGCTGAGTTCGGCCAGGATTGCGCTCATCGGCTGGTTGAGATCGATCCGGACCATCGAGTCCGACAGCTTCGACTCGTCGATCTCAGGCATGTATTTGGAGGGATCGGTCTCCAGCTGCTCGACGAAGATGCCGTCGCGGGTGATCTTGCCCTTCGCCTGGCGGTCGGCGGAGCAGGAAACGCCGAGGCCGATCGGAAGGGATGCGCCGTGGCGGGGCAGGCGGATGACGCGGACGTCGTGGCAGAAATACTTGCCGCCGAACTGCGCGCCGACGCCCATCTGCTGCGTCAGCTTGTGGATTTCCTTCTCCATCTTGAGGTCGCGGAACGCGTGGCCGCTCTCGGAACCTTCGGTCGGCAAATCGTCGAGGTAGCGCGTCGAGGCGAGCTTGACGGTCTTCAGGTTCATTTCGGCGGAGGTGCCGCCGATGACGATCGCCAGATGGTAGGGGGGGCAGGCTGCCGTACCCAGCGTAAGGATCTTCTCCTTAAGGAAGTCGATCATCCGGTCATGCGTCAGGAGCGACGGGGTGCCCTGGTAGAGGAAGGTCTTGTTGGCCGAACCGCCGCCCTTGGCGACAAACAGGAAGTCGTAGGAGTCGGTGCCTTCCTCGTAGATGTCGATCTGCGCCGGCAGGTTGTTCTTGGTGTTCTTTTCCTCGAACATCTTGATGGGCGCGAGCTGCGAATAGCGCAGGTTCTTCTTCTCGTACGCGTCCATGACGCCCTTGGCGAGAGCCGAGTAGTCCTCACCTTCGGTCCAGACGCGGCGTCCTTTCTTGCCCATTATGATCGCCGTGCCGGTGTCCTGGCACATCGGCAAGATGCCGCCTGCGGCGATGTTGGCGTTCTTCAGCAGGTCATAAGCAACGAAGCGGTCGTTGTCGGTCGCCTCCGGGTCTTCGAGGATCGAGGCGAGCTGCTTCAGGTGGCCGGGTCGCAGGAGATGGTTGATGTCGGCAAAGGCCGTTTCGGCAAGGAGGCGGATGCCTTCCGGCTCGACGGTCAGGATATCCTGCCCCTTGAAGCTGTCGACAGAGACGTAGTCGCTGCTGATCTTGCGGTATTGGGTGGAGTCTTTGCTGAGGGGGAAAAGATCGTCAGCCATCGAGGGACCTTTCATGCGGACCGAAATCGCAGATGATCTATTCGGGCGTCTTCGCAATTGCAATAATTCTAAAACTTGTCTGGTTTAGTCATGAAAATCTGGAAAACACCGCCGCGGGTACGGCGGTGTCAACTGTTTCAAGCAAGCGAGGAGGCAGGCTTACTTCGGGCCGATCATCGTTTCAGGGCGAACGATTGCGTCGTATTCCTCGACGGTGACGAGGCCACTCGCCAACGCTTCTTCCTTCAGGGTCGTGCCGTTCTTGTGCGCGGTCTTGGCGATCTTGGCGGCGTTGTCATAGCCGATCTTCGGAGCAAGCGCCGTGACCAGCATCAGGGACCGTTCGAGACCGGCCTTGATGTTGTCCTCGCGCGCCTCGATGCCGACGACGCAATTGTCGGTGAAAGAAACGGCGGCGTCGCCGAGCAGTTGCACCGACTGGAGGAAGTTGTAGGCCATCATCGGATTGTAGACGTTGAGCTCGAAGTGCCCCTGGCTATCGGCGAAGGTGAGGGCCGCGTTGTTGCCGAAGATGTGGATGCAGACCTGCGTCAGCGCCTCGCACTGGGTCGGGTTGACCTTGCCGGGCATGATCGAGGAGCCGGGCTCGTTCTCGGGAAGGGCGAGTTCGCCGAGGCCGGCGCGGGGACCGGAGCCCAGCAGGCGGATGTCGTTGGCAATCTTGAAGAGCGCGGCGGCGGCCGCATTGATGGCGCCATGGCTGAACACCATGGAGTCATGGGCGGCGAGTGCTTCGAACTTGTTCGGGGCCGTCACGAAGGGCAGGCCGGTGATTTCGGCGATCTCGTCAGCGACCTTCTCGGCAAATCCAACAGGCGCGTTGAGACCGGTGCCGACCGCGGTGCCGCCCTGGGCCAGCTCGCAAAGGCCAGGAAGCGTCAATTCGATGCGCTTGATGGCGGAGCCGACCTGCGCTGCATAGCCGGAGAATTCCTGGCCAAGCGTCAGCGGCGTCGCATCCTGCGTGTGCGTGCGGCCGATCTTAATGATGTGGCTGAATTCGGTGACCTTCATGTCGAGCGCGGCGTGCAGGTGCTTCAAGCTCGGAAGCAGGTGGCGCACGATCTGCTCCGCACAGGCGATATGCATGGCCGTCGGATAGGTGTCGTTTGACGACTGGCTCATATTGACGTGATCGTTGGGATGCACCGGCTTCTTCGATCCCATGACGCCGCCCAACAATTCGATGGCACGGTTGGAGATCACTTCGTTGGCATTCATGTTTGACTGCGTGCCGGAGCCCGTCTGCCAGACAACGAGGGGGAAGTGGTCGTTGAGCGTGCCGTCGATCACTTCCTGCGCCGCGTCGACAATGGCGTTGCCGACCTCCGGATTGAGCTGACCGAGCGCCATGTTGGCACGCGCCGCCGCCTGCTTGACGATGCCGAGGGCGCGAACGATCGAAAGCGGCTGCTTCTCCCAGCCAATCTTGAAATTGCCGAGCGAGCGCTGCGCCTGAGCACCCCAATATCTGTCGTTCTGTACTTCGATCGGGCCGAACGTATCTGTTTCGGTGCGGGTGGAGGTCATGGTCATGCCTTTCTGTCGCGGTGCCTTCGGAGATGCGTCTTATAGGTCCGAAACGGGACGAAGAAAACTGCTGGAAATGCAAAATATGAATGTATAAATCATGTTATCGGCGGGTGATCAGTGGCCATTTAGACACGGCTAAATTTTTATATTTCAGTGCCTCGTTGGCCACTGTGTCCGAAGGCGAAAATAAAGTAAAAAATTAACTAATAATTTCATTATTTTGTGTGAACTGGGGCTCGGCATAAGCGTTTTCCGCGTTACTTTGGGTTGAGAGGCCCAAGGCTGGCGGCTGCGGCCAGTTTCTGCCATGTGACGCTCGCGCCGGATGAAACGAGTTTTAAGGCGGGTTTTTGCCCGCGATTTGAAGACAGCATGACACTGGGACTGGATAAAAGCATGACATTCCTTCTGAAAGGTGCGGCTTCCGCACTAGCGCTTTCCTGCGGCATGGCTGCGATGGGTTCCACGCCCGCGCAGGCTTACACGTTGATGGATATGATCCGCGGGGATCGCGCTCGCACCCAGAGCACGATTGTCAATCCGAGGCGGTCGGTTCCGTCCTTCCTTCAGTCGGCTCCGGATGCGCCGCTGCCGAAGGTTTCGAGCCCGCGCTACTATACCTATCAGCCAGATGCGATGCGCTTCGTCGATACCGGTAAATTTACCGATCCTGTCGTCACCGGGGCAGTTGCCGATGCGTCGGCTGCGACCGAGGCAACGCCGTCGGTACAGCGCCGCTTCCTTATCGAGGCGAAGGTGCGCGCCCCCGTCGAAGTCGCCAGGGCGCTTGAGGCCTATTACGGCGATGTGAAGAATCCGCTGGTCTGGCTCGCCGGAACGGATGTCAACGATCGTGCCAAGGCGGCGATGGACGTTCTGGCGGATGCCGCTTCGGTCGGTCTCGACCCGGCCGACTATGCGGTCCAGGTGCCGGCGGAGGATCCGACCAATCCGGATCCGGCAGTCCGTGACCGCGCCCTGACGCAGTTTGAACTGGAACTGTCCGCAAAGGTGCTCGCCTATGTCCAGGATACAGTTCGTGGTCGCGTCGATCCGAACAAGCTCTCCGGCTATCACGATTTCAAGCGTAAGGACGTGAACCTTGCGCCGGTGCTGAAGCTCGCCCGCATGAGCCCGGATACCTCGGCCTATCTCAGAAGCCGTACGCCGGATGAGCCGCAGTTCGTTGCACTCGAAGGCGAACTGGCGAAGTTGCGCGCAGAGGGAGCCAGCGAAGAGCGCATCGATATCGCGCTGAGCGGCCTGCTTCGTCCGGGCGACAACTCGTCCGAAATCCCGAACATCGTGAAGGCGATCGGCAAGCATGGCTCGGCCGCGCTCAAGGCGGAACATGCGACAACGCTCTCCGCCTATACGGGCAGCACCGAATATTCGCCTGAGATCGTTTCGCTCGTTGAAGGTTTCCAGAAGGAACATGGACTGAAGCCGGACGGCGTTATCGGCCAGGCGACGGTCCGCATCATGGCTGGCGGCGACAGCAACGCATCGAAGGTCGAGAAGCTGATTGTTGCGTTGGAGCAGGCCCGCTGGCTGCCGGCCGACCTCGGCTCGCGCTATGTCTTCATCAACCAGCCGGCCTATATGGTCTACTACCACAACGACAACAAGGAACAGTTGTCGATGCGCGTGGTGATCGGTCAGCCGTCACACCAGACCTTCTTCTTCCAGGATCAGATCGAGACGGTCGAGTTTAATCCTTTCTGGGGTGTGCCGCAGTCGATCATCATCAACGAGATGCTGCCGCGCCTGCGCTCCGACCCGAGCTATCTGGACCGGATGGGCTATGAGGTAACAGTCGGCGGTCGCGCCGTGGCGTCGTCCAGCGTCGACTGGTACGACTCGACGACCAACGTTTCCGTGCGCCAGCCGCCGAGCGACGACAATGCGCTTGGCGAACTCAAGATCCTTTTCCCGAATGCTCACGCCATCTACATGCATGACACGCCTTCGAAGAGCTTCTTCAAACGCGATATGCGCGCCCTCAGCCATGGTTGCGTCCGCCTTGCCGAGCCACGCGCGATGGCAGCGGCCGTGCTGAACACGTCGGTGGACCAGATCGGCAAGGAGATTGCCACGGGCAAGAACCACGCCCTGCAGGTTCCGCAGAAGATCCCGGTCTACGTGGCTTACTTCACGGCCTGGCCGAACAAGGATGGTGTCATCCAGTATTTCGATGACGTATACGGCCGCGACGCCTATGTGCAGAAGGCTTTCGATGCGACGACGAAGGCGCGTGACGCGCAGATTTGATCGCGCCGATGATATGACGGCGGCCGGGGAGCCGCCTTTTCTTTTTGCGATCGGCTTGCCGCCGCTGCGCGCGTTGCGGAAGCAAGCTCCGCGATCAATTCGTCGATCTGTGCAGGCTCCGTGGATCTCGACGGGATGTCGGAATAGTCGAATGGCACGGCGATCAAAACCATATCGGCTACCGCGACATCGTGCGCTGTCCGATGGTGCCTTCACTGAAAACCATTGGGATACCGGAAGGGCTTCCGCACGGGAGACACTGGATTTGCACTCCGACGACGTCTCCCCACCCGTTGGTGATGATCTCCCTTGCTCTATCGAGTTCTTCCTGTGTTGGGAAGAGCGGGTAGACTTCGGTACCAGAATGCTGAACCCGTGCCAGCTTTCCTTCCAAGTCGGCAGGCGCATACCCGCTATTCAGGAAGGCCCGCGTCTCAGTGTATAGGTATTCCATCCACAATCGGGCTGCGTTCGGATGCGGAGTGAACGCGCTGATGGCCTGGGCATAGACGCCACCGACGATGCCCGTCTTCGGCCTCACGATCTCAATCCTGGTTCGTCCTCCTGATCGTTCGCGATCAGTAGCTGCAAGGTAGTCCCAGCGAACGAGGATAGGCGTGCGCCCGTCCTCAAGCGAAGCAAGGCCGCCGACGATAGGAACGAAGTTGCCGCGGCGGCTGAGGTCTGCAAAGAAGCTCAGCCCCTGATCGGCTGCCTCGTCCGCGTTCCCGTGAGCAGCTGACAGGCCCGCAGCGAAAATGCCTTGGATGGCTTGATTTGATGTCAGATTGCCGGCGAGACCCACGGCATTTCTGTATTTCGGCGAGGCGAGGTCCGCCCAATCGGTCGGCATCGTCGTCACGATATCCGCGTTGACCTCGAAGGCAAGCGTGCCGTAGTAGCCGCCGTACCAGTATCCATCAGGATCCTTGGCTGCGTCCGGAATGGCTTCCCACGCCGCCACCTTGTAAGGCCGCAGCAGGCCGTCCCTCTTCGCCGATAAGGCGAAAGGCAGACCGACGTCGATGACATCAGGCGCTTGCGGGTCGGCTGTGTCCCTCGCATTTCTGATGGTATTGATCACCTTGGCCGATCCCGCATCGGGCATAAGTTCGGTGATACAAAGGCCGTATTTCGCCTTGAAACCGTCGATGATGTCCCCGTATCCCCACCAGTCGCGAGGCAGGCCGACAACGGTGAGGTGGCCCTCTGCCTTGGCAGCGGCCACGAGCTCGTCCGTCGGAGCCGCGGACGCAGGAGATGAAGAATTGAGACCGGCCATCCCGGCGAGCGCCGCCGTGCTACCTTGAACGAGAAATTTTCTGCGCTGGAAATCAGGCATATTTCCCTCCGTGACGGTTCTGGAACGCAGTCGCACCGTCCATTCGTCGGTCACCTGAACAGGGACATGCGGGCTATGCGCAACCCACTTGGAACTATCGCGAGCCAATCATGTATCAGTTGCGCATATCACGCATGCGGCATCGGACGATTTGCAACTTGCGCCTTGTATCCTGAATCTGCGCCTCTGCAAAAGAAGAGTCCATAGTCGAGGCTGGGCATGTCGCAAAACCTCCTTGCGTAGGTCAGGGTTTCGCGAGGGTTTTTTCGCGCGATCGGGTTAGGGGCTGGGCCGCGGGCCGCCTTTTCTTTTGCGTCAGCCTGCCGCCGCCGCCGGCGTTGCCGAGGTGAAGTCCTCGATCAATTCGTCGATCAGGGCAGGAGTTAACTCCTTGAAATGCGTAATCACGCTCGTTGGCCCGAGGGTCTCGACGGGGACGTCGGAATAGCCGAACGGCACGGCGATCGAAGGGACGCCGGCATTGCGGGCAACAAGAATGTCGTTGACGCTGTCGCCGATCATGACGGTCCTGCGGACATCGCCGCCGGCGCGCTCGATGGTTCCGAGAAGATGTTGGGCGTCGGGCTTCCTGACGGTGAAGGTGTCGCCGCCGGCAATGGCATCGAAATAATGGGTGAGTTCAAGCTTCTCGATCAGGTTGCGCGCCAGGCCCTCGAGCTTGTTGGTGCAAACGGCAAGCTTGCAGCCGGCACTCTTCAGTTGATCCATTGCCTCGACCAGGCTGGGGTAAGGCGCGGTATGTCCCGGCATGTTGTCGGTGTAGTGCGCAATGAAGCGGTTGAGCAGGGCAGGAAGCTGTTCCTGTGCCAACGGATGTCCTCGAAGACCGCAGGCCCGCTCGATCATGACCTTGGCGCCATGTCCGACGAGATGCGTGAGGTCGTCGTAGCTGACCGGCGCCACACCGATTGCCGCGATCGTATAATTCAGGCTCTCAACAAGATCGGTGTGAGTATCGAGCAGTGTTCCGTCAAGATCGAATACAACAAGGGCAGGGGTCAAGGATTGCGCCTTTCAGAAATGATGTCATCGGCAGTAGGTGATGAGGACCGGAAAAGCAATATTTGCCGGCAAAGGCGACGAGTTGCAAATGCCCACGGCTTTTCAAAAATCATTACGCTCTTTTGGCTTTCGTTTGGCAAGCGAGCCGTGTAAACAGCACATCCAACGCAATAATTCGGAGTCAGCGGCGCATGGATGCCCGCGAAATGAAGATCAAGGCCGCCGAGGCCGCACTCGCTCATGTCGAATATGGCATGCGGCTTGGAATCGGAACCGGGAGTACTGCCGAAGAGTTTGTTCGGCTGCTCGCAGAGAAGGTTTCAACCGGCTTCAAGGTCGAAGGCGTGCCAACCTCCGAACGCACGGCAAGGCTTTGCGTCGAGCTCGGCGTACCGCTGAAGTCACTGGATGAACTGCCGGAACTCGATCTGACGATCGATGGCGCGGATGAGGTCGATTCCGACCTCACGCTCATCAAGGGTGGCGGCGGTGCACTGCTGCGCGAGAAGATCGTCGCTGCGGCATCTCAGCGCATGATCGTGATTGCCGACGAGAGCAAACTGGTCGAGACACTTGGCGCATTTCCGCTACCGATTGAGGTCAATCCGTTCGGACTCGTATCGACACGCATGGCGATCGAAAAGAAGGCCTCGAAGCTTGGGTTGAGCGGCAGCCTGACGCTGCGCCAATCCGGTGGCGAAGACTTCATGACGGACGGCGGCCACTACATCCTGGATGCATCTTTTGGCCGCATTCCTGATGCAGAGGCGCTTTCAAACGAGCTGAATTCAATACCCGGAGTCGTTGAACACGGGCTCTTTCTAAAAATGGCGGCGCTTGCGATCATTGCAGGTCCAGCAGGCGCACGCACGCTGCGGGCGAACAGGTAACAGGAGCATTGAAACTCATGATTAAATTTGCAGGTCTTGGCCGTTTTGCTGCTGCGACCGTTATTTTCTCAGGCGTCGCATTCGGCTTTGCCGCACATGCGCAGGAAGCCTCTCCGGAGCAGCTGAAGGCGGCCCGCGCTGCGATCGACGCGATCGGCGCCACCGCGCAGTTCGACAACATCCTGCCCGGACTGGCTGAGCGCCTGAAGGCCGATCTCATCCAGGACTCGCCGAACTACCAGGATGCGATCACCGCTGAGGTCGACAAGCAGGCACTGGCCCTTGCACCGCGTCGCGCCGATCTCGAGAAGGAAGCCGCGCTGACCTATGCCAAGGCATTCTCCGTCGAGGAACTCA
The DNA here is from genome assembly GCF_012932765.1 of Rhizobium sp. 57MFTsu3.2. Taxonomy (NCBI): domain Bacteria; kingdom Pseudomonadati; phylum Pseudomonadota; class Alphaproteobacteria; order Hyphomicrobiales; family Rhizobiaceae; genus Rhizobium; species Rhizobium sp. 57MFTsu3.2. Next base: position 163,016 of record NZ_JDWI01000003.1, read on the forward strand.
ACGCGATCGCCGAGTTCTACAACTCGCCGGTTGGCAAGAAGCTGCTCAAGGATGGCCCGATCGCTTCGCGCGAAACCGTCAAGGCCGCCGACATTTGGGCGCAGGGCATCTCGCGCGATCTGCAGAAACAGACGAGCGCTGAACTCGTGAAGGTCATCAAGGCCCCGCCACCGGCTGCCGATCCGGCGAACCCGGCTGCGACGGCCGCGCCGAAGCCAGCTGCACCGGCTGCTGCAAAGCCGAAGCCGTAAGAAGGCGCGAATAACAGATCAAAAGCCCGGCACCGTCCGGGCTTTTGTTTTTGCGGCCGCCGATACTATATCACTTTCACCTCACCAGCCGATTCCATCCGGAGTTTCTCATGACGTCCTACGATTACGATCTCTTTGTCATTGGCGGTGGCTCAGGCGGTGTGCGAAGCGCTCGCGTTGCAGCCTCGCTCGGTAAGAAGGTCGCGATCGCAGAGGAGTACCGCTACGGCGGAACATGCGTGATCCGCGGCTGCGTGCCTAAGAAGCTCTTTGTCTATGCGGCTCAGTTCCATGAACATTTCGAGGATGCCGCTGGCTTCGGCTGGACGGTCGGCGAGAGCTCGTTTGACTGGAAGAAGCTGATTGCCGCGAAGGACAACGAGATCGCGCGACTGGAAGGGCTCTACAAGAAGGGACTGGCCGGCGCCAACGCCGAAATCCTGGAAACACGTGCCGAATTGGTCGACGCGCATACGGTCCGGTTGGTCAATACCGGCAAGACGGTGACCGCGAAGACCATCGTGATCGCGACCGGTGGCCGCCCGAACCCGCACGCGGCTTTGCCTGGGAACGAACTCTGCATTTCCTCCAACGAGGCCTTCCATCTGGAGGAGCTGCCGAAGGCGATTGTGATTGCGGGTGGCGGTTATATCGCGGTGGAGTTTGCCAATATCTTTCACGGCCTCGGCGTCGAGACGACGCTGATCTATCGCGGCGCCGAGATTCTGTCGCGCTTCGATCAGGACCTCCGCCAGGGACTGCACGAGGCGATGACCGCCAAGGGCATCCGCATCCTCTGCCATGATATGCTGCAGAAGGTATCGAAAGAGGACGGTCGTCTTTCCGTCGAGACGCTGAAGAACGGCACGCTGGTTGCCGATGTCGTGATGCTGGCGCTCGGGCGCATTCCGAATACGGAAGGCCTAGGCCTGGAAGCCGCCGGTGTGAAGACCGACGAGCGCGGAGCGGTGGTGGTCGACGACTATTCTCGCACCAACGTCCCGAACATCTATGCGCTCGGCGATGTCACCGACAGGATACAGTTGACGCCGGTGGCGATCCACGAGGCAATGTGCTTCATCGAGACGGAGTACAAGGACAATCCGACCAAGCCCGATCACGAGACGATCGCAACGGCGGTCTTCTCGCAGCCCGAGATCGGTACCGTAGGGCTGACCGAGGAGGAAGCGGGCAAGCGCTACAAGGAGCTCGAGGTCTACCGTGCGCAGTTTCGTCCACTGAAGGCGACGCTGTCGGGGCGTGGCGAGAAGATGATCATGAAGCTGATTGTGGTCGCTGCCAGCCAAAAGGTTGTGGGCGCGCATATCCTCGGCCACGACGCCGGTGAGATGGCCCAGATCCTTGGAATTACGCTGAAGGCGGGCTGCACGAAGGACGATTTCGACCGGACGATGGCCGTGCATCCGACGGCCGCGGAAGAGCTCGTCACAATGTATGCCCCGAGCTATCGCATTCGGGACGGTGTTCATGTCTGACGCCAGCAGCTGGTGATGTGGGGCGTGCGGATCACGTTGAGGAAGAGCGCCTGTATGACGCCTCATTAGAATTGCCGGCGTTTTTCCGGGACAAGCTTAAATTGGATACAAACCGTCTTGGTATAGTGATCGTTGATCGTACGTTTTCTGTTTGAAAATACGTCATCGAATTCCTTTATATCGCGCGTGGTCGCCGATTTAATCCTCAGTGTCGAAGAGCGGAACGCCGCTATGCAAGATGGCACTAAAGGGTTATAAGCCGCCCAACATTTTTAGGACGGAACATCCGGACTGACCGGATGGTGGAGCAGGTGAGTAAGATGGCAGAGAATTGGACACCGAGTAGTTGGCGGCAAAAACCGATCCAGCAGGTTCCGGACTATCCGGACCAGGCCGCATTGGCAGCAACGGAAGCCCAGCTCGCATCCTATCCGCCTCTTGTCTTTGCGGGTGAAGCACGCCGGCTGAAGAAGCATCTCGCCAACGTTGCAGAAGGCAACGGTTTCCTGCTGCAGGGTGGCGATTGCGCCGAGAGTTTTGCCGAGCATGGCGCCGACAACATCCGCGACTTCTTCCGTGCGTTCCTGCAGATGGCCGTCGTCCTGACCTTCGGGGCACAGCTGCCGGTGGTCAAGGTCGGCCGCATCGCCGGGCAGTTCGCCAAGCCGCGCTCTTCCGGCATCGAGACGCAGGATGGCGTGTCGCTTCCGAGCTACCGTGGCGACATCATCAACGGCATCGAGTTCACGGAAGAATCACGTATTCCGAACCCGGAGCGCCAGGCTATGGCCTATCGCCAGTCGGCCGCTACGCTGAACCTGCTGCGCGCCTTCGCAATGGGTGGCTACGCGAACCTCGAGAACGTCCATCAGTGGATGCTTGGCTTCGTCAAGGATAGCCCGCAGGGTGAGCGCTACCGCAAGCTTGCCGGCCGCATCAGCGAAACCATGGACTTCATGAAGGCGATCGGCATCAGCGCGGAAAACAATCCGAGCCTGCGGGAGACGGACTTCTTCACCAGCCACGAAGCGTTGCTGCTTGGCTATGAAGAGGCGCTGACGCGCGTCGACTCGACGTCTGGCGACTGGTACGCGACTTCGGGCCACATGATCTGGATCGGCGACCGCACGCGCCAGGCAGACCATGCCCATGTCGAATACTGCCGCGGCATCAAGAATCCGATCGGCTTGAAGTGCGGTCCGTCTCTGCAGGCGGACGATCTTCTGAACCTGATCGACATTCTCAATCCGGAAAACGAAGCGGGCCGGCTGACGCTGATCTGCCGCTTCGGCCACGACAAGGTTGCCGAGCATCTGCCGCGTCTCATCCGCGCGGTCGAGCGCGAGGGGCGCAAGGTCGTCTGGTCGTGCGATCCGATGCATGGCAACACGATCACGCTGAACAACTACAAGACGCGTCCGTTCGAGCGGATCCTGTCGGAAGTCGAAAGCTTCTTCCAGATCCATCGTGCAGAAGGTTCGCATCCGGGCGGCATCCACATCGAGATGACCGGCAAGGATGTGACGGAATGCACCGGCGGCGCCCGCGCCGTCACGGCCGAGGATCTGCACGATCGCTACCACACGCATTGCGACCCGCGTCTCAATGCTGACCAGGCGCTCGAACTGGCCTTCCTGCTGGCCGAGCGCATGAAGGGCGGGCGCGACGAAAAGCGCATGGCCGTCAACGGTTGATCGAAAATAGAAGAAAAAGCCCGCCTGATGCCGGGCTTTTTTGTTTTATACGATGGTGGCGGGTGGCGCGCTCTGACTACCGTATCGGACGTCGCTCCGTATGAGTTCGCATCGGCGGAATGCTCTAGCGGATTTGGCCGGCCGCCCAGTGGATAGCGCTGTCCAATTCGGCAAACTTTGCGGATTGCCAGTGGAAATAGTCCTCGATGAATGTCTTGGAAAGCCATAGCGTGCCACGGTTGCGCGGGTTTTCCCAGCCGAGCATGCCGTCCGTTTCTGCTTTCTTGAACATCCGTTTCAAGTTGGTGAGGGAGGTGCCGAAGTCGCTCGCGATTTCGCTGATCGTCACGCCTTTCAGCAGAGTGCGATCATGCTCCCGCGCGTCGTCCGGCAGGCGGCTGATCAGATCGTGCAGCACGAGGCCGCCGACATCCGACCAGAGGAAATGCCCGATGCTGCTCCGGGGTTCCTTCCAGACCGGATCCTGGATAAGGGCACGCGCAGCTCGCGGCTGTGCGAGAAGGAAGAGCCGCGGGGTGTCAGCGGTCAGGCTCGCGCGATTGCCGCCGTCGAGTTGATCGAGGCAGGCCATATGGCCCTGGAACCAGGAGGCCATGGCCTCCTCGCTCGCCTCGGTCGTCTCGAGGCGACGCAGGCGCCGGTCGGGCGTTTCATCGGCAGCATCCCGCAGGAACTTATAGGCAATCAGTTCTGCAAGGAACGACGCAGCCGTATTCTTACTGGCGAGATCGAACTCTTTGGCCACCTGCATCATGCGGCCGGCCGTGAGCCCCGAACGTGGGTTGCCTCGGTCTCGTCCGGCATGCATGGCAAACAGCGTTTGCGTCATTAGCCACTTTTGGTGCGAGGCGGCGAGGCGGGCAAGGCGAGGAGCGCGCTTGTGAATGCCGATAAGGTGGAGTGCGATCTGGCGTTCGATCGACAGAAACAGAGGGTGATGAAGGATTTCGTCGCGTGTATGCAGTCGGCCAGTGAGCATCGTATCGTATTGTCGGATCGGATTGGTTCCCGTTGCTCCTCCAACATTTGCGTCGATGTTTCAATGCGGGACTTGGTTAGCGGATCGTTAATCGATTGGTATAGTTAAATTCAAGCGATCCCGGATCCTTCGATCAACTGGGCAGACGCTGGTTCAAACGCTCGATGTCTTCGCGCAATGCTGCAATTTCGGTGAGCACGCGCATGTCAATCTTCTGATGCAGGGATAGAACTTCCAGTTCTGCTTTGAGATTGACCTCATAGTCTTTTGCCGCCTCGAAACGATCGCGCTCCGCCTGGCGGTTTTGCGACATCATGATGATCGGAGCCTGGATCGCCGCCAGCATCGAAAGCACGAGATTGAGGAAAATGAACGGATAGGGATCGAAGGCGCGCGTCAGCAATACAATGGTGTTTACAACGCACCAGAAGACCAGGAAGAGCAGGAAAGCAATAATAAAGCTCCACGAGCCGCCAACACGCGCAATCGTATCTGCCAAGCGCTGGCCGGAGGAAGATTCGGCTTGAAGAGCGGCATTGATATCGGTCGAGATTATCTTCCGCTCGTGCGCCTTCGCGAGAACGCGCCTTTCGATCTCGCCGAGTTCGTCGGCCGGCTTGTCGAAGTGATGGTGGATGAGGTCCGATAGGTTATGCATGGCCGACTCCGAATGCTAGATCGCTCGGGCGCCAGTATTCCGTAATGTTTTCAAATTGCAATGCGGGCTTGTGCCGCTTTTCTATGCGCCTTGCGCATAGAGCCAGGCATGCTGCGGGAAGAACCGCTCGAGCGTCTGAGCCTTGCCGAACATGATGTCATGCTGGAGGTATCGATAGTCCCGGACGAGGGGATCGAGGTTCTTCGGCTTCAGGACCCAATCGGGAGATGCCGCGTTGTCGCGGGCGATGAGCTGATATCGGTCGATGACGCTGTACTTCTTCTGCACGCGGCCGAGGAAGCCCGTGTAGTAGGGATGCTCGAAGCCGGCGAACTTCAGGAGGTGGTACGGAAGCAGTGAGGGGCTGATGGTGCCGACATCCTTCTTGCTGCCCTTCTTGTTCGACCAGATGACGAGCGGGGTCTCGTGTTCCTGCTTCATGACGCTCACTGATGCCTTGCGGGTGGCAACCTGGTCCGGCATGTAGCCGGTCGCCATGTAGACATTGCCGAGCGGGGGCAGGTGGTCGCCCCACAGCACGATGATCGTTTCGCGGTCGCGCTTTTCTGCCCAATCCATCAGCATCTTGAGGCTGTCGTCGGCTTCCTTGACACCCTGCGTATAGGTGCCAAGGGTGGCGCGGTCGGCATCGTTCAGGTTGCCCTTGATGTCGATAGTGTTGTGGGCGTAACGGTTCGGTTCGTAGGGGCCATGTCCCTGCAAGGTGACACCAAAGAAGAAGAACGGGCGATCCATGCCGTCAGCCTCGTTCATGATCTCCTTCATAAGCGACTCGTCCGAAGCGAAGATGCCTCGCTTTTCCATGGGAGGCAGGGTTTCTTCGGAGCGGAACTGCTCGAAGCCGAAGTCCTTGTAAACCTCGTTGCGATTCCAGAACCAGCCACTGAACGGATGCAGCGACCGCGCCGCGTAACCTTCGCCACGGAAGAACGTGGCGAGCGAGGGAACATCACGACGGATGTATTGCTGGTAGGGAATGCTGCCGTATGGCAGGAAGGCGTTGGAGAAACCTGTCAGCGCCTCGAATTCGACATTGGCGGTCATGCCGCCAAACTCCGGCGAGAAGACATAGCCGGACTGCTCTGCACGGATCGTCGGCATAGGATCTGGCGACAGGCTCAGCGTCTTCAGGCGGGTCGGATCCCAGAATGACTCGCTCATCAGCATGATCACGTCAGGCTTTTCGCGTGGTCCGTTGAGGTAGCCGTAGTTGCGGCCGGGGATGGCGTCGAGCGCCTCTGTACCGAAGCCGACAGGCGCTGCCACGTCTGCCATCGGAATGTTGAAGATGAAGGCGAGGATGAAGCCGTTGCTCCGGTAGTTTTCCTTCTGGTCCCACATCATCGGAACCACCTGCAGGCGGTCACGGATGAAGGAATACTGGGAATAGTCCATCAAGGACCCGAAAGCCGCGATAACGGGCAGGCCGACGCAAAGCCGGCGGACGCGAGAGGCCCTTGGGAGCTTCGGGAAGTTGCGCCAGGCGAAGCGCCAGAAGATGACAATCGCGGTAGCGGAAAGGACAATGCCGACAAGCATTGCAACGGCCGTCCAGGGGCGGTCGCGCACCATCACAGGGAGCAGTTCCATGATCTGCCGCCCGAAAAGGACGTCCGATGGATAAAGCGGGTCCGAAAGGTAGTGCTGCTTCTGGTTGGATACGATGGCGGGGACGATCACAAGCGGAAGAACGATCAGCGCCGAAATGAACCGCCGGCCCAGGACTGCATCGAGCGACAGCATCAGGACAGTCAACATCACAACCGTCGTCATCCCCGGACGCACAGGCGATGTCAGGAATTCGCGGACGTCGGCCAACCCATCGCGGGCAATGATCTCGACAGTGGCGGTGGCAAGGAGCGCAAGCAGGGCACAAAAAGCAACGCTGAGTGCGGTGCGTAGGGCGGGCGACCGAGCGCTTCCCCCGAAATCGGTGGAAAGCGACGCAAAACGCGCTGCCGCTGCAGACCTCATTACCAACGCGATCAACTGGAAAACTCCGACGTCATAAAAGCTTCGTCGAACTGTCACATCTTCGTCATGAACGCTAGATGAACCGCTAGGTTTCCCGCATTTGTGATCGGTGGATAAAACGCCCATCACGCAGGAGCTACCTCCAGAGCAGATTCTCGGTCAGGCGCATTTGCTTGTGCTGAGTGGCGAGCCGTCGTAGGTCTGGCGGATTCGATGCTCAGGAGGATTCAGATTGCGCAGTTCCGTTGAGATCTACAACATCAGGACAGGCGAGGCGCGCGTCGTCTGGCAAACCACGCAACTCGTTGAGGCGCCGAACTTTTCGCCGGATGGGACCTATCTACTGTTGAACGGCGACGGACTCCTCTACCGTCTCGCACTTGATGGTTCGAGCAAGGTCGGCAAGGTCGATACCGGCTTTGCGACGACCTGCAACAACGACCACGGCATTTCGCCCGATGGCCGCCAGATCGTCATCTCCGACAAAACCGAATTCGGGAAGTCGACGATTTATGTGCTGCCGGCCGAAGGTGGTACGCCGCGGCTGGTGACGCAAAATCGGCCATCCTATTGGCACGGCTGGTCGCCCGACGGGAAGCAACTCGCCTATTGTGGCATCCGCAACGATTTGTTCGATATCTACACGATCTCCGTTGACGGCGGCGAAGAAAAGCGGCTGACCCACGGCGAGGGGCGCAATGACGGGCCGGACTATTCCGCCGACGGTCAATGGATCTACTTCAATTCTAGCCGCACCGGCCTCATGCAAATCTGGCGAATCCATCCCGATGGGACCGGTCTCGAGCAGGTCACCAGTGACAACTATGGGAACTGGTTTGCCCATCCGTCGCCCAACAACGACAAGGTTCTGATCCTTTCTTACGATCCTGATGTGTTCGACCATCCACGCGATCTCGATGTTCGCCTGCGGCTGATGGACATGGATGGCGCAAACCTGACGACGCTCTTCGATCTCTTCGGCGGGCAGGGAACGATCAACGTGCCCAACTGGTCGCCGTCAGGTGATGAGTTCGCCTATGTGCGCTACTTTCCCGTCTCGGATTAAGGGATTGCGTCGGCCAGGGTTTATAGGCATAGACGCGTCCGTCGGGTGCCCGTCGCAGGCGGGAGAATCGGGAATTCGGTGAAAGACCGAAACGTGCCCAACGCTGTAAGGCTGACGGCTGCCGCAAAGAGCCACTGGTCCAGTACCGGGAAGGCGCGGCAGTCGGATGACGCCAAGTCAGAAGACCGGCCCGACATCATAGACTGACCCGCGTGGACTGCGGGCGGTTGTGTTGTTGGGGATTGACGATGCGACCAGACCACTCAGGCTCCCTGTCGGGAGCCGCAGCCTTTTCGAACGAGGAACGCGACGCCGTCTACAGGGCGATTTCGACGCGACGCGACGTGCGTTCCGAGTTTCTCCCGGATGCCATACCGGACGACGTCGTCAAAAGGCTTCTGACGGCCGCGCATCACGCGCCGTCCGTTGGGTTCATGCAGCCCTGGAATTTTATCCTGGTGCGCGATGACAAGGTGAAGGAGGCCGCGTGGCAGGCCTTCAATCGCGCCAACCGCGAGGCCGGCGAGATGTTCGAAGGCGGGCGGCAACAGCTCTATCGCTCGCTGAAGCTTGAGGGCATCCGAACCGCACCGCTCAGCATCTGCGTGACCTGCGATCCGGACCGCTGCGGCGATGTCGTTCTTGGCAGGACGCACAATCGGCGGATGGATTCCTACTCCACGGTCTGCGCCGTGCAGAATCTGTGGCTCGCCGCCCGCGCCGAAGGCGTGGGGGTCGGCTGGGTGAGTATCTTTCACGAGTCCGATATCAAGGACATCCTCGGTGTTCCTGATCGGGTCGAGATCGTTGCCTGGCTCTGCGTCGGCTATGTCGACCGGTTCTATGACCAGCCGGAACTCGCCGTCAAAGGATGGCGCCAGCGATTGCTGCTGGAGGAACTGGTGTTTACGGATCGCTGGGACAATCCAGCGGACTGAGGGCGGCTATTGCTGCTGCGGCTGAGGGCCCGGCTTTGCCGGATGCTTGAGGTCGATTGTGCCTTGGTCGCCGGCCAAGAACTGCGGACCGATCTGGCGCACCTTGTTGGTCGCCGGATCATATGGCCTGTCCGGCACCTGAGGCTGCGGTGCAGCCGGGGCGGCGACCTTGCTCGCTGGCTCGGGCTTCTTGGTTTCGATCGTGGTGATCGATCCTTGTTGCGGCGGTTCGCTGATCGATTGGCTTTTTCGCATCCGCTCATAGTAGGCGTTGAGGTCGCAGCTGCAGGATGATTTTTCGCCGGGTTTGCGGTTCTTGTAGGCGAAAGCGTTCGGCATTGCGCTGTAAGGAGCGCCCGTCGCCGCCGATATCATCTGTGAAGTCTCAGTGCTGGAGACGTCATGATAAAAGAGCTCGGTGTCGATGCCGGGACACATCTTCGAGCAGGTGTCGGCATCGCGGGCGAAGTCCTGCGAGGTTGCATTCGAGCTTAACGGAAAAAAGCCACCGTCGCAGGTGCGCACACAGACGGTATTGAGATGAGAGGGCGTCGACATGCCGGGGAGACCGTATCGGCGCTGGCCGGGATCGCCACCCGGCGGTACGAAGGTGTCGTTTCGCAGCGCCTGATCTTCAATGCTTGGAGGCGGTGCATATCCATCGCCGCTGTCGGCGGGCCACTGTTCCTCGTTGCAGCCATTGTCATCGAGCGCCGCAAGAAGCTCGTTTCGCGTGCGGACATCCTCGCTTTGGCCACGCAGCTCGTCGCGCCGCTGCTGCAGATAACGGATGTTGTCGACCATTTTGCTCTCCGCGCGCTCAAGCTCCCCGCAATAGCCGTCATCGTCGCCGATCACGACCATGCTGCCGCTTGTGCAGCCGTTCTGACGGAGATCGCTACGGACTTTGCGAAGCTCAAGGTTCTGTTCGGCGATGGCGCTGGCGAATTTGCGCACCTCGGGTGTGCTGCCGATGATTTGCGGCAGATCCGCAAGGCGGGCACGCAGGTCTCCGCAGATCGCCGGCACCTGGGCATGGGCCGGGCCGATCAACACAAGTGCGGATGCGAATGACAGAATCCAGCGGTTCAAGGCATCGTCCCATCGGTGAGCAGGTCGTAAGGCGCGGCGTCCCGCCGCGCCTCCATTGCTAGCCCGTTTGTCTTAACAGGCTGCAGTCGGAATCTTAGCGCATTTTCTCGATCGGCCGCAAATCACGCCGGCTGTGAAGCCTCGACGACGGCGAGGGCAGCCATGTTGACGACACCGCGGGAGGTCACCGAGGGCGCCAGGATGTGCGCCGGCAGCGCAGCGCCCAGCAGGATCGGCCCTACATGCAAGCCGTCGATCATCGATTTCACGACGCCGAGGGTGATATTCGCCGAATCCAGGTTCGGGAAGACCAGCAGGTTCGCTTCGTCATGCAGGGTCGTGTCGGGCATGACGCGCTTGCGCAGGGCGTCGGAGATCGCGCTCTCGCCATGCATCTCGCCGTCGACTTCAAGCTCCGGGGCTGCTTCGCGAACGAGCTTGAGAGCAGCACGCATCTTCGTCGCGCTCTCGGATTCACGCGAGCCGAAATTCGAGTGGGAAACGAGGGCCACGCGCGGCGTAATGCCGAAGCGCTTGATTTCCTCGGCGGCGAGAACCGCGGACTCGGCGATTTCTTCCGCAGTCGGATTGAAGGTGACGTAGGTGTCCGTGAAGAACGTGGCTCCGCGCTGCGAGATCAGCAGGCTGAGTGCCGAGAAGTCGCAGACGTCATGCCGCTTGCCGATGATCTGGCGAACGTCGCGCAGATGCTTCTCGTAACGGCCTTCCAGGCCGCAGATCAGAGCGTCGGCTTCGCCGCGCTTCAGCGCCAGCGCGCCGATGACGGTCGTGTTGGTACGAACGATCGTGCGGGCGGCCTCCGGAATGACGCCGCGACGCCCGACCAGCGAGAAGTAGAGATCGACATATTCGCGGAAGCGCGGATCGTCTTCCGGGTTGATGACGTCGAAATCCGAAAGCGGGCGGATGCGCAGGCCGTAGCGCTGGAGGCGCGTTTCGATGACCTGCGGGCGGCCGATCAGGATCGGTTCGGCAATGCCTTCTTCCAGCAGCACCTGCGCGGCGCGCAGCACGCGTTCATCCTCACCTTCCGAGAAGATGACCCTCTTGCGCTCGGCATTCTTCGCCGCAGCAAAGATCGGTTTCATGATGAAGCCGGAACGGAAGACGAAACGGTTGAGCTGGTCGAGATAGGCGTCGAAATCTGTGATCGGACGCAAGGCGACACCGCTTTCGGCGGCAGCCCTCGCGACCGCCGGGGCGATCCGCAGGATCAGGCGCGGGTCGAAGGGCGAAGGGATCAGGTAGTTCGGGCCGAAGACCGGCGTTTCACCCGAATAGGCGCGGGCGGCGACGTCGGACGGCTCCTCGCGCGCAAGTGCCGCGATGGCGCGCACGGCAGCCATCTTCATTTCTTCGTTGATGGTGACCGCGCCGCAATCCAAAGCACCCCGGAAGATGTAGGGGAAGCAAAGAACATTGTTCACCTGGTTCGGGAAGTCGGAGCGACCGGTGCAGATCATTGCATCGGGGCGGGCAGCGCGGGCGAGATCGGGCATGATCTCCGGCGTCGGATTGGCGAGCGCCATGATCAGCGGGTTTTCGGCCATCTGCGCCAGCAGTTCCGGCTTCAGCACGCCGGCGGCAGACAAGCCAAGGAATACGTCGGCGCCACCGATGTTTTCCGCAAGCGTGCGCGTGTCGCTCTTTTGGGAGTAGACGCTCTTCCACTCGTCCATCAACTCTGTACGGCCTTCGTAGACCAGGCCTTCGATGTCGTGGACCCAGATATTCTCGCGTTTGGCGCCCAGCGTGACGAGGAGGTTGAGGCAGGCGAGGGCAGCGGCACCCGCGCCCGAAGCGACGATCTTGACCTCGTCGATCTTCTTGTTGGCCAGTTCCAGGCCATTGAGGATCGCCGCAGCGACGATGATGGCCGTGCCATGCTGGTCGTCATGGAAAACCGGGATCTTCATGGTCTCGCGGAGACGGCGCTCGATCTCGAAACATTCCGGCGCCTTGATGTCCTCGAGATTGATGCCGCCGAAGGTCGGCTCGAGCGAAGCGACGGTCGAGACCATCTGATCGACACTCGTTGCATCGACCTCGATATCGAAGACATCGATGTTGGCAAACTTCTTGAAGAGGACGGCCTTACCCTCCATGACCGGCTTTGATGCCAGCGGACCGATATTGCCGAGGCCGAGAACGGCCGTACCGTTGGAAATGACCGCTACGAGATTTGCGCGCGAGGTATAGTCGGCGGCCGTCTCGGGATTGTCGCGGATGGCGAGACAGGGTGCTGCGACGCCGGGGGAATAGGCCAGCGCCAGGTCGCGCTGGTTGCCGAGCGGCTTGATTGCCTGGATTTCAAGCTTGCCCGGACGCGGATAGCGATGGAAGTAGAGCGCTTGCTCGTCGAGGCTTCCACCTGCCAAATTCTTTTCCGTCTTGGACTTTTCGTGATGATCCATCATCGCCTCCGGCTGCCGCATGCTGTCTTTGAACTGCCTTCAATACATTAAACGGGATGGTCGAACAGTCGGAATTTCCGTTCGAAATGCGAAAACAGCGCAAATCTGCCGTGACGGGAGCGCAGGTCTGTAGAGACCGGGAAAATCGGGCGTGACAACCGGATGTCATCTTCCTGAAACACGACTCTGGTTTTGGAAGGTCAGGTGAACCATGGGACACGAGCAGGATGCTTGTGAGGGACAATATGGATACGCGGCACTTCCGTACGCTTTTCATTTCCGATGTGCATCTCGGCTCCAAGGCCGCGAAGGTGGACTTCCTGTTGGATTTTCTCAAGCATCACGAGGCCGATACCATCGTCCTCGTCGGCGATATCATCGATGGCTGGCGACTGAAGCGCAGCTGGTACTGGCCGCAGGATTGCAACGACGTGGTCCAGAAGCTGCTGCGCAAGGCGCGCAAGGGCACGCGGGTGGTTTATATCCCCGGCAATCACGACGAATTCCTTCGTGACTTTCCAGGCACCCATTTCGGTGGCATCGAGGTTGCCGAGCGCATCATGCACGAAGCGGCCGACGGCAAGAAGTACCTCGTGCTGCATGGCGACGAGTTCGACGTCGTGGTGCGCAACGCCCGCCTGCTCGCCTATCTCGGCGACTGGGCATACGACATGGCGATCATAATCAATATTGGCCTAGCAGCAATCCGTCGCCGGATGGGGATGCCGTACTGGTCGTTTTCCGCATGGGCCAAGCTTCAGGTGAAGCATGCAGTCAACTTCATAGGCGAGTTCCAGCGCGTCGTTGCCGACGAAGCCCGTAAGCACGGTGCGGACGGCGTGATTTGTGGCCACATTCATCACGCTGTCATGGAAGACATGGACGGGATCCGTTACATCAACACTGGAGACTGGGTCGAAAGCTGTACGGCGATCGCCGAGCATCAAGACGGCGCCTTTGAATTGATCGAATGGCGTTCCATGAGCGGTACGCAGGCGGTCCCGATGGCGATCGGGCATCGCGAAAAGGACGTCGCCCCGCAAGCCGCTTAGGCGCAATCTCCCAAGCCAGCAATTCAATGCATCAGTTTAGCCCGTTGTGTCTTTGCGACAGGCCCTATTTATTTTTTTAAACGTTTCAATCGGGCAATTTCTTGCCATAGTCGCCCTTAGGTTGACGTGATAGGCAGCGTTCAGTTTCCTGCAGGTCCACCTAATGATTCCCGCTCAAAACCCTCAGACAGGCGAGGGCGCCCCGCCGCGCTTTCGGCTTCTCAGTGCCCTGTCTTACTGCGCGCCCCTGCTCGTCAATGGCGTTGTGTTGCCCTTCTTTCCGATGTGGCTTGCACAGCACGAATTCAACGACCACGAGATCGGCGTCATCCTCGCGGTGCCGATGGTCGTGCGCGTGCTCGTCGCCCCGATCGTGGCGATGTATGCCGACCGGATGAGGGAGCGAGCGGATGTGCTGCTGTTTTCCGGAGTCCTGTCGCTGCTGACAGCCATCGCGCTCTACTGGACGAACACATTCTGGCCGGTGCTGATCGTCTACACGATCCAGGGAGCGACCTTTGCCTGTTATGTCCCGGTTGTCGAATCGATCGTGATCTCCGGAGTGCGGCGCTGGGGTCTGGATTACGGCTCCATGCGGGTATGGGGGTCGGTAGCGTTCATCGTCTCCACTCTGATCGGCGGGCAGCTGATCGGGCATTGGGGTGGCGAGATGGTGTTGCCGGTCATGACCTTTGGCTTTGTTATGACTGTTGTGATGGCTATCTATTGTCCCCGGATCGGCCCGACGCGCAGGCGCGGGATACCTGTCGATATCTCGGCTGCAACGGGGAGTTCTCTGCGCCAGCCCCATTTGTTGGCGTTGCTGATCGGGGTCGCAATCCAGCAGTCGAGCCACGCGGTGCTGCAGGCCTTCGCATCCCTCTACTGGCGAGAACTCGGCTTTTCCGGCACCGAGATCGCCGTTTTGTGGAGTGCTGGCGTTGCGGCCGAAGTGACCGTCTTCTTTCTTTCCCGCCGGCTGAACCGCCGGTTCAGCGCCTGGACGCTAATCCGGTTCGGGGCGGCGGTCAGCGTGTGTCGCTGGATTCTGTTCCCGATGCATTGGGGGTTCTGGGGCTTCTTCCTGCTTCAGTGCATGCATTCCTGCACCTATGCGTTCGTGCATACGGGCGTGCAGACACGTATCGTCGCCTCGGTGCAGGAGACGCAGGAATCGTCGGCGCAGGGCGCGTATTTCTTCTACAACGGCATGTTCATGGGGCTGATGACCATCGCCTCCGGTTACATCTACGCTTGGCTCGGCCTCGCAAGCTACTACGTGATGGCACTCGTCGCCCTGACCGGTCTCGGGCTGGTTATCGCGGCTTACTATCTTCAGCCCCAGAGCGTCGTTTCCGGCGGGAAAACGAGAGAGGCCGTATAACGCAGTCCCGGTTCGCGGTCGCGAGCAAGCAGCAGCGGTCCATCGAGGTCGACGAACTCGGCGTCCTGGGCCAGCAGCACGGCTGGCGCCATTGCCAGCGACGTGCCGACCATGCAGCCGACCATGATCTTGAAATCAAGGCGTTGCGCCTCTTTCTTCATCACAAGCGCCTCCGTGAGGCCACCCGTTTTGTCGAGCTTGATATTGATCGCGTCGTAGCGGTCGCGAAGGCTGGCGAGGTCCCCGGTATGGTGGACGCTTTCATCCGCGCAAACGAGGACGGGACGACGGATCTCCGCCAGAAATTCATCCTTGCCGGCCGGCAGCGGCTGTTCGACCAAGGCGACGCCCATCTCGGCAGCGATGCACAGATGATGCTCAAGCGTTTCGTCAGGCCAGCCCTCATTGGCATCGAGGATGATCGCCGCATTGGGCGCTGCCTCGCGAACCGCGCGGATACGGCTTTCGTCATCGCCGGTGCCGACCTTGACCTTCAGGAGGGCCCGATCGGCGTTTGCGCGCGCCTGTGCAGCCATGACGTCAGGTTCGCCGAGCGAGATCGTGAAGGCGGTCGTCAGCGGCTGCGGCTGCGCCAGGCCAAGCGCCATGATCACGGTTTCGCCCGAACTCTTGGCTTCCAGATCCCAGAGGGCGCAGTCAACGACATTGCGCGCGGCGCCGGGAGGCATAGCTCGCTGAAGTTCCTTTCGCGTCAGGCCGGCTTCAATCAACGGCTTTGCCGCTTCGATCTGTGCTGCCACGCTTTCCATGGTCTCGCCATAACGGCGATAGGGAACGCATTCGCCTCGGCCGGCAAACCCGTTTTCCCGGATTATGCAGAGGATCACGTCTGCCGACGTTTTGGCGCCGCGCGAGATCGAGAATGTGCCCGCTATGGGGAAGGAATCCGTCTGAATTTGAAGTGACCGTGGCATATTTGCAATCCTGCGCGCATGGAAATTTGGTGCGGCTTGGGTATATTGATCCGAAGCGGCGAACCGTTAGTTCGCGAGTCGGCAATGTCGCCGTAAGCCTTGAAAGACACAAGCGTTTTGAAGTCCGAAACCCGTAACGCCGCCTCACTGCATGTGGACGACCAGAGCCATGGCGCGGGTCAGTTCGTTCATATCGAAGGGAACTGGCGAAGCGCCAACCTGCATCTCGTTTTGCGTGACTTCGACAAGCTTACCGCCGGCCGAAGCGGCGAGGTGACACTCGACCTATCAGGCGTGACCGATATCGACACTGCGGGCGTCTGGCTGCTCTGCCGGCTGAAGAAGCAGGTGGAAGGCGCCGGTGGGACCGTGCGCTTCGAAGGCAGTAACACCCATATCGACGAGATGATCGCGGAGTTTTCCGAGGAACCGCCGCAGCCCGAGCAGGAGCCGCAGCCAAGCGCAAGCTGGCCGGAGCGGATCTTCGCACCGATCGGCAAGATCACCTCCGAGCTCTGGAACAACCTCGCGGCCGCGATGTATATCCTCGGCTCCGCTGTCCGCGGCGCGCAAATGAAATTCGGGCGAGGCAGCGGCGTATCGCCGGCGTCGATCGTCAACCAGATCGACCACATGGGCGTGCGCGCGGTGCCGATCATATTGCTGATGTCGTTTCTGATTGGTGCGATCATCGCGCAGCAGGGCGCCTTTCAGCTCCGCTATTTTGGCGCCGAAGTCTTCGTCGTCGATCTCGTCGGTATCCTGCAGCTTCGCGAAATCGGTGTGCTTCTCACCGCCATCATGATTGCCGGCCGCTCGGGCAGCGCCATCACGGCTGAAATCGGCTCGATGAAGATGCGCGAGGAAGTGGACGCATTGAAGGTCATGGGGCTCAATCCCGTGGGCGTGCTGATTTTCCCGCGCCTAGTTGCCCTTACGGTGGCGCTGCCGCTGTTGACGGTCATCGCGAACTTTGCCTCGCTCGCCGGCGCAGCCGTGGTCGCCTGGGCCTATTCCGGCATCACCTTCGCCAACTTCGTCTCCCGCCTGCATGAGGCGATCACGCTGTCGACGGTGCTGTCCGGGATGATCAAGGCGCCGTTCATGGCGCTGGTTATCGGTATCGTTGCGGCGGTCGAGGGCTTAAAGGTAGGCGGCAGCGCCGAGTCGCTTGGCCAGCACGTGACCGCGGCGGTAGTGAAGGCGATCTTTGTCGTTATCCTCATGGACGGGCTTTTTGCCATGTTCTATGCGGCCATCAATTTCTAAGGATTGTACGTGGACGGGCAGCATACAGAGACCGGAAACAACGAGGGGCGAGATGTCGTGCTATCAGCGCGCGGCGTGACCGTCGCTTTCGGGTCGAAGGTTGTTCTCGACCATCTGGATCTGGATATCTATCGCGGCGAAATTCTCGGTTTTGTCGGAGCGTCGGGAACGGGCAAGTCGGTCTTGATGCGGACGGTGCTTCGGTTGCTGCCGCGGCGCTCTGGAACGATCAAGATTCTCGGTCAGGACTTCGATGAGTTGGACGAGCCGCAGCGCAACGCGCTCGACATGCGGCTCGGTGTGCTGTTCCAGCAGGGGGCGCTGTTTTCGTCGCTGACCGTCCGGGAGAACATCCAGGTTCCAATGCGCGAGTATCTGGACCTGCCCCAGTCGCTGATGGACGAACTCGCGCAGCTCAAGATCCGCCTCGTCGGGCTTGCGGCTGATGCCGCCGACAAATACCCGTCGGAGCTTTCGGGCGGCATGATCAAGCGTGCTGCGCTGGCACGCGCGCTTGCGCTCGATCCGGAATTGGTCTTCCTTGACGAGCCAACGTCGGGCCTCGACCCGATCGGTGCCGCGGAGTTCGACGAGCTCATCGCAAGGCTCAGGGACACCCTCGGCCTGACCGTCTACATGGTCACGCACGACCTCGACAGTCTCTTCTCGGTCTGTGACCGGATTGCGGTGCTTGGCAAGAAGCGGGTATTGGTCGAGGGAACGATCGACGACATGCTGGCCTGCGACGATCCTTGGGTTCAGGCTTATTTCAAGGGCAAGCGGGCGCGTTCGGTCGTGCCGCAGCGTGGCCACGCAGGCAAGGACAGCCTGGCGCAAGATAGCCGCGGGAAGTGAGCGGATACGATGGAAACAAAAGCGAACTACACGATTGTCGGCTTTTTCACGGTGCTCGTTATCGCGGCGGCGTTCGGTTTCGTTTACTGGATGGCGGAATATGGGCGCGGTGGGCCGATGGCCGAACTGATCGTCCGGATTCCCGGCTCCGCGAACGGCTTGAGCGTCGGCTCGCCGGTGCGGTTCAACGGCATTCAGGTCGGTTCGGTCAAGTCGCTGTCCATCGATGCCGACGATCCCAGTTTCTCACTGGCGTTCACCGAGGTGCGGGTCGACGCGCCTATCTATCCCTCGACGAAAGCCATCCTTGAAATCCAGGGTCTGACGGGTGCTGCCTATATCGAACTTTCGGGCGGGAGGATCGGCGAAAAGAACATCCTTCAACAGTCCCTCGAGACCGGAAAGCGAGCGGTCATCGTCGCGGATCAGTCGAGTGTCACGAACCTTCTGGCGACGGCAGACAAGATTCTTGACAGAGCGAACGATGCTGTCGGGCAGATTCAGGGCTTTGTGACGGATGCACGCGGGCCGCTGACGAAGACATTGCAGAATGCCGAGACCTTCTCCGATGCACTGGCCAAGAACTCAGGCAACATCGACTCGTTCCTGCAGAGTGTCGGCCAACTCTCCGAGACCGTGCGTAAGGTCTCGGGTCGTGTCGACTCGACGCTGGAAGCGGTCGAGGCCCTCGTGAAGGCCGTCGACGCGAAGAAGATCGACACCATTCTCAGCAATGCCGAGAAAGTCAGCCGCGACGTCGCCGATGCTTCGGGAAACTTCAAGGGAGCGATCCAGAAGTTCCAGGAAACGGCGACTACGTACAACGACCTCGGCAAGAAGGCGCAGGCGACGCTCGATCGAGTAGATACGTTGGTCGCGCAGATCGACCCGGCGAAGGTCAAGGGATCCGTCGACGATATCTCGCAGGCGACAAAGGACGCACGCACCGCAGTCGCTTCGATCAAGGACGTCGCGAACACTGTTTCGGCTCGGCAGAAGGACATCGACCAGACGATCCAGAATGTTTCGCAGATGGCCAACAAGCTGAACGCGGCCTCCACACGTGTCGACGGCATTCTGATCAAGCTGGACGCGCTGCTCGGTACGGACAATACGCAGTCGCTGTTTGCGCAGGCGCGTGACACGCTCACCTCATTCAAGAAGGTCGCCGACAATCTGAATTCGCGCATCGGTCCTATTGCGGACAACTTGCAGAAATTTTCCAGCGGTGGGCTGCGCGATGTGCAGTCGCTCATCAACGACACGCGCTCCACCGTGCAAAACCTCAACGATGCGATCGGCAATTTTGACCGCAATCCGCAGCGGCTGATCTTCGGTGGGGATACCGTAAAGCAATATGACGGCCGGACGCGGCGTTAATAGGGATATTAGGGGAGCGCATATGGCCGTATCGGATCTGTTGCAGCGTCGTTCGTGGCTATCGACGACCGCGATTACGCTGCCGCTATTGGCGGGTCTGGCAGGCTGTGGGACGGCTGCCAGGAACGACACCTACGACCTCTCCGCGTCGGTGACTGGCAGTGGGCCGGCGGCCAGGGGCCGGCAGATCCTGGTGCAGCAGCCAACTGCGTTGCGGGCGATCGACAGCGAACAGATCGTCATTCGGGTGGCGCCGTCGCAGATACAGTACCTTTCCAAGGCGCAATGGGGCGACAAGCTGCCGCGCATGGTCCAGGCAAAGCTCGTCGAAGCCTACGAGAACTCAGGCAAGCTCGGCGGCGTCGGCGTGCCCGGGCAGGGACTGGCGATCGACTATCAGCTCGTGACCGATATCCGCGCTTTCGAGATCGACACGACCGGTGGCAGCCACGCGGTCGTCGAGATTTCGGCCAAGATCGTGAACGACCGGAATGGCACCGTGAGAACCCAGAAAGTGTTCAGACAAGCGGTGCCGGCCAATGGGTCCAACGACGGTCTTGTGAAGGGTCTCGATCGCGCGTTCGCGAGCGTGACGGCTGAGATCGTGAACTGGACCCTCCAGTCGATCTGATAGAGGGCGCCGGCAATGCACCACAAGGTGCCTGCTGGCGCGTGCCGGCCTAGCGCGATGGCGTAACACGATCCACCGTCCACGACCCGACCCGACCTTTCGCAGAGAGCGACGTCAGGACAATCGCCCGAGATGAAAATGGCCGCCTCTTGGGCGGCCATTTCATTTGTTCCTTGAGTGTGGCTTAGCCCAGTCGCCCTGCGGCGTGAGCAAGCATCGTATAGACCTTGCCGGTATCCGAGGTCAGATAGGACTGCGTGATCGTCTTGTCGCGATCGCCGCGGGAAACATCAGAAAGGAGCTTCTCGAAATCGGCGATATAACGATCGACGGCGGTGCGGAACTCCGGCTCGCGATCATACTTGCGCTTGATCTCGTCGAAGGTCTGCTGGCCCTTCAGCGTGTAGAGGCGGCGCGTAAAGACGTCCCGTTCGCCACGCTGGTAACGACGCCACAGATCGACCGAAGCGTCATGATCGATTGCACGCGCGATATCTACCGAAAGCGAGTTCAGCGACTCGACGACGTGGCGCGGATTGCGGCTATCGGCCGTGCGGGCAGGTGCCGCCGCGGCAGCCTCGGCGCGTGGGGCTGGTTGCCGTGCTGGAGCTTCCTCGGCGGTCTCATCGCGCGATGCACCACGCAGGAGGTCGCTGATCCAGCCGCCGCTTGCCGGGGGAGCGGCAACGGGGGCGCGCTGCGGCGTTGCGGCTGCATGCGTCAGGGAGCCACGCAGACCGAGGTTCTCGATCGGCGAGGGTGTTGTTGCCGGAGCCGGGGCGGGGGCTGCGGGAGGGGTGGGCTGGGGCGCCTGCTGGGTAACGGCCGGCTGAGCCGGGCGTGGCGCAGGCTGAGGCTGAGGAATGGCCCGCGGCGCAGGCTCGGAGATCTCCAGTTGCTGCGTCGAGCGGCCAACGATGTGCGAGATGTCCTGCAAAGCCTTGATCTGCTCGGCAACGGCGCGGCGCATGGCAGCAGCGCTTTCCTTGGCCTCTTCCGGAAGATCGAATGCACCGCGTTTCAATTCGCTGCGGGTCATGTCGAGTTCCTTGCGGATATCGCCGGCCGAGCGGCGGATCTCCTCGGTGGCGCCGGAGAAGCGGGATACTGCCTCCTCGACTGCCTCGCGAAGCGACTCGCGCATGGTCTGGGCAGCGCCGTCGGATGCACGACCTGCCTCGCCCAGCATACGCTCGACTTCCGACAGGGAGGCCGTCAGGCCGCCACGCAAGCGGCTGGAAAGCTCGCTGGAGCGACGTTCGGCGTTGCCGAAGGCGCCGTCGATTGTGGCATTTGCGTCTTCGCCGGCCTTGACGATCGCAGCGCGCATCGTTGAGGCGGCTTCCTCAGCCCGCTTTTCGGTTTCGGAAAGAACGCGGCCGATGTCGGAGAACGAGGATTGCACGCTTTCGCGCAGCGTTCCGCTGACCTGGTTGGAGCGCTGTTCGGCGCGGTCGAATGCGGATTCGACCATGCCGCCCAGGGCACGCATCGTCCGTTCGATTTCCTCGGAGCGCTGGACGAGTCCCACGGAAAGGTTCTGGAGGGCGCTTTCGCGATCCTCGAGCGTTGACACGAGGTTGGATTGAGCGGCTGCCAGCAGGCCGGATGCCTGGCTGAGCACCTTGGAGTGTTCGTCGAACCGGCCGATGATACCGCCGACCTGGGCAAGCGTCTGGCCCGAAATGTCCGAGAGGCGGTCGACCTTGCCTTCGAGCAGGCGCGTCGAGGCAGACACCATTTCGGCGGCCTTCTGGGCAGACTCGGTGAAGCGCGACGTCGTATCGCCGAGGCGGCCATCCACTGCCGCGAGATTTTCGGCGGCACGGCTCATCACCTGGCCCATAGCTGAGCTGTTGTCCGACAAGCGTTCGATCAGCTTGTTGACGTTGGCAAGCAGGCTGTTTTCCATCGCGTCGACGGCCGAGGATGCGCTTTCGGTCCGTGCCGTGATTGCGTTGACGAGCGCCTCATTCTCACTGCGCAGGCGCTCGGTGCTGCGTTCCGTCGCTGTCGTAATGCGCGCGGCGGCGTCCTTGCCTGCTTCGGCATAGCGGTCGATCAGCGGCCGCGCCGTCTCCTCGAGAATGCGCGACAGCTCCGTGGAACGACCGGACAGCATCGAATTGAGCTCGCGGGTGCGATCGTCGAGCGTCGAGCGGATGGCGTCGCCACGCGCCTCGAGCGCCTTTTCGACATTGGTCAGCGTCGAGTCGATTTCGCGCGTGCGATCCTCGAGGTTCGAACGGATTGCATTGCCACGTGCTTCCAGAGCACGTTCGACGTCTGCCATGGTTGAGGTAATTTCCTGACTTGCGTCGGAAATCGTCGTGCGGATACCGGCACCATGGTTTTCGAAAGTCGCTTGGGCGTCGCCGAGGGCGCGGGAAATGGCGCCAACCTGGCCACTGACGAGGGTCTCGGCTTCGGCGACCTTCTTGATAATGGCATTGCCGGCTTCCGAGAAAGTCTGGGCAACGGCGGCTGCCTGGCCGGCCAAACGGTTCTGGGCGTCGGAGACGCGGCCGACGATCTGCTCGGAACGCTCTTCGATCGTGCGGGCGAACTCGTTGCTCTTGGCGTCGAGGCCTTCGGCAAACTGCTGGCCGGTGCGGCCTAGGTTTTCGGCGGCGCGGGCTGCTTCGTCGTCGATGCCCTTCGTCGTCTCGGCGACGGCGCTGCGCAGCGAAGCGGCGAGCCCGGCAGCCTTACCTTCGATCGTGCGATTGACGGCGTCGAGGCCGACTGTGAGGGCCCGGTCCATCGTGGACAGGCGCTCCTCGATGCGGACGCTGCCTCGTTCCATCGCCTCGTCGATGCTGACCGTACGGGAGTCGATCTCCGAGGTGAGGTTGGCGGTGCGGCGATCGATCGTTTCGGTAAACTTCGTGGCGCTGTCGTTGATCGCCGCAGCGATACGGTTCGTTGCGTCTTCGCCGAGCGTTCCGAGGCGGGAAATGCCGTCGGACAAAGTGCTGGAGAGGCGACCGCCAGCGGCGTCGACCTGCTCGGCCACGCCGCCGACGCCGTCACGGATGCGGTTTTCGAGGGCGGCAAGGCCGGCCTCGACGCGCGAGCCGGTTTCCGCAAAGCGGCCCGTCATGCCCTCGATCGACTGGTCGAGCTGTGAAGAGAAGGTCTCTGCCGAACGTGAGATCTCGCCAGCAGCCTCCTGGAAACGGCCGGCGATGTGACCGGTGCTGTCGCGCAGGCGGTCTTCCAGGGCCCGGCCACTGTTGTCGATCGCCTGGCGAAGCGAGACTTCATGGTCTTCCAGGGACATTTCCAGCATGCCGACGCTGGTGGCAATCGAGGCGCTGATCGTCGTCGCCTGATCGGAGAGCGTATCGCTGATACGGCTGTGGGCGTCGGTGAGGGCGAGGTTGATAGCCTGCTCGCGATCGGCCAGCGTCGAACGGATGCGTTCATGGGCCGAGTCCAAGCCGCTTTCGATGCGCGTAGCGGCATTGCCGGTCAGGGCTTCGAAACGATCATGCGCAGCCGCAAGACCGCCTTCGATGCGGGCGGCAGCGTCGCCGTGCAGTGTTTCCAATTTCTGATGCGCATTGCTGAGGTTGTATTCGATGCGGGCCGCGGCGCTGCCAGCCAGCTGCTCGATCCGATCGCTGCCGCTCGACAGCGTGCCGGCAAGCGTCGATGCGTGTTCGTTCAGGGAACGCTCGAGGCGCTCCTGGCTTTCCGTGTAGGCGCTGCGGATGGCGTCCGACTTGTCGACGAGGGCGCCGGCAACCCGGGACTCGGCGCCGGCCACGGTGTCGAGCAAGGCGTTGGTGCGGGCTTCCAGTGCATCGTCAAAACGGCTCTGGCTTTCTCCGAAGGAGATCGCGAGCGCCATGGCCTTCTCGTCCAGCGTATCCGAGAGGCGGTCCTGGACCGTAGCAATCGAATTCGCGATGGTATCGACGCGCCGGGCAAGCGCCTCGTCGATGCGGCTATGACCTTCGTTCAACGATACCGTAAGCGCCATGACACGGTCATCAAGCGCCTCGGTGATCCGGTCGTGCCCGCCGGCAAGCGAGTTGCTGATCGTTTCGGCGTGATGGCCGAGCGTGTCTTCAATGCGCGACTGGCCTTCGTTGAGGGAGATGGCGAGGGCCATTGCCTTGTCATCAAGAGTATCGGCGAGCTTCTCATGGCCGCTGGCGATCGAAGCGGCAATCGCTTCCGCACGCTTGGCGATCGCATCCTCGAAGCGGTTCTGGCTCTCATCCAGCGAGATGGCCAGCGTCATGGCCTTGTCGTCGAGTGCGTCCGCAAGGCGCTCATGGCTGCCCGAGACGGCGCTGATGATTGCGTCCGAGCGGCTTGCCAGGGTGCTCTCAAAGCGGTCGTGGCTGTCGGCAAGGGCGGCAGTCAGCGCGCCTCCGCGATCGGTCATCACGCCGTCGATCCGCTCATGCGCGGAATCGAGCGCGTGCGTGATATCGGCAGCGCGCTTGGAGATCATCGTGTTCAGATCGTCGGCGCGGCCGAAGGCCGAAGTAATTTGCTCGGTGCCCGCGGAGACGGCAGAGCTGAGATCGGAGGTCGTGGACAGCAATGTTTCGCGGAACTCTGTCGCGCGTGCGGAGAGATTATTGTGGAGTTCCGAGGTGCCCGACGCAAGCGCCAGGGAGATTTCGGACGTGGCGTGGCTCAACGCCGAGGTCATGCCTGTCGTGTGGGTATGGATAGCCTCGGTGACCTCGGAGACCTTGCCTGCCAGCGAGCTTTCCATAACTTCCTGGCTGGTCGCGAGGGCAGTGGCCAGTGCGAACGATTGATCGGTCAGCGACGCGCCAAGGCGTTCGATGCTCGAGCTCAAAATGCCGTTCAGCGACTCCGAACCGCCGGTCATGGTGTCGTTGATGCGGTTGAGGCTCTCCATGAGCTTCGTGTCGAGCGAGCCGGCACGCTTGTCGAAGGCATTGGCGAATTCCGCGACGCGGTCATCGAACGAGGTCGAGAGCTGCGCGACAGTCGCTTGCAGCCGTTCGTCAAAGAAGCCGGAACGAAGGTCGAGATCCATGATGGTGTCGTCGACGCTCGACTGCAGGCTCTGGCGGAAGGTCGAACCCTTCTCGTCGAGCGCGCTGTTGAGCTTGGAGAGAACGTCATCAAGCGTGGTGCTGATCGTGCGCTCGCCACCAGTCAGGCTCTCGTTGATCTCGCGGGTGCGGGCGATCAGGATTTCGTTCAACTGGCGGGCACGGTCGTTCAGCGCGGCGTTCAGCTTCTCTGCGTTGCTGTCCATCGTGGACGCACGCGTCTCGAACTGCCGAAGGACAAGCTCTCCATGCTCGCTCAGGCTCGACGCCAGGGTATCCAGCCGCGTGTCGAATTCGTTGGTGAGCGCGAATCCGGAGGAGGTGAGCGTCTGCAGCAGTGAATCCGTCTTTGCCGCAAGCAGCGTGCCGAGCGACTGGATGGCCGATTCCGACTTTTCGGTGATCGCCGCGGCGCGCGTGTCGATCATCGAGGCGAATGCTTCGCCCGAGGTCGCAAGGCGTATCGCGATCTCTTCCGTGGCAAGAGAGAGGTCTTCCTTGAGCTGATCATGCACGCCCGAGATCGACGTGCGGATACGCTCAGCGTGGTTGACGATCGCTTCGCGCTCCGACCCGAGTTCATGGACGAGGCCGCGCACGCGCAATTCATTGTCGGCGTAGCTGCGCTCGAGGGCGTTGACCTCGGAGTGGACGAGGGTTTCAAGCTCCGAAGCGCGTGCGATGGTGCGTTCGATGCCTTCGTTCATCGCCGAGACTTCGCGGCGAACGGCCTGGCCGACCGTCATGATGCGTTCGGAAGCGACGGTCTCGGGCTCGGAGAGGCGAAGCGCAACTTCGGCCATGGAGCGTGCTGCGTTGCGCATGTCCTGGGCGCGCGCCATCATGACGGCAAAGGCATAGAACAGCAACACCGGCACGATGATGCCGATGAGGCCGGCAACAATGCCCGGAAGAGCCAAAAGATCGGCGAGCGAGCGGATCTGCCAGATCTGCGGCGAATAGAGCAGGGCCATGAGGCCGAGACCGCCGACGATCCAAAGCAGCGACACAATGGTTGCGTTGCGAACAGCCGATCGGCTGGAGCCGGTCTCCAGGGACTTGAGAAGCGTAGCCGGCGATATGCGGTTGGCGTCGTTGGCGGCGAAGGACGGGGCGCGAGACGGCTGCTCGGGCTGGCGAGGCGTATTGGCGGGGCGCGCGCGCTCCTTGGAGCCTTGTTGATTGCGGGCACTCGGAGTTTCGGACAATTTGGCCTCCGGGGCGTCGGTCTTGCCGTTGCGAGACAGCGTATCGTCTTCTCCGAAGTCGATCTGGAGCGCCTCGTCCAATGCCTTGAACGCCTTGTCCTCGATCGACTCGCTGTACTTGTTGTTCGCCATTTACGTTACGCCTCGTTACATCCCAGCCGGTTCAACAACGCCTCGGGCTTCCCGCCGAGCCCGCACAAAACCTTAGCCTCTGAGCCCGCCCGTCCACATTGCCGAGGACGGATAAGCATATCATTTCAGAGTGGATAGCTGCTTTTTCATACAGACGGTATCAAAACACTACCATTATCCACTTGGCGAGCAAAGGCAGGTACCGGAAAGCTCGCCCAGTAGTATCGTAGTGACACATCCGGGACTGCTAGACAATTAACGCAACCGCTCAAATTCCCGGATAATAAGGTCTTGTTAACATGATTTAATAAAAGCGGGCCTTTGAAACCAAAGCGTTAGAGACGTTTAGCTGGCGTTAACCATACCTCAAGAAATCCGCCCTGAATGTGCCGGAATTTAACGCGATGGCCACTCGGTGCCCGCACTTTTGTGGAAGTCGGCATGGACGACGGAGGATTGGCACATGGCAGCAGTCAGTATTGCGTTTGCGGCGCCCGACATTTGCAAGGGACCTCGGCCTTCGCAGGAGCGTCCGGTAGATCTGGTGCATCTGGCAAACCAGACAATGGGCGACAAGAGCCTGGAAATCGAAGTTCTGCAAATGTTTGCGCGTCAGGCGCGGGCCTGCCTGCAGGAAATATCGTCCGGTGACGCCAAGATCGTTGAAGCCGCGGCCCATCGCCTCAAGGGAGCGGCCGGAGCGGTCGGGGCGTTTCGCGTCCATGCGGCTGCCGAGGCGCTTGAGGGCAATTGCGGCGACGCGGCCAGCATGGCGGCGGTCGGTATTGCCGTGATCGAAGCGGAGAATTTTATCCTCAAGCTTTGCCGCTGAGTTCTATAAATCTGACGGAATAGAGGCCCGCTGATCCATTTCGGTGCAGCGGGTCTTTTTGTGACCGCCGGCATGGCGCATTTTGACAAGCGCGTCGCTTCTCAATCTGTGATGAAGGACACCGAGCGGTCGATGTTGACTGCCTCGGCGATTTGTTGGAAGAAAAAATCCAAACCCTCCCATTGACGACCACCGGAAATCATCATGCCCAAACTGACCATTGTCGCCTTCGACGGCACGCGCTTCGATCTTGATGTCGATCAGGGATCGACCGTTATGGAAAATGCCGTGCGCAATTCGGTACCAGGTATCGAGGCCGAATGCGGCGGCGCATGTGCCTGCGCGACCTGTCACGTCTACGTCGACGACGAATGGACGGAACGCGTCGGCTCGCCTGAGGCGATGGAAGAGGACATGCTCGATTTCGCCTTTGACGTGCGTCCGACGTCGCGCCTCTCCTGTCAGATCAGAATGAAGGCGGCTCTGGACGGGCTCATCGTTCACGTGCCCGAGCGGCAGGCCTGATTCCACCACAGTCCAAAAAAAGCCTCGCTTGCCGTTAGACGAGCGAGGCGAGGTAGGCGCATTACCTGCGGACGAGGGAGGATCATCCGCGGCTTCGCAACGCGCCAGGAGAACCCAGGAGCGAAAGTTCGGGCTTACGGACCTGAACTTTCGAATGTTTGAATATTACCGCGTTATGGTTGATTTAGCTAGACCGAGAAATAACCACTAAATCACTGGGGCGATTGCGGTTTCGCACAAGTTTTGTTACGCGGCTAACCTTTTGTGATCGCGTTAAGCTTGAGAATCAGCTACCTTGCGCCGCCGGATATTTTAATCCGATCGTTCAGAAGTCTCATCATTCGACTTTGAAAATTGACGGCTTCGATTCGGTCGAATCGGGCCTGCAACCTGTCGTGCTCATCGATGCCGCGGGTCGATACGTCGGTGACGAGCTCCTGCATACGCTCGCAGCTGCGCTGCGGTGGAAGCGCGAGGATCTGCTTTTCCATGACACGCGCCTGGTTTCGCGCGATCTCTGCATGGCGCTCCTCGTGCCGCTTGATGTCGCTCGCAAGTGCATCCCAGATGATCGACAACTGCTTGCTGGCACCCTTGCGGTCGGTCCAGCGGGGCAGGATTATCTGCGTATGGACGGTGACCTTGGCGCTGGAGACGCGGCAGCGCCCTCCGGCCTGAACATAGGTCGCATCGCCGCCGAAGCGGATCTTGGTCGCACCCGGGTGGCGGGCGGACGAGCCACTGGCCGTCGGCCCGTTGATGCTCAGTTGCTGGTCGAGTTGGTCCGCGGTTTTGCCCTTGATGGGAAAATAGGAATAGCTTCGCGTCGCGATTACGGTGGCGGCAGCTGGGCTGCACGCCGCTACGGCCATGGAAAAGCCGAGGAGGAGGGGCATATAACGCGGTACGGAATGCATTCTGCAGATACTCATGTTGAAGTTTGCCGGAGCTTGGGGCATAGCCACGGCCAGTGCAAGATCATGGGCGCCTTTTTCGATCGATAGGATGAATGCCGTTGGCACAGCTTGAGAGCAGTTTCTGGCGCGTCGGGCATGGCCGCGAGATCGAACTGGGCGCGCGCGCCGTCCTTATGGCGATCGTCAACGTGACACCGGATTCTTTCTCGGACGGCGGGCGATACGAGACGGTCGATGCGGCCGTGACGTATGCGCTCCAGGCGGTAAGCGATGGCGCTGAGATCATCGACATTGGCGGTGAATCGACGCGCCCCGGCGCAGACGTCGTCACTCCGCTGGAAGAGCAGGCCCGGGTGCTGCCGGTGATCGAGGCGTTGCGCGGCAAGACCGATGCCTTGATCTCGATCGACACCTATCGCGCTGAGACCGCCCGGCTTGCCGTCGCTGCAGGCGCGCATGTAATCAACGACGTATTCGGGTTGCAGAAGGAGCCGGAGGTGGGAAGGATCGCAGCCGATACCAGTGCGGGACTGTGCCTGATGCATACCGGCCGCGATCGGGAGAAGCTTCCGGATGTGATCGGAGACCAGTTCTACTTCCTGGAGCGCTCGCTCGCGCTCGCTTCGGCGGCCGGCGTGCCCAAGGATCGCATCGTACTGGATCCGGGCTTCGGCTTTGCCAAGGATATACAGGAGAATGTGGAACTGATGGCGCGTTTCGGAGAACTGCGCCGCTTGGGGTTGCCGCTGCTTGCCGGCACGTCGCGCAAGCGTTTCGTCGGCGCGATCACAGGTCGGGAAGCCGCCGATCGGGATGTGGGAACGGCTGCGACAAGCGTATTGTTGCGTTTGGCGGGGGCTAGCATTTTTCGTGTACACGATGTCGCAATCAACAAGGACGCTTTGGCCATCGCCGATGCTATGCTCGCGGCGCGCTATAGCTTTGAGCAGGGACAATTGGCATGAGCACCACCTACACCATCACGCTTCAGAACTGTGCCTTCTTTGCCCGCCATGGCGTTCACGACGAAGAGGAGTTCCTCGGCCAGCGCTTCTTTGTGGATGCCGAGCTCGACGTCGTCGCTGGCGACGCCCTGGAGAGCGATTCCATCAATGACACGGTCAATTATGGCATTGCCTTCACCGTGATCGAGGAGATCGTGACGGGCAAGCGTCGCTATCTGATCGAGGCGCTTGCGCTTGATATCGCCAAAGGGCTGTGTTCGAAGTTTCCGCAAATCAAGCGTGCAAAGATTACGGTGCGCAAGCCGAACGCGCCGGTGCCGGGCGTTCTGGATTTCGTTCAGGTGAGCGTCGAACACTTTGCCTGAGTCCACTTTCAAGACGGCAACACTCGGCCTTGGCGGCAATCTCGGCGAGCCTGTGCACGCGATGGCCGTGGCATTGAGGGCGCTTGACCAGCGCTCCGATTGTCGTGTGGTAGCCGTGTCGCGGCTCTATCGGACGCCGCCATGGGGAAAGACCGACCAGTCCTATTTCTTCAACGCTTGTGCTGAAATCCAGACAACGCTTGGCCCCGAGGCGCTTCTCGACGTCTGCCTCGATATCGAACGGGCGATGAAGCGCGAGCGTATCGAGCGGTGGGGGCCGCGAACGCTCGATATTGATGTCCTGACCTACGCTGATGTGGTGCAATCGGCACCGCGGCTTGAGCTACCGCACCCGCGCATGAAGGACCGTGGCTTCGTGCTGATGCCGCTTGCCGATTTTGCGCCTGACATGCTTGTCGAAGGAACAACCGTTCTCGAGTGGCTGGCGAAGGCCGATGTGCAGGGGATCGAAGTGGCCGATCAAAGCAGCGCTTGGTGGCATATCGCCTGAAATGCAAAAGCGGCGGAAAATCCGCAGGAAAATCCGCCGCTTTTGGAATGTCTGGGTTGGAACGCTATTCGACAGAGCCGACCGTGATTTCGTCGACCTGGCGCGTCAGCGTCAGGCCGATGACGGGGATCATCTGGCTTTCGACCTTGACCGAAACGGTGACGTTCATGGTCTTGTCGTCACGGACACGGGCGATCATGGCGCCGTTGAGCTTAGAACGATTGAGGCCGACGACGACGGTATCCTGTGTGACAGCACCTGACACGACGTCGAGCCCCTTGCCTTCGGCGCCGTCAAGAAACTTCCCTTTGTAGGAACTCCCCGACTGGGTGATGAGCGCGGTCATCGGCTGCTTGAAGACGCCGACCCTGCAGCTTCCGTCGAGCTTGATGCCAGCTCCTCCGGCGCTCACTGGTTCGCCCACCAGATTGCAGGTGAATTTCGTGCCTTTGTACTTTCCGGCAACGATCTCGCCGGGACCGCGCCAAGTGCCGGCGACAGACTCGAAAAACGCTTTGTCACGTGTCGCCGCAGTCGCCGACGAAGCCATGTCGGCGGCCGGTGACAACGCCACCGCAGCCAGGCCGAAAAGAAGAAGAAACTTGCGCGAATACATGGATTTTCCCTAGCGACACCATCGCTTAACTAGGTTCAAGTTTTGCCGAAGAATGGTTAATGCTTGGTTTCTTTTAGGCCGAAAAGCAATGAGCAGCAAGTAATTCCGCGGCTCGCAGAGGACGGCGCGGAATGTTAGTGCGTTGAATTCTTGACGAGTATTTTGGTGCAGCGCTTCTGCCACGGCAGGCGCGACGAAAGTTTCAATTCTCAGGAATTCTTGTCGCGCGCTGTCATGGACGGTGTCAGGTCCCCGATGAAATCGCCGATTCCCGGACGTTTCAGCGCGTGAAAAGAAAGGGGACGGCAAAGATCCATCGCCGCGATCCCGATGCGGGCCGTCATCAGGCCGTTGATGACGCCTTCGCCGAGGCGCGCCGACAGCTTCGACGCCAATCCATGGCCAAGTACCTGCTGCACGAGGCTATCGCCGACCGCGATCGAGCCGGTCACGGCGAGGTGCGCTAGAACATCACGCATCAGCCGGATCATGCCCAGCGTTCCCGGCCGGCCGCCATAAAGATCCGCCATGGCTCGGACAAGCCGGGCCGCCTCGTAGAGCACGTACAGGAGATCGACGATCGCGCGCGGGCTGACGGCGGTGACGATGGAGACGCGTTTCGAAGCGTTGACGATCAGGGCCCGTGCCTGCCGGTCGAGCGGTATCAGAAGCTCGCGTTCCGCGAGGGCGATGAGATGCGGTGCGTCGATGATGTCGCCTTCGGCCGCCTTCAACGTGGCCCGGCCCTTCGCCGTCTCCGGCTTTCCGGAGAGCAACGATTCCAGCCGCTTGACCAGCGCACGTGCCTTCGCCGGCTTCGTCTCCACCATGGCGGCCTCAGCTTCCGCCTTGATTTCTTGCACGGCCGCCAACCGCATCATGCCCGCCGTTTCACGAACGACGATGGCAATCACCGCCAGAATGCCGATTGCGAGCGCTCCAAGGGCCGCATAGCCGAGCCAATCCGCGCGGCTGAAAAGATTGCGGATGAGGCTGTCGGTCCAAAGCCCGAAGGCGAGGGAGAAGAGAACGCCGAAAGCGGCGGCAGCGATTTTCGCGAATGAGGTGCCACGCTTGCGCGGCAGCGCGACAGCAATTGGAGGGACATCCTTTTCGGGGTTGAGGAATGGATCGTCCTCGTCGGCGGTCAGCACGACATCGTCCGTGAAGCTACCGGGCTTTCGCGGGCTGTGTTTGGTCGTGACAGGCGTGGAGGGCGTGTCCTCCTCGTAGGAGAAGGCGGCCGGCGCGCGCTGTGCGGGGTGTTCGGAGGGCGGCTTGATCATGCGAGGCGATCTCCGAACAGAAACTGCATGGCACGGTCGAGGCGAATATGCGGGACCGAAAGCTTTATGCCGCCACCGGTCTCTTCGAGGTGCGGCGGCCGAAAACGCACAACGCTGACATCGGGCAGCACGATATTTTCTCCGGATTCGATACGCTCGAACAGGTTCTCCGGGTCTGCCGGCAGGTCGCCCGGAAAGATTGCCGTCTTCTTGTGGCCGTCAAAGCTCTCTCCACCGATAGTCTCGCCTGCCATCGGTGTTCCGACGATGACCGGGAGGTCATGGCCGTCGCGTTTCACCGTCGCTTCGCGCGTGGCGCGGACCGAAGCCAGTGCCATGACGTCGATTCCCGCGCCTGTGACACCAATGCGTTGGACGGCACGGTCGACCAGGCGGCGGGTGAGGGCGTCGAGCCGGTCATGGCTTTCATGGTGCAGGTGGTCAGCTTTGGTTGCGGCGACAAGGACGCGATCGATACGGCGGCCAAGCAGCGACGTCAGCCATGAGTTCGTGCCCGAGCGGAAGCAGGCCAGAACGTCCGTCAGGGCGCGTTCGAGGTCCTGCACGGCCTCCGGACCACGGTTGATGGCTTGCAGCGCATCGACGAGGACAATCTGCCTGTCGAGACGGGCGAAGTGTTCGCGAAAGAAGGGCTTCACGACGACGGATTTGTAGGCCTCATAGCGTCGTTCCATCATCGCCCAAAGCGATCCCTTTTGCGGCTTGGCTTCCGGCGTGAGTGCAAGCGGCGCGAAGGTCAGGGCAGGAGAGCCGTCGAGATCGCCGGGTAGCAGGAAGCGGCCAGGCGGCAGCGTGGAAAGCGAGCGTTCATCGGCTTTGCAGGCTTTCAGATAATCGGCAAAAGCGGTGGCGAGGTCGCGAGCCCGCATTTCGTCTGCCGGGGCGTTGCTATCTGTGGCGCGTGTAAGGGCAAGCCAGGCGCGTGAGAGTTCCGCACGAATGCCCGTTCCGGCCAAGGCGATCGTCTCTTCGCAAAACGTCCGATAGTCCTTTCCAAGCAACGGAAGGTCAAGAAGCCACTCGCCTGGATAATCGACAATGTCGATCGACAGGCGGCCGGGCGAGAAGAGCCGGTTCCAGCCGCTGGCGCTCTGGTATTCGAGCGTAATGCGCAGTTCAGAGATTGCTCGCGTCGAATCGGGCCAAACGCGGTCCTTCACGAGTGAGCGGATGTGATCTTCGTACTGGAAGCGCGGCACGGCATCATCCGGCTGCTGCTCAAGACGCACCGCCGAGACACGACCTGACTGCACTGGCTCGAAGAGAGGCAGCCGCCCGCCGTGCAGCAGATTGTGAAGCAGCGAGGAAATGAAGACCGTCTTGCCGGCACGCGACAAGCCAGTGACGCCAAGGCGCACCGTGGGATTGATGAGGCCCGATGCCCGGTCCGCGAAATTGTCCAGGGCGATGCGCGCGTCATCGGAGAGGGAGGTCAGGCTGGGCGGCAAGGCGGAGTTCCGGTTTCTAATCGTGACAAGCCATATAGGAAGGGCAGATCGACGCGAAAAGACGTTCCGCGAAAAGACCTTAGTCGATCACGAAATCAACGAGCTGCCAGCCTGTCAACTCGCTGTCATAGTCCAAAACCGCAAGTCCGGCAGTCGGAAAGCCTGTCGGCAGTGCCTGATGGAGCGCCTCGTGACCGATCAGCGCTTCAAGCGTCTGCTCCATGGTCGGATTGTGGCCGACAAGCATGACAGAGCCGAGCGCCTCCTGGGCGTCGATGATCTCGAGGTAGATATCAGGCGATGCATTGTAGAGTTCATCGACGAATCGAAGCTCGAGCGTGGAGCCCATGGCCCGATGCACCGCGTCGGCAGTATCGCGGCAACGCGCTGCCGTCGAGCTCAGAAGCAGATCCGGCCGGTACCCCTTGTCCGCCGCTTTGTCGGCGATGAGCTCGGCGTCTGCATAGCCTTTCGCGTTCAGGGGACGGTCGAAATCACGCTGCCCGGGTGTTGCCCAAGCGGCTTCGGCATGCCGCAGCAGATAGATCCGGGAGGGTGGAGGCGTGATTGCAGCCATAGGAAAATCCACGTCGAAGGGACTTTTTCAGTAGCGGGTCGGCGGCACGCACGTCAACCGCAGCGCCAGGTGTTGCGGCCAAATCCGGGTAGGAAAGTGCGGAGTTACCGGGAGGCGAATAGGCGTTCGGGGGAATAGTGATGAGAAAATAGTCTGTTAGCTCAAAAATATGACAGATTTAAAAAACTGTTTACCTAGCGTATTTGGCTTGAATCACCAGTAGTGCTCGCGATATACACCCGCCACATGAGATCTGCTTCAGGAGAATCGCGTTGAGTGAGAAGATCGATCTTAGCAACTACGTACCCTCGGAAGAGGAAGAGTTCATGAACGGCAATCAGCGGGCTTACTTCAGAGCCAAGCTGGTCGCCTGGAAGAATGACATCCTCAGAGAGGCGCGCGAAACCCTCGACCACTTGGCCGAGGAAAGCGCAAACCACCCGGATCTTGCTGACAGGGCATCGTCCGAAACCGACCGGGCCATCGAACTGCGCGCCCGCGATCGCCAGAGAAAGCTGATTTCCAAGATCGACGCAGCACTGCAACGTATCGAAGACGGCACCTACGGCTATTGCGAGGAGACCGGAGAGCCGATCGGGCTCAAGCGGCTTGATGCTCGACCGATTGCGACGCTGTCTATCGAGGCTCAAGAGCGGCACGAGCGGCGGGAAAAAGTCTACCGGGACGAATAAGTCCCTACATACCGACAACAAAAAGGGCACCGCGACGCAAACCGTGGTGCCCTTTTTGTTTTGTTCGGTTGATCCGCTACTTGTCGCGGTTAACGCTCATCTCGCCGAAAATGCGTGCGACTTCGTTTTGAAGAGCGGCATCCGCGCCGGTGAGCGGCGCCATTTCAGGATCGCGGCGAGGCTGGTTGCCTGACGCCGGACCGGGTTTTGCGGCGGGCGCCTGTGGCGTCGGCACAATACGCTCGGCGGCAAGCGTGCTCGTCATTTCCTCTTCGAGAATGCGCTGGAAGTCGCTCGGCTGCGCGGCAGGCGCCAGCGTGCCGACCTCGACGAACGCCGATGACGGCTGTGCGGGCGCGGGAGTGCTCCGGACGGAAGGCTGCGTCACCTGCGGCTCGATGCGCTGCTGCGGCAACACGCGTTGACGGGCGGAATCGAGGATGTCTGCCGCGGCCGAGGCTTCGATCGGGGCTGGTGCCGGTCGCGGTTCAGGACGCGGGTCGAAAGACGGCGCTGGGCGTGGGGCACGCTCACGTTCGGCGATGACGGGCGCAGGCGAGGCGGGAGTCGCGACCATGACCGGTTCTGGCCTGGCTTCGATCGGCGCACGTTCGGGCACGTAGGGTTCGGATGGCGTATGACCGCGGACCGGGGGCACATACTGGGATTCGGTCGGTACGATGTGAACGGGCGCCGGCGGCTCTGGCGCTGCCTCGAGCTGTGGTGGCGCGATAGGGGCGGGAGCCGGCGCCACCAGGGTTGGGGCTGGTTGAGCATTTGCCTCGACCGGTGCGGACTTGTCGGTGGCCTCACCAATCCTGCTCTCGATGACGATATCGGTCGGCCCGCCGATCATGATCAGATGCTCGACGTCATCCCGACGGACGAGGACGAGGCGGCGGCGCGCATCGACGGCGGCTGCATCGAGGACCTGCAGCCGTGGTTGGCGGTTGCGGCCCCCCCGAAGGAAGGGCGAAGGTGCGCGGTTACGCATGAACCAGAGCACGACGATCAGCAGTAATAGAGCTATGCCAACGCCGCCGGCGGCGAGAAGGAAGCGGCTCCCATAGGCTCCCATGAGATCATCGAACATCTTGGCTTACTCCCTTCGCGGTTTTGAACCACATGGCGACTTTTACCACTTCGTAGACAAGTCGTGATGGCCTTGTCCAGTCATGCCAACCCGAAGTGGAATTCGAACATGCTTTCTTAACAACGCATTTTAATGGCGAAATTGGCGCTCTTCGTTGTGAATTCAATCAGTCTTCACAGAGAGCAGTGTTTTTGCGGAGACCGCAAATTGGTAAGAAGGAAAAGGCGCCTGATTCCTGCTTTGTCTCCTTGTTACGAGTGAAGCCCGGCAGGCCATGCGAGGGAATAGATGACGAGACCGCGTCAGGCCGACGATTATAGCGAACCGCTCTTGGACCGCGGGGGCCGCACGGGAACGGCTTTGCGGATCATCCTGCTGGCCCTTGTGCTGATCGGCGCAGCCGCGGCGTTCGTCGTTTTCAAGAGTTCTCTCGACAACGAAATGGTGCTCGGCGTTCTCGGCGTGCTTGCCATGGTCGGGATCTTCTTCCTCGTGTCGTCGGTGATCGGCTTTATCGAAGTCATGCCGCAGCGGCAGTCCGACAGCCTGGCGCGGGCATTTTTGAACAGTCACCCCGACGGCTCTCTCATCACCGACGACAAAGGCCGTATCGTTTATGCGAACGCGGCCTATGGCGAGTTGACGGGCGCTCGCAAGTCGACGGAAGTTCAGACGCTCGAAGCGCTGCTGTCGCGTCATCGGGAATCGAACGAGGCGCTCTATCGCCTTTCCAACGGGCTTCGCGAAGGCCGGGAGGGGAGCGAAGAATTCCGCCTGCTGCGGTCCCTGGGCCCCTCGACAAACGGTTCCGGAGCGCATTGGTACCGCCTGAAAGCACGGACCCTGCAGAGCGAGGAGATCGGACGCAAGCCGCTCCACATTTGGCAGATCAGCGACATTACCTCCGAGCGCGACGATCAGGAGCGGTTCTTCAAGGAACTGCAGAATGCGATCGACTATCTCGACCACGCACCAGCCGGGTTCTTTTCGGCCGGCCGCAAGGGAGAGATCTTCTACCTCAACGCAACGCTGGCGGAATGGCTTGGCATCGATCTTACCAAGTTCGTTCCGGGTTCGGTCACGATCGGCGATTTTGTCGCGGGCGAGGGGCTTGCGCTTATTCAGTCGGTGCAGGCCGATCCGGGCCTGAAAAAGACGGTGACGCTCGATCTCGACTTGAAGAAGATGAACGGCCAGAGCCTGCCGGCGCAGATCGTCCACAGCGTGACGTCGATGCGCGATGGCGCTCCTGGAGAGAGCCGGTCGATCGTACTGACGCGGCAGAAGAGCGGCGAGAACGATCAGTCCGCCTCGGCCGCCGCGATGCGATTCACCCGCTTTTTCAACAACACGCCGATGGCGATTGCCTCGGTGGATGGGGCAGGCAGGATCCTGCGAACCAATGCCCCATTCCTGAAGCTGTTTTCGGGTATCGTTTCCCGAGATGATGTCGAGAACGGCGCGCTGCTCGAAGTCATTGTGCAGGACAGCGACAAATCCAAACTGCAGCAGGCGCTCGCGGCGGCGAAGGACCGCCAGGGCGATATCCCGCCGATCGACTCGCGCACGCCAACCGATGAAGCACGCCATTTCCGCTTCTACGTCAACGCGGTGATCGACCAGAGCGACGAGACGCCGGAAGAGGCGGCGATCGTCTATGCCGTCGAGGTGACTGAGCAGAAGGCGCTCGAAGCGCAGATGGCGCAGACGCAGAAGATGAATGCGGTCGGCACACTCGCGGGCGGGATCGCGCACGACTTCAACAATGTCCTGACCGCGATCCTGTTGTCCTCCGATCATCTGCTGCTGCAGGCCCGGCCGGCGGACCCTGGCTTTGCGGATCTGATGGAAATCAAGCGCAACGCCAATCGCGCGGCCGTGCTCGTGCGGCAGCTGCTGGCGTTCTCGCGCAAGCAGACGATGCGGCCGACGGTGCTCAATCTCACCGATGTGGTTGGCGACCTCAGGATGCTGGTCGATCGCCTGCTGTCCGGTACCAACGTAAAGCTCGACGTCGAGTATGGCCGTGATCTCTGGCCTGTGAAGACCGACCTGTCGCAGTTCGAGCAGGTGCTGATAAACCTCTGCGTCAACGCGCGAGATGCGATGCCGCAGGGCGGGAAGCTGACGCTTCGCACGAAGAACGTGACGGCGGCAGAGGTGGCGGCTTTCAACTATTCCTACATGCCGCATGAGGACATGGTCCTCATCGAGGTCTCGGACAACGGGACCGGCATTGCGCCTGAGATCATGGACAAGATTTTCGAACCCTTCTTCACGACGAAGGAAGTGGGCAAGGGAACGGGCCTTGGCCTCGCGATGGTTTACGGCATCGTCAAGCAATCGGGCGGCTACATTCAGCCGGAGTCGGAAGTTGGCAAAGGCACGACGTTCCGCGTCTTCCTGCCGCGCCACATTGTCGAGCCAGCGGTTGCCGCGGAAGGCGATGCCGCCACGCCTACTATCGGCACACCTGCGGAACAGGCGCCCGCCGCGGTGGAGCAGCCCGAGGATCTGACAGGCTCGGCTGTGATCCTGCTGGTCGAGGATGAGGAAGCGGTGCGTCGCGGCGGCAAGCGCATGCTTGAGACGCGCGGCTATACGGTTTACGAGGCCGGGTCCGGCGTCGAGGCGCTCGATATCATGGACGAGCTCGAGGGTAAGGTCGACATCGTCGTTTCGGATGTCGTGATGCCGGAGATGGATGGTCCATCGCTGCTGCGCGAACTGCGCAAGAACTATCCGAACCTGAAATTCATCTTCGTTTCAGGCTATGCCGAAGACGCGTTTGCCCGAAACCTGCCGCCGGATTCCAAGTTCGGCTTCCTGCCGAAGCCGTTCTCCCTCAAGCAGCTTGCCGTCGTCGTCAAGGAGACGCTGGACAGTTAAGGGGCGCCCAGCGCCCCTTTTTCAAACTCAGCCAGCCAGCGCGACGGCAATTTCTGCCGCGAGTCGAGCATTGTTTTCCACCAACGCAATGTTGGTCTTTAGGCTCTGGCCGTCGGTCAGGTCGAAGATCGTGCTGAGCAGGTAAGGGGTTACTTCCTTGCCGCTGATTTCGTCGCGCTCGGCGCTGTCGAGGGCGCGCTCGATATAGATTTCCATTTCCTCGCGGGGGATCTCGTCTGCCTCCGGCACCGGATTGGCAATGAGCATGCCGCCGTCAATGCCGAGCTGCTCGCGTACAGTCTGGAAGTTGGCGATGGCAGCCGGGCTGTTCAGCGTCAGCGGACTGCGCAATCCGGACGAGCGTGACCAGAAGGCCGGGAATTCCTCGCTCTCGTAGGTGACGACAGGCACGCCCGCGGTCTCCAGGACTTCAAGGGTCTTCGGTATATCGAGGATCGCCTTGGCGCCGGCGCAAACGACGATGACGCTGGTGCGGCCGAGTTCCTCGAGGTCAGCGGAGATATCGAAGCTTTCTTCCGCGCCGCGGTGGACGCCACCGATGCCACCCGTTGCAAAGACCTTGATGCCGGCACGCTCGGCGGCGATCATCGTTGCTGCGACGGTCGTTGCGCCGTGACGGCGCTCGGCGATCGCAAAGGCGAGATCGGCGCGCGAAACCTTGAGGACGTCCTTGGCCTGCGCCAGTTGCTCCAACTGGTCGGATTCGAGGCCGATATGCAGCGTACCGTGAATGACCGCGATGGTGGCTGGGACCGCGCCCTGCTCACGAATGAGCGCCTCGACGCTGCGGGCCATCTCGATGTTGCCAGGGTAGGGCATGCCATGGGTGATGATGGTCGATTCAAGCGCCACAATCGGCGCGCCGCGCTGCTTGGCGCTTGCGACTTCCTTGGAGTAGGCGATCGGCAGGAGGGGGGAGATCGGTTTCGTCATTGTCGCTTCCATTTCATCGGTATTGCCTTCAATGCAAAATTCTCGCCGGCGGAACA
This sequence comes from Rhizobium sp. 57MFTsu3.2, assembly GCF_012932765.1. Classification (NCBI taxonomy): domain Bacteria; kingdom Pseudomonadati; phylum Pseudomonadota; class Alphaproteobacteria; order Hyphomicrobiales; family Rhizobiaceae; genus Rhizobium; species Rhizobium sp. 57MFTsu3.2. The sequence goes on from NZ_JDWI01000003.1 coordinate 203,282, forward strand.
AGGGAAAGCGTCTCCCTCACGAGATCTGGGGAGAGGTTTTCATTGACGGCATGCGGCGATTGTACGGTAAGTGCCGCGGCCGCGGCGCCCTCCCTGATGGCATCGGCCAAGGAAATTCCACGCATCAATCCGGAGATAACGCCGGCTGCAAGCGAGTCACCCGCCCCGGTGACATCCGCGACATCTTCGAGGTTTGCCGGCTGCTGGGCAACAACATGGCGATCCGCGAAGGCGATCAGCTCGCGTTGGCCGCGGGTGACGACGCCACCGCGTAAACCGATGTCACCCAGCAGTGACGGCCAGTGCGCGGGATCGTTTGGGCGCTCGCCGGTCAATGCGGCAGCCTCGGCCTCGTTGAGGAAAAGATAGTCGATCCCTTCGATGCATGGTTTGAGCTTGAGGGCCTTCGCGGGCGAGATGGCGATCGCGCCCACCGGCTTGCCGAGAGCTTTTGCGCGCTCGACGATCGATGCCAGCGTCTCTGCCGGCAGGTTGGCATCAATGAGAATGAAATCGGTGGCGGCAAAGGCGTCACGTACGGCACGGATCGAAAGGCGCCGCGGCACGAACATCCGATAGAGATCCATGTCGGCAAGCGCAATCACGAGGTTTCCGTCGTTCTCGATGATTGCGGTGTAACTCGGCGTCTTCCGATCCAGGAAAATGAAGGGGCGATCATGAACCCCAGCGAAGTCGGCCGCCTCGCCGACCATCTCGCCGATCGGATCGCCGCCACGCGGTGAAATCATCGTCACATCGAAGCCCAACCTGGCAAGGTTGCGCGCCGCATTGAAGCCGCCGCCGCCCGGCTCCTCAAACCACGAGCCTGGATTGCTGGCGCCTGGCACGGTGTCGCCTGAGATGCGTCCGCGCCTGTCGATGTGGGCTCCGCCGAGGACAAGAATCTTCCGCTTCATTTCATCGTCCCGCATGGTCGAAAGATACGAATCGTCCTGCCGCCGCTGGTCGGCTGGCGACCAGAGCGCTATATCTAAGCCGTTGCTTTCCATCACGAAAACAAATGTAGAACACTGGCAAGTTTACCTTTTTGTTTCAATTATTTGCACGCAACTTGCGCAATGAGAACAAATGCGGTACAAAATCGCCATCGCTGGCGACATTGCTTGAGCGGCTTCAATAACCTAAAGGTGGATCGAATGTCACAGAATACATTGCGGCTTGTAGAGGACAAATCGGTGGACAAAAGCAAGGCACTTGAAGCGGCACTCTCACAGATCGAGCGGTCGTTCGGCAAGGGCTCAATCATGAAGCTCGGCTCGAACGAGAACGTCGTCGAGATCGAAACGGTTTCGACAGGTTCTCTCGGGTTGGATATCGCGCTCGGCATCGGCGGCCTTCCAAAGGGCCGTATCATTGAGATTTACGGACCAGAAAGCTCGGGTAAGACGACGCTGGCGCTGCAGACGATAGCGGAATCGCAGAAGAAGGGTGGCATCTGTGCCTTCGTCGATGCGGAACACGCGCTTGACCCGGTTTACGCCCGCAAGCTCGGTGTCGATCTGCAGAACCTCCTGATCTCGCAGCCGGATACTGGCGAGCAGGCGCTCGAGATCACCGATACGCTGGTGCGTTCCGGCGCTGTCGACGTTCTTGTCGTCGACTCGGTTGCCGCGCTGACGCCGCGTGCCGAAATCGAAGGCGAAATGGGCGACAATCTGCCGGGCCTTCAGGCGCGCCTGATGAGCCAGGCGCTGCGCAAGCTGACGGCTTCGATTTCGAAGTCCAACACCATGGTCATCTTCATCAACCAGATCCGCATGAAGATTGGTGTCATGTTCGGTTCGCCGGAAACGACGACCGGCGGCAACGCGCTGAAATTCTATGCGTCCGTTCGCCTCGACATCCGTCGTATCGGTGCAGTCAAGGAGCGGGAAGAGGTCATCGGCAACCAGACGCGCGTCAAGGTCGTCAAGAACAAGATGGCGCCTCCCTTCAAGCAGGTCGAATTCGACATCATGTATGGTGAAGGCGTTTCGAAGACCGGCGAACTGGTCGACCTTGGCGTCAAGGCGGGTATCGTCGAGAAATCAGGGGCCTGGTTCTCCTATAATAGCCAGCGTCTTGGCCAGGGCCGCGAAAATGCGAAGCTGTTCCTGCGTGACAATCCGGATCTCCTGCGCGAGATCGAGACGGCGCTTCGTCAGAATGCTGGCCTGATTGCGGACCGCTTCCTGCAGAATGGCGGCCCTGATGCAAATGACGGCGACGAGGCTGCAGACGGCTGATTTGCCTGGCGGTTTCCCAGAGTTCAAAACCGGTCGCATTCCTAATGAGATTGCGGCCGGTTTTGTTTGTCTGCTGGACAGTGGTTAAGGCGAGCGATAAAAGCCACTGGATTTAAGTTTTGACCTGCCTTCCGGCAGCATTGAAGGGCATAGCATGAGCGGTGTGAATGATATCCGGTCGACCTTCCTCGACTACTTCAAGAAGAACGGCCACGAAATCGTTCCGTCGAGCCCGTTGGTGCCGCGCAACGATCCGACGCTGATGTTCACCAATGCCGGCATGGTGCAGTTCAAGAACGTTTTCACCGGTCTGGAGCAGCGTCCATACAAGACGGCCTCGACCGCGCAGAAGTGCGTCCGCGCCGGCGGCAAGCATAACGACCTTGATAACGTTGGCTACACCGCACGCCACCACACCTTCTTCGAGATGCTCGGCAACTTCTCATTCGGCGATTACTTCAAGGAGCGGGCGATCGAACTTGCCTGGAACCTGATCACCAAGGAATTTGCGCTCGACGCCAAGCGGCTGCTGGTCACCGTCTATCACACGGATGATGAGGCCTTTAACCTCTGGAAGAAGATCGCAGGCCTGCCGGACGAGAAGATCATCCGTATTCCCACCAGCGACAATTTCTGGGCGATGGGTGATACCGGCCCGTGCGGCCCATGCTCGGAAATCTTCTACGACCACGGCGCTCACATCTGGGGCGGCCCTCCCGGTTCGCCGGAGGAAGATGGTGACCGCTTCATCGAGATCTGGAACCTCGTCTTCATGCAGTACGAGCAGGTCACGAAGGAAGAGCGCATCGACCTTCCGCGTCCGTCGATCGATACCGGTATGGGACTGGAGCGCGTCGCCGCAGTTCTGCAGGGCAAGCACGATAACTACGACATTGACCTGTTCCGTGCCCTGATCGAGGCTTCCGAGGAGGTCACGGGTGTAAGGGCCGAGGGCGAGCGCCGTGCGAGCCACCGTGTCATCGCCGACCACCTGCGCTCCTCTGCGTTCCTGATTGCCGATGGCGTGTTGCCGTCCAACGAAGGCCGCGGCTACGTGCTTCGCCGCATCATGCGCCGCGCAATGCGCCACGCCGAGCTCCTGGGTGCCAAGGAACCGATGATCTGGAAGCTGTTGCCGACACTCGTTCAGGAGATGGGTCGCGCCTATCCGGAGCTGGTGCGTGCGGAATCGCTGATCTCCGAGACGCTGAAGCTGGAGGAAACTCGCTTCCGCAAGACGCTGGAGCGTGGTCTTTCACTGCTTTCCGATGCAACGACGACGCTCGGCAAGGGCGACATGCTCGACGGCGAAACCGCGTTCAAGCTTTACGACACCTATGGCTTCCCACTCGATCTGACACAGGATGCGCTGCGCGCCCGCGAAATCGGCGTCGACATATCAGGCTTTACGGACGCCATGGAACGCCAGAAGGCCGAGGCGCGTTCGCACTGGGCCGGCTCCGGCGACAAGGCTACCGAGACGATCTGGTTTGAACTCAAGGAAAAGCACGGCGCGTCCGAGTTCCTCGGCTACGACACTGAGACCGCAGAAGGCGTTGTTCAGGCCATCGTGAAGGACGGTGCCGCGGTCGATGCTGCGTCGGCCGGCGACAAGGTTCAGATCGTCGTCAACCAAACGCCGTTCTACGGCGAGTCCGGCGGCCAGATGGGCGATACCGGTGTCATCACCTCCGATACCGCGAAGGTTGAAATCACCGACACCCAGAAGAAGGGCGAGGGCCTCTTCGTCCACATCGGCACTGTTGTCGAGGGCACAGTGAAGGCCGGCGAGCCGGTTGCGTTGACGGTCGACCATGCGCGCCGTTCGCGTCTGCGCGCGAACCACTCCGCCACCCACTTGCTGCACGAGGCGCTGCGCGAAGTGTTGGGCACGCATGTGGCTCAGAAGGGCTCGCTGGTTGCGCCCGAGCGCCTGCGCTTCGACGTTTCTCATCCAAAGCCGATGACGGCCGACGAGCTGAAGGTCGTCGAGGACATGGCGAACGAGATCGTGTTGCAGAATTCGCCCGTCACGACCCGCCTGATGAGCGTCGACGACGCGATCGCGGAAGGCGCAATGGCGCTGTTCGGCGAGAAATACGGTGACGAAGTTCGCGTTGTGGCCATGGGCCAGGGCGTGCGTGGCGCAAAGGCCGGCAAGGCCTATTCGATCGAACTTTGCGGCGGCACGCATATCGGCGCGACGGGGCAGATCGGGCTGATCCGCATTCTTGGCGAAAGCGCGGTAGGCGCCGGCGTGCGTCGTATCGAGGCGGTCACCGGCGAATCTGCGCGCGAATACCTGGCGGAGCAGGACGAGCGCGTCAAATCGCTCGCAACGTCGCTGAAGGTGCAGCCGGCGGATGTTCTTGCTCGCGTTGAGGCGCTGGTGGACGAACGCCGGAAGCTCGAGCGCGAGCTGGCCGATGCCAAACGCAAGCTTGCGATGGGCGGAGGGCAGGGCGGCCCTGCCGATGCGGTTCGTGATGTTGCCGGCGTCAAGTTCCTCGGCAAGGCAATTTCCGGCGTCGATCCCAAGGAGCTCAAGGGCTTGGCCGATGATGGCAAGGCAAGCCTCGGTTCCGGCGTCGTCGCGTTGATCGGCGTCGCCGAAGACGGCAAGGCGAGCGCAGTGGTTGCCGTGACCCCGGACCTGACGAGCCGGTTCAGCGCCGTCGATCTCGTGCGCGTTGCGTCGGCGGCTCTTGGGGGCAAAGGTGGCGGCGGTCGTCCCGATATGGCTCAGGCCGGTGGTCCGGATGGGACGAAGGCTGATGAAGCCATTGAGGCCGTTGCGGTCGCACTGGCAAGCTGAGCGAATTGAAGTTTGTAAAGGTCTTAGAGAGGCGGGGCTGGTCCCCGCCTTTTTCTTTGCGGATTCGCCAAAGTCCGCAGGATTTGTCAAACCGGGCTATGGTTTTCTGCAGCCGATCGATTTGCAGGAGGTTTTGACAATGAACGGCGAAACGGCATGGGCGCTCTACGAGAACCGTCTCAGACGGGTATCAGCCTATATCCATGATCATCTCGACGAAGAACTCGACATGGATAAACTTGCCGGGATCGCCTGCATGTCGAGCTACCACTGGCATCGGATCTATCGCGCGATTTTCGGCGAGACACTCGCGGCGACAGTCAAGCGATTAAGGCTGCATCGTGCAGCCGGGGACATGGTTCGCACGGATCTTTCTGTCGGGGAGATAGCAAAGCGATCAGGCTATCCCAACCTCCAGTCTTTTAACCGTATCTTCAAATCGGTCTATGGCATGCCGCCAGGTCAGTACAGGAAAGAGGGAAGCCATAAAGCCTTTGAACCCTCACCTAACGGAAAGACTGCAGCGATGTTCGACGTTACCCTACGGAAGATTGAGCCAATTCAATTGCTCGGAGTGCCGCACACCGGCTCGTTCATGCAGATCGGCAAGGCGTTCGAGACCTTGTTCGGCACGCTCTATGCGCGCGGGCTTGCCAAGCCGACGATGCGGATGATCGGTGTTTATCTGGATGATCCCGATATCGTGCCGTCCGAGAAGCTGCGCTCGATCGCATGTGTGACTACGGACGGCGAGGTTGTCGCGACGGCGCCGTTCGAAGCGCGGATGCTCGACGGAGGCGAGTATGCCGTACTGCGTCACAAGGGGCCTTATGCAGACATGCACAAGGCTTACCAGTGGCTTTATGCGGAATGGTTGCCCGCCTCGGGTCGGCAGCTTCGCGACAGTGTGATGTTTGAGGAATACCTCAACAACCCACGTGAGGTGCCGCCGACCGAGCTCTTGACCGATATCTACATGCCGCTTGCCTGAGCGACCTGTTTCTACTGGGCAGCCTTCATGGCTTCGTCATCGATCGCGGTGGCACGCTTGTAGGCCGGGCGATCGGAGATGCGGCCGAGATAGTTGAGGAACGCTGGGCGCTTTTCAAGCGTACCTGTGCTCATGCCCCAGCCAATATGGGAGCCGACGTAAACATCGGCTCCCGTGAAACGATTGCCGGCAACGTAAGGTGTGGCACTGACGGCGCCTTCAAGCGCGTTCATCACGTCGGCGAAACTGCCATATCCCGCCATCCGGGCTTTGTCTGGTGGCGTTTCGAAGCCCAATGCCTTGTTGGTCGCCGCTGCCTCCAGCGGTCCGGCGGTAAAGAACATCCAGCGGTAGTAGCTGCCGCGTTCATCTGATGTTGGAGCGAGCCCGGCTTCGGGGAAGGTCTCAGCGAGGTAGGCGCAGATCGCTGCGCACTCAGTCACGATCGTTTTTCCGCGCCTGATGGCCGGGACCTTTCCCATCGGGTTGACGGCGAGATATTCAGGCGCCTTCATCGTTCCGCCGAAGGTCATGATCTCTGTTTTGTACGGTACGCCTGTCTCTTCCAGCATCCAGCGGGCGATGCGGCCGCGCGACATGGGGTTCGTATAAAATACCAGTTCGTCTGCCATGAACTCCTCCTCGTTTGCTGAATGCAGCGTATCAAGTCCGCCATCAGGGACATAGGACAGAGAGGTCCGGCGCAAAGGCCCTAACTATCTACAGCGGCTTGCGATATTGGATGAAACCGGATCGTTCGGCGATCCTGTCGTAGAGTCTTCGGGCGGTGGCGTTTGTTTCATGCGTCATCCAGTAGAGCCGGCCAGCCCCATTCGCGCGGGCAAGATCCGCCACGGCATCGATGAGAGCCGCACCTGTGCCGAGACCGCGCTGCGTGTCGTCGACATAGAGGTCTTGAAGATAGCAGGTCCATTTCGGCAGCCAGGTCGAACGGTGGAAAATCGCATGAACGATACCGACAAGGCGGCCGCTGTCGTCGAAGGCGCCAAGCGCGTGCATGTCTTCGCCTGGATCCTGAAATCGGCTCCAGGTCAGGTTCGTCGTCTCGGGCGGGATAACAACCTCGTAGAAGCGCTGGTAGCCGGCCCACAGAGGCTCCCAGGCGGCCCGGTCGGATGGTTGCAGCGGACGGATTGTTATGGTCATCCTCTTGTTCCCTTTGCTTGTCCTTGAAACGAAAACGGCGGGGAAATCCCCGCCGTCCATTCGGATATTGGTCTTGGCTTACGCCATCGCCTTCTGCAGGTTCTGATCGATCTTGTCGAGGAAGGCAGTCGTGGAGAGCCACGGCTGATCCGGACCGATGAGCAGCGCCAGGTCCTTGGTCATGAAGCCGGCTTCGACGGTGTCGACGCAAACCTTTTCGAGCGTCGCTGCGAACTTTGCGAGTTCCGCATTGTCGTCGAGCTTGGCACGATGGGCGAGGCCGCGGGTCCAGGCGAAGATCGAGGCGATTGAGTTCGTCGAGGTTTCCTGGCCCTTCTGGTGCTGGCGGTAGTGGCGGGTAACCGTTCCGTGTGCGGCTTCGGCTTCGACCGTCTTGCCATCCGGCGTAAGCAGAACGGAGGTCATCAGGCCGAGCGAACCGAAGCCCTGGGCAACCGTGTCCGACTGGACGTCGCCGTCGTAGTTCTTGCATGCCCAGACATAGCCGCCGGACCACTTCAGCGCCGAAGCGACCATGTCGTCGATCAGGCGGTGCTCGTAGGTGATGCCGATTTCCTTGAACTGGTCCTTGAACTCGGTCTCGTAGACTTCCTCGAAGATGTCCTTGAAGCGGCCGTCATAGGCCTTGAGGATGGTGTTCTTGGTCGACAGGTAGACCGGCCACTTGCGCATCAGGCCGTACATCATCGAAGCGCGGGCGAATTCGCGGATCGACTCGTCGAGGTTGTACATGGCCATGGCAACGCCGGCGCCGGGGGCGTCGAAGACTTCCTTTTCGATGACCTGCCCGTCTTCTCCGACGAACTTGATGGTCAGCTTGCCCTTGCCCGGGAATTTGAAGTCGGTCGCGCGGTATTGGTCACCGAAGGCATGACGGCCAACGACGATCGGCTGCGTCCAGCCGGGAACCAGGCGCGGAACGTTCTTGCAGATGATCGGCTCGCGGAAGATGACGCCGCCGAGGATGTTGCGGATCGTGCCGTTCGGGCTCTTCCACATCTGCTTGAGGTTGAATTCCTTGACGCGTGCCTCATCCGGCGTGATTGTCGCGCACTTGATGCCGACGCCGTGCTTCTTGATGGCGTTGGCGGCGTCGATCGTCACCTGGTCATTTGTGGCGTCGCGGTTTTCAACGGAAAGATCGAAGTAATCGATCTCGAGGTCGAGATACGGATGGATCAGCTTATCCTTGATGAGCTGCCAAATGATGCGAGTCATTTCATCGCCGTCGAGATCGGCGACGGGATTGGCGACCTTGATCTTCTTCATGTATCTGCCTCGTTAAGCTTGGAAGGGACCGACGTCCCGGGTGGGTGATATAAAAATCCCGAGCGCTATAGCATTGTGGACCGGGAGTGCAAAGCCGGAAGCAGGATGCGGCGGCGTTTTTGCGGCCATTGCCAAGCGGAGGAAAATGGCTAGTCTCCGGCGCAAAACCATTGCCCGGATATTCGCCATGAAGAAGATTCCCCTCGTCCTCGCGATCCTGCTCGGTTCGACCCCGCCGATGCTTGCCGCCGACGTTACCGCGCCTGTGAAGGAGATCATGGATGCGACGATCAAGAACTGGTCGGGCGCAGATAGCGACTGGATCGACATCTTTGATCCGGGCAAGCTATCGCGGCTTTACAGCAAGGATTTCGTGACGAAATACCAGGCAGCGATCCAGAACCCGGCTGCTGACGAAGATGGTGTCTCGCCCTTCGACTACGATGTGATCGTGAATGGTGAGGATGCGTGTCCACTCGAAGATTTGACCTATGAGCCGAAGCCGACCGCCGGTGGCGCGACGGAGGTCGTCGTCACCTTCAAGAAGGCGACCTGCATGGACGACGGATCGGACAAGCAGGCGGTGACGACCGTTCGATTCGAGATGCTTGAAGAAGCCGGCAAGCCTGTTATCGACGACATCGTCACCGAGGGCGATCCCGGGCAACCGGCGAACTCGCTCAAGAATACGATGGTGCAGATCGCCAAAGGTCAGTGAAGCGCGGACTGCATTTTTCCAACGAAGCCTGTGTGCTACGTTTTCGTTGTTGAAGGGCGGTCGCTTCGGGTGATGGGGCCGTCCTCGGTGTGTCGAGAAATTCCCTCGGCCATTGGCTGTCGGGGGCTGAATGAGAGGCCAGGGCTGCTTGCTTTCCGGTTTTGATTTCCGCGACTGGCTTCTCGCCAACGACCCGGCGCTCTCGCGCTTGCGAATGGCGTCGCGGGTGACGCTGACAATGGCGCTCTCGTTCGGGGTGCTATTGGCAATCGACAGGCTGCTGCTTCCGCTTCCGACCGCTGCATATGGGTTGGGGCTTGTCCTGTCGATCGAGGGTGGCGTCGCGGTAAAGGACAAGGGGAGCGCACCGCAACTCGTGACACGCTTGCTCGGCTGTGCCGCAAGTGTCTGTGTCGTCGGCCTTGCCGCGGCCCTGGAAACAAATCGCATCGTTTCGGATGTGGCCTTTCTCATCATCATCTTTCTTGCTGCTGCCGGGCGAGTGTTCGGGCCACGCGGACACGCAATCGGCATGTTCGCCTTCACCTCCTATTTCATGGGTGCCTATTTCCGCCCCCCGCTTGGTGAGCTTCCGCTGATTGCAATGGGGCCCATCGTCCCGGCATTGATCGGGCATGTCGTGCGCTCTCTTGTCCTCCCCGATGATTGGCGCCCGGATCTCTTGCGCTCACTCGAAAGTGTGCGCGGCCGCATCAACCAGATCCTGTTCAAGATCGCGACGCTCGCCTCCGTTGGGCGAATGACGGCGAGGGATGCGCACAAATTAGAGCAGTTGGAAATCCGCCTGAAGGAAGTCGTTCTGATGGCCGAGGGGTTCATTCCGCGGCCGCCGTCCGGCGTGTTTGATGGTACCGAGCCTGCGGCAATCCTGGCGATCCGACTGTTCGACGTCCACCTTGCCGCGGAGAGTGCGATTGTGCTGAGCTCGCAGAGCTTGCCGCCGTTCGCTCTCGTTCATGCCGTCATCGAGGGCGATCCCGTTCTGGTGGAGGCGAAGAAATCGGATGATCTGCAGGCCAAGACGGCTCGGTCCTTGATCCGGCTGGGAGAGGCGCGAGTGCTCCTCTCGGAAACGATCGAGAAGGGCTATTCGACAGGATTTGCCGAAGTCTGGGCTGTAACCGAAGCGACTGCTGCTCCCGCGAAGATCGACTTCTCGCTGGCCAATCCCCTGATCCGCGCGGCCCTGCAGATTACGCTGGCATCGGCAATCGCAATGACCCTCGGGCTGATGCTGTCACGCGAACGTTGGTTCTGGGCGGTGCTTGCGTCCTTCCTGGTGTTCACCAACACGAATTCGCGTGGTGATACGGCGATGAAGGCCCTGCAACGCTCGCTTGGGACGCTGTTCGGGATTGCGATGGGCTTGTTTCTCGCAACAGCCCTGACGGGGCATATGGCGGTTGCCCTAGTAATCACCACGATTGCCATCTTTCTGGCCTTCTATTTTCTTCAGACATCCTACGCGATAATGACGTTCTTCGTATCGATTGCGCTTTGCCTAGTCTATGGCATGACGGGATCGCTGACAGTCGACCTGCTGTTGCTGCGCGTCGAAGAAACAATGCTTGGGGCTGCGGCGGGCACGTTCATTGCCTTCGTCGTTTTTCCTGCGCGAACGCGCAGCGCGCTCAATACGGCGCTGGCGACGTGGTTTTCGGCATTGGAAGAGCTGCTTTCTGCCGCAGCGGCGGGCGAAGCAACGAACGCGCTGATCGCTCTTTCGCAGAAGCTCGATGCGGCTTACCGGGACATAGCTGCAGCTGCCCGCCCACTCGGTTCGACCTGGTCGGTTGTCACCAGGCCGGGACACATACGGCAGACGCTCGCGATCTTTCTTGCGGCGACCTATTGGGCGCGAATCCTGGCGAAGGATTTCGACAGGAGCGCGTGTGACAACGATGGCATGAAACTGATCGATGCTGAACGTGAGCGTGCGACGCTTCTCGCAAAGCGCCAGTCTGACTGCTTCTTCGTCGACCAAAAGGCCAGCAGTGCACCGGAACGGCATTTGCCGCTGTCGCATGCGGGTGCGCGCCTTGGGGTCGAGATGATCGGCTCGACGCTCGATCGCCTCTACCCGAATGGTTGACCCTTGCCGTTTCGGCCCGGCTTGGCTATTCCGCCCGTAGCAAAAGGATCCAGCGTCATGGCAGGCACGAACAGCGAGCGGCAACTTCTCACGGAAGGTCCGGTAATCATTCTCGTCGAACCCCAAATGGGGGAGAACATTGGGATGGTCGCGCGGGCCATGGCGAATTTCGGCCTCTCGGTACTGAGGCTCGTCAATCCGCGTGACGGTTGGCCGAACGAGAAGGCACAGGCCGCCGCCTCGAAGGCCGACCACGTCATCGAGGGCACCAAGGTCTACGACACACTCGAGCAAGCTATCGCCGACCTGAACTTCGTTTACGCAACGACAGCGCGTGAGCGCGATGGCTTCAAGCCCGTACGGTCGCCCGTCGTGGCGGCGCAAACGCTGCGCGCCAAATTCCAGGCAGGCGAGGGCAGCGGCATCCTGTTCGGCCGCGAGCGCTGGGGACTCACGAACGAGGAGGTTGCGCTGGCCGACGAGATCGTCACCTTCCCGGTCAATCCTGCCTTTGCGTCGCTCAACATCGCCCAGGCGGTATTGCTGATGTCCTACGAGTGGATGAAGTCGGGCATGGAGGATGTCGGATCCGTTCCCTTCCAGGCGATGTCGCAGACGCAATCCACGAAGGAACAATTGTTCGGTCTCTACGACCAGTTGGAAGAAGCGCTGGATGCACGCAATTATTTCCATCCGCCCGCGAAAAAGCCGAAAATGGTAGACAACCTCAGGGCAGTCCTTTCCCGTCGCGCGTTCACGGAGCAGGAAATCAGCGTGTTGCGCGGCGTAATCTCCTCCCTCGACCGCTTCTCGCGGAAATATCCGCGCGGGAGGCGGCCGCCCGTCGACGTCAAGGAACAGTCGGAAGATGACAGCAGCGCTGAATGAGCTGAAACCGGTTCTGGTCTTCGATTCCGGTATCGGAGGGCTGACCGTATTGCGGGAAGCGCGCGTGCTGATGCCGGAGCGCGGCTTCATCTACATTGCTGACGATGCCGGCTTTCCCTATGGCGGCTGGGAAGAGCAAGCACTGAAGGAACGGATCATTGGTCTTTTCGCCAAGCTGCTTGACGAGCATGATCCCGAAGTCTGCATCATCGCCTGCAACACGGCCTTTACGCTTGTTGGCACCGATCTGCGTGCGGCGTTTCCGCAGATGACCTTCGTCGGCACGGTACCGGCGATCAAGCCGGCCGCCGAGCGGACACGCTCGGGGCTTGTCTCCGTGTTGGCAACGCCGGGTACGGTCAAGCGGGCCTATACGCGCGACCTGATCCAGTCCTTCGCGCAGCAGTGCCATGTGCGTCTGGTCGGGTCCGAAAATCTGGCCCGAATGGCCGAGGCCTATATCCGCGGTGATGTGGTGTCGGATGAGGCTGTTCTTTCCGAGATAGATCAATGCTTCGTGGAGAAAGACGGATCGAAGACCGATATCGTCGTGCTCGCCTGCACGCACTATCCCTTCATGGCGAACGTCTTCCGTCGACTTGCGCCCTGGCCGGTAGATTGGCTCGATCCCGCTGAGGCAATTGCCCGGCGTGCCCGCAGCCTCGTGCCGCATGTCGCCGATGCCGTGCATCCCGATAATTTCGACTTTGCGGTCTTCACCTCAGGCAATCCCGATTTTGCGACGAGGCGGCTGATGCAGGGTTTTGGTCTCAAGGCTTGATGGGCTGCTTGCAGGGCTGACCGGCTGGTCAGGCGGCTCCCGCGCAATCGCGTCGAACGTTGATGCGATAGGGGCTTTCGCAAGATCTGATGACTGCGCAAACTGAGGGTTGTGATTCGCATCGATCCCGCCAGGCTCCGCATGTCCTTCCAAAAACTTGTTATGGCTATCTTCTTCCTGCAACCGATTGCATTTGGCAGCTGGTTGCCGCGCATTCCCGAAATCCAGGCTCGTCTGGGGCTCGGTCCTGCTGATCTTGCGCTGGCGCTGCTCGGCATGCCGGTCGGCATCCTCACGACGCTGCCTATCGCCGGACGAGTGGTGTCGCGCATCGGCGGCAAAACCACAGTCATCGCAGGATTTGTAGTTTTCTCGGTGATTGTCTGCCTTCCTGCCTTCTCCCGCACGCCGGTTGAATTGTTCATCGCGCTTGCCCTCCTTGGCGTTGCCATGTCGACGTTGGAGCTTGGGCTTAATGTCGAAGCCGATCGTGCTGAGAAGGATACCGGCTCTGTTATCATGAACCGCTGCCATGGCTTCTGGAGCCTAGGCATCATGGCCGGCAGCCTGCTTGGTTCGGGAATGGTGGCGATTGCCGCGCCGGCCGAAGGGGCGATCATGGCGGCTGCCTTCGTCGTTTTGCCGTTTGCCATTGTAGCAAGCCTCCGCCTGCCCCCCGATCGCGAAGCTGGCGCGGCGCCGCCGCATATGCCGATCAAGCTGCCAAGCAGCGCGCTGCTCGGCATCTGCGCCTTCGTCTTCGGGATTACGATGACCGAAGGAGCGATTGCCGACTGGTCTGCCGTCTATCTCAAGGACGTTTTCCAGACCGACGGCATGATGACCGGTATTGGATATACGATTTTCGCCATGATGGTGGCGGCGGGCCGTTTCAGCGGCGACCATCTGAAACAGCGGCTCGGGGCGATTTCACTGGCCCGGGGCTGCGGCGCGGCTTCGCTGGTGGGCATGCTCATGGTCGTCTTTGCCTGGCATAGCCTGGTGACGCTGGCGGGCTTTGCACTGGTTGGGATCGGTGTGTCGGTCGGCTTTCCGCTGGCTGTTACCGCGGCGGCAAGCCTCAGGGATCGACCGGCGGCCGCCAATGTCGCGATCCTATCCTTCATGGCACTGACCGGCTTTCTGATTGGACCGCCTCTGATCGGTTTTATCGCGGAGGTATCAGGGCTACGGGTCGGATTGGCGGTCTTGCTGGTACCTCTCGCGGTCAGCCTGGCCTTTACGCGAATGTTGAAGGCAAGTTTCTGACGTTTTTCTTCTGTGGGTTTGCGCGGGCGTGTTGCCAAAGACACGGCCAAACCTGCTAGGACGCCGTGTTTGATTGAAAGAGGAATGTAACATTGCAGGTTGGTATCGATATGGGATCGGCGTCGGGAGGCAATCCGGCCACGCTCGATATCGAAGAGCTTCTGGCTACCCGTCTTCTGGTGCAGGGCAATTCCGGCTCCGGCAAGTCGCATCTGCTCCGCCGTCTGCTGGAGCAATCAGCGCAGTGGGTGCAGCAGGTCATCATTGATCCCGAAGGTGATTTCGTCACACTGTCGGACAAGTTCGGCCACGTCGTCGTCGACGGCGAGCGCACCGAGGCCGAATTGGCCGGTATTGCCAATCGTATCCGCCAGCATCGCGTCTCCTGCGTTCTGAGCCTCGAGGGTCTCGATATCGAGCAGCAGATGCGCGCCGCAGCCGCTTTCCTCAACGGCATGTTCGATGCCGACCGCGAATACTGGTATCCGGTTCTCGTCGTGGTCGACGAGGCGCAGATGTTTGCGCCTTCGGTCGGCGGCGACGTCTCGGAAGATGCCCGCAAGATGTCGCTTGGCGCCATGACGAACCTGATGTGCCGCGGCCGCAAGCGCGGTCTTGCCGGCGTGATCGCGACGCAGCGCCTAGCAAAGCTTGCCAAGAACGTGGCCGCGGAAGCCTCGAACTTTCTGATGGGGCGCACCTTCCTCGACATCGACATGGCGCGTGCTGCCGATCTGCTCGGGATGGATCGCAGGCAGGCGGAAATGTTCCGCGACCTGAAGCGTGGCAATTTCGTTGCGCTTGGGCCGGCCTTGTCCCGCCGCCCGCTGCCGATCCAGATCGGTAATGTCGAGACCTCGGCGCGTTCGTCGAGCCCCAAGCTCATGCCGCTGCCGGACGCACCGCAGGACGTCGAAGACCTGATCTTCACCCCGGATCCGGAAGAATTTCAGCGGCCGATCGTTCGGCGCGCCGCGCCCGCACCACGGCCGACCACCGATATTCTCGCGGAGTTGTCGCGATCGGCTCCTGCTGCCTCGGCTCCGGTTTCGGAGACGCGTGCGCCTCAGCCCGAGCTGTCGGTCGAGGAACGGGAGGAGCGGCTGACGGCGGTGCTCAACGAAATACTGGACGATCCGAGCTCCGGATTCCGAACGGATTCCGTGCTTTACCAGGAGTTCCTGGTGCGACTTCGCATGCGCCGGGTTCCAGGCGCTCCGATGTCTTTGTCGGAGTTCCGACGCCGCGTGGCGATTTCGCGTTCCGGCGTAGGTGCGGCGACCGCAGAAACCGAGGCCTGGGGAATGGCGTTGTCGCTCTCTTCTGGCGTCACCGACGATCTTCAGGGTGTTTTCCTGATGTTGGCAAAAGCGGCAATTTGTGGCGAACCATGCCCCTCGGATGCGCGGATTGCGCGCGCTTACGGCACCCACTCGGCCCGGCGTGCGAGACGTCTACTTGGCTATTTCGAGGAGCAGGGGACTGTGGTCGTGCACACGGACTTCGCCGGCAAGCGCATCGTCGCTTTCCCCGACATGAGTTGCCAGACGGCTCCCGGCGATGCCAATGCGCCTGATGTGGATGAGGTGCGCTCCGCAGCGGAATGACGGCCGAATTGACGGCAAATAGCGCGCGGACAATGTGCCCGGTTTATAGTCGATCCCTAATGTCACACGAAGCAGTTGCTTTTGTCACAAGAGCTTCATTCGGGTGGTGGATAAGGCGCGCGACCCGTGCGGTCGATGCGGATTATCAAAAGGAGATCTCGGTCATGAGAAACAACGTTCGTCACCAGCTGCTGCGCCTTGTCGTCGGCGGCCTGCTTGCAACCGTTGCCGTTCAGCCTGGCTATGCAGATGATGCGGCGAACAAGCTTCTGGAACGTGCGGCAAGCGCCGATCTCAGCGCTCCCGGTGGCGCACGCCGCCTTTCCGGCGACATCACCGAGGCTTATCGCGCCGCGCTCATCGATACCCGCCCGAAGAACGTCATCCTCCTGATCGGCGACGGCATGGGCGACTCCGAGATCACCATCGCACGCAACTATGCGGTCGGCGCGGGCCAGTATTTCAAGGGCATCGATGCGCTTCCGGTCACCGGGCAATACACGCATTATTCGCTCGAAAAGAAGACGGGCAAGCCGACCTATGTGACCGACTCTGCTGCCTCGGGCACCGCTTGGGCGACGGGCGTGAAGTCCTATAACGGCGCGATCGGCGTCGACATTCATGAGAAGAGCCACGAAACGCTGATCGAAAAGGCAAAGGCTGCCGGTCTTGGCACAGGCAATGTCTCGACAGCCGAACTGCAGGATGCAACGCCAGCCGTGCAGATCGCGCACGTGACCCAGCGTAAGTGCTACAGCCCGGCATCCACCACAGAGAAGTGCCCGACGAACGCGCTTGAAAACGGCGGCAAAGGTTCGATCAGCGAGCAGTTGCTGGATACGCGCCCCGACGTGACACTCGGCGGGGGCGCAAAGAGCTTCGGCGAGACCGCCAAGGCCGGCGAATGGAAGGACAAGACGCTTCGCCAGCAGGCGGAGGAACGAGGCTACAAGATCGTCTCGAACCTTGACGAGCTCCAGGCCGTTAAGCAGGCGAACGACAGTGCGCCGGTACTCGGCCTGTTTGCCGAGGGCAATATGCCGGTTCGCTGGGAAGGCCCGAAGGCCAGCCATTACGGCAATGTCGAGAAGGAGCCGGTCGTCTGCAAGCCCAACGAGAAGCGCACGTCGGCAACCCCGACGTTGGCACAGATGACGGCCAAGGCGATCGAACTGCTCAGGACGAACGAGAAGGGCTTCTTCCTGCAGATCGAGGGAGCGTCGATCGACAAGCAGGATCATGCCGCCAACCCGTGCGGCCAGATCGGCGAAACGGTTGATCTCGATGAAGCCGTTCAGGAAGCGTTGAAGTTTGCGCAAGAAGCCGGCGACACGCTCGTCATCATCACCGCCGATCATGCGCACGCGAGCCAGATCATCGATGCCGACGCCAAGGCTCCGGGCTTGACGGAAGCGTTGATGACGAAGGACGGCGCCGTGATGGCCGTGAGCTACGGCAACTCCGACGATGCGGATGACCAGGGCCATACCGGCTCGCAGCTTCGCATTGCTGCTTACGGGCCGCGCGCTGCCAATGTCACTGGCCTGACGGACCAGACGGATCTGTTCTATACGATCAGCGACGCGCTCGGCCTGAAGACCGAGACGGCCAGCGCGAAGTAGGCCGCGTCGGCGAATGCCACGGGCGAAAACGTGGAATTGTGATTGACATTCCAGCGACTTCGCCCTAAAGACCGCCCCAGCACCGGGCAGAGATGTCCGGTGTTTCATTTGACATGTCCCGTGGATTTGTCCTGTTCGCGTAATGGGATGATCCTGTCGGATCCTCGAAAGAAGATCAAAGGAGGGCGTGTTTCCTTCACGCGGTTTGGCAACAGACCGTTCTAACTTTCTGAAAGGAAATACGATGAGCAAGCGCGAATCGTCCAAGTACAAGATTGACCGCCGTATGGGCGAAAACATCTGGGGCCGTCCTAAGTCCCCGGTGAACCGCCGCGAATACGGCCCGGGCCAGCACGGTCAGCGCCGCAAGGGCAAGCTCTCTGACTTCGGTGTGCAGCTGCGCGCCAAGCAGAAGCTGAAGGGTTACTACGGTGACCTGCGCGAGAAGCAGTTCCGCGCGATCTTCGCTGAAGCCGACCGCCGCAAGGGCGATACCTCGGAAAACCTGATCGGTCTTCTGGAGTCTCGTCTTGACGCGATCGTTTATCGCGCCAAGTTCGTTCCGACCGTTTTCGCTGCTCGCCAGTTCGTCAACCACGGCCACGTGACCGTGAACGGCGTCCGCGTAAACATCGGTTCTTACCGTTGCAAGGCTGGCGACGTCATCGAAGTTCGTCAGAAGTCGAAGCAGCTCGTTTCCGTTCTGGAATCTGTTGGCTTGGCTGAACGCGACGTTCCGGACTACATCGAAGCTGACCATAACAAGATGGTTGCTACCTTCGCTCGTGTTCCGGCGCTCGGCGACGTACCGTATCCGGTCGTCATGGAGCCGCATCTGGTGGTCGAATTCTATTCGCGTTAATCGCGAGGCGTTTTCGCATACGGAAAAGCCGCCTCCTGGGGCGGCTTTTTTGTTATCTGGGGAGATACGATGACGGACTTGCAGGCAGTTCTCGATAGCATCCACAAGGAGCTGACCCCCCGTATCGGCGAGGGCAAGGTTGCGGACTACATTCCGGAACTCGCCAAGGTCGACCCAAACCAGTTCGGCCTAGCGGTCGTCACCGTGGATGGCAAGGTCTACAGCGTCGGCAATGCCGATGTCCCGTTCTCCATCCAGAGCATCTCGAAGGTTTTCATGCTGACGCTTGCACTCGGCAAGGTCGGCGAGGGACTGTGGAAGCGGGTCGGCCGCGAGCCTTCGGGCTCGGCGTTCAACTCGATCGTCCAGCTCGAGCACGAGCAGGGCATTCCACGCAATCCCTTCATCAACGCGGGGGCAATTGCCGTGACCGATGTTGTCATGGCCGGCCATGCGCCACGCGAGGCTATTGGTGAGTTGCTGCGCTTCGTCCGCTATCTCGCCGATGACGAGTCGGTCACCATCGATGATCGCGTTGCAAGGTCCGAGACACAGACGGGCTACCGCAATTTCGCGCTCGCAAACTTCATGCGGGCCTATCGCAACCTCGATCACCCAGTCGAACACGTGCTTGGCGTCTATTTTCACCAGTGCGCCCTGTCGATGACCTGCGAGCAGCTGGCGAAGGCCGGGCTGTTTCTGGCCGCACGCGGCAGCAATCCGATGACTGGCCACTCCGTTGTGTCGCCGAAGCGGGCGCGACGTATCAACGCGCTGATGCTGACATGCGGCCACTATGACGGTTCCGGCGACTTTGCCTATCACGTCGGTCTCCCCGGCAAGAGTGGTGTCGGCGGTGGTATTTTTGCAGTGGCGCCCGGCATTGCCTCGATTGCGGTGTGGTCGCCGGGGCTCAACGAGGTCGGCAACTCGCAGCTCGGTGCTGTCGCGCTCGAAATGCTGGCGGCCCGCACTGGCTGGTCTGTTTTCGGCGATTGATGCTGGGTTGTCGTGACGCTTTCTGCTAAGGCGGAGGCAGAGTCTGATTGGACGAGAAAATGAACATCGCAGCCAACATTGCCGATGAGCTGGAAACGCCGAACGCGGATGGGGCGATCGCGCACGCGCTCTTTGCCGAAGCTCCTGACTCGGTGTCGTTCAACAAGCTGCGCAAGCGGCTGTTGCGGAACGTCAGACAGGCATTCGACGATTTTGCAATGCTGAAGGGGCAGACGCGTTGGCTGATCGGTCTCTCCGGCGGCAAGGACTCTTATGGATTGCTCGCCCTTCTTCTCGACCTGCAGTGGCGCGGTCTTCTGCCGGTGGAACTGATCGCCTGCAATCTCGACCAGGGCCAGCCGAACTTCCCAAAGCATATCCTGCCTGAATATCTCACCAAGGTCGGCGTCAAGCACCGCATCGAGTATCGCGACACGTACTCCATCGTGAAGGAGAAGGTTCCTGAAGGAGCGACCTATTGCTCGCTCTGTTCGCGCCTACGTCGCGGCAATCTTTATCGGATTGCCAAGGAGGAGGGCTGTGACGCATTGGTGCTCGGCCACCACCGCGAGGATATTCTCGAAACCTTCTTTATGAACTTTTTCCATGGCGGGCGGCTCGCTTCGATGCCGGCCAAATTGCTCAATGACGAGGGCAACCTCGTGGTGCTGCGCCCGCTCGCCTATTGCGCGGAAGACGACATGGCGAAGTTCGCGGCTGCCATGCAGTTCCCGATTATTCCATGCGATCTTTGCGGCTCCCAGGACGGGCTGCAGCGCAATGCGATGAAGGACATGCTCGCCGATATCGAGCGGCGTATGCCGGGCCGCAAGGATACGATGCTGAGAGCGCTTGCGCATGTGAACCCGTCGCATCTGCTCGATCCCAAGCTTTTCGATTTCGCTGGCCTGATGGCCGGAGAGACCGCGCCGAAGAGTGAATAGTCGGCGCCCACGGCAAAGAAGGAAAGTCCATGAGTTCCACGATAGATGTAACGACGCTTGCCGATCTCCTGAGGCGGGCGGCGAAGGCAGAGATATTGCCGCGCTTCCGTCGACTTGGAAGCGATGACGTGCGCGCCAAGAGCGAAGCGACCGATCTGGTGACGGAGGCGGACCTGCAGGCGGAGCGGATGATTAAGGCTGAAGCCGCTGCACTCTGGCCGGATGCCGTGTTCATCGGAGAGGAGTCGGTCGCGGCGGATCCTGATCTGCTCGGCAAGCTCGAGGGAGCGGACCTTGCCATCGTGGTCGATCCCGTCGATGGGACCTTCAATTTCGCATCCGGCATTCCGGCCTTCGGCGTGATGGCGTCCGTCGTGTCCAAGGGCGAAACGGTTGCCGGCATCATCTACGACCCGATGGGCGATGACTGGGTAATGGCGGAGAAGGGCGGTGGCGCGTGGCTTCGGCGTCCTGGCGGGGAGGCGGAGCGGCTCGCCGTTGCAGCGCCCGTCGCGCTGGAGGAGATGGTCGGCATGGCATCGACGGGCTTCCTGCCGAAGCCGAAGCGCAGCGAGATCCTTGCCAATCTGGCCAAGGTTCGGTTCCTTGCCAACTATCGCTGTGCTGCCCATGAGTACCGCGCCTTTGCGGGCGGTCACGTCCACTATCTGATGTATAATAAGCTCATGCCCTGGGACCATCTCGCGGGCACCCTGATCAGCATCGAGGCTGGCGCGCATGCGGCCCGTTTTGACGGTTCGCCTTACCTTCCGCATCACACCAGTGGTGGCTTGCTGATTGCGCCCGACAAGGACAGCTGGGACATTCTGCGGAGCGAAGTTTTCACGATCTGATATCGGAGCCGCGACCTCCTGCGGGTTGCGGTAGCGTTTCCTGGGGGGCCCAGATTTCGCGCTCCCAGGAAAACGCCATGCGCACAGACGTACAATACGAGCAGGCACGCCAGTCGTAAATGTTCTCCCGTTTTCGAAATGACGAGGAGAGTATGATGGATACAGGGCAGACACTGGCGTTTTTGCTGTTTGCGTTTATCGCGGCGGTTACACCGGGACCCAGTAACACTCTGGTCCTGTCCACAGGTGCTGCTGTCGGCACTTTGAGAGGCATCGGCTGTCCGCTCGGTGCATCGCTTGGCATGGGCGCAATGATTGTTCTAAGCGCCTTCGGTGTCGGAGAAATTGTCGCCGCGGCGCCGGCGATCGTAATAGCGATGAAGTTGGCAGGATCTCTGTTTCTGTTGTGGCTTGCCTGGAAGATCGCCAATGCCGGTACTGTTGAAGCGGATGGCCAGAGGCGCGTGGTTGGATTTCGGCAGGCTTTTCTATTCCAGTGGCTAAACCCGAAAGGTTGGCTGGTTGCGCTGAGCGCAGGCAGCACCTTCCTTGTGTCTTCACAGCACGCTGAAGCACGTGGCGCCTTGTGGATGGGGGCGCTGTTCGCAGCCGCCGCGTTTCCCGCCGGGTTCGTATGGCTTGTCCTCGGCGCTCTCGTGGCACAGTTTCTACGCACCCCACGTTCGGCGCGGTTCTTCAATATCGCGATGGCGTTGGCTCTGGCTCTTTCGGTCGCCCTTGTGTGGCGCTAGCTCCCGAAAGAGTTTCGCCCGCAACGGTGTGTTGCGGGCGACAAGGAACGTTATGCGTTGCAAGGCCGTCTACTAGAAATGCCCGGCGCCTTGATCGATGTGCGGGCTGTCACCCGGATGTGTGAACAGCTTGCCGCCTTCGGCCCACAGCGTTGCCGCGATGCTGATCGCCCCGAACACCGCGAAGCCGCCGAAGAGCGGCTGCACAGTCCCGTTGAATAGCTGTCCGACCGTGCCGCCGAGGATCGCGCCGAAGGTCGTCGATACGAAGCCGGTGATGGCTGTCGCGGTGCCGGCGAGGTTGCCCATGGGTTCCAGGCTGATTGCCGTAAAATTGGTGGCAATAACCGCAAACATCATCAGCAGGATCGTGAACAGGGTATAGGCAAAGGCGAAATCGGGCCGGCCACCGAGAGCTTTGACGAAACCGATTGCAGACACGATCGTGAACAGGATCATCGCAACGTGCGAGATGCGGCGCATCCCGAATTTGCGCACAAAAAACCCGTTGGCGAAGTTCGCGACAGCGATGCCGCCGGCCGTTGCCGCAAAGGCGATCGGTAACCAATCGCCAAGGCCGTAGACCTCGCCGAACACCTGCTGGACCGAAATAACGTAGGCGCTGATGACGCCCGTGAACATCGTCAGCCCGATCATGTAGCCACAGGTGATCTTGTTCGTCAGGACGGTCTTGAAACCGTCGACGACGGAGCCGACCGATAACGGGATGCGCTCTTCTTTCGGCAGAGATTCTTTCAGACGCGCGAGTGCCCAGATGAACAAGACCCCTCCGACAAGGCCGAGCAGGATAAAAATCCAGTGCCAGTTGGCGTAGGTGATGATCAACTGACCGACCGAAGGCGCCACGATCGGCACGATCATGAAGACGATCATCACGTAGGACATGACCCGCGCCATCTCACGGCCGCCGAAGCAGTCGCGAACAATCGCCATGGTCGTGATGCGGACGGCTGCGCCGCCGAGGCCCTGGACAAAGCGCATGATCAGCAGCATTTCGAAGCTGGCGGTAGCGGCAGCGGCGAACATAGCGAGGACATAAACGGCGAGGCCGCCAAGCAGGATGTTTCGACGGCCGAAGGTATCAGACAGGCTACCGAAAATGATCTGCGACACGCCGAATCCGAGGAAGAAGACGCCGATCACGAGCTGCGTATCGTTGGCGTTCGTGACACCGAGCGAATGGCCGATCGCGGGCAGGGATGGCAGCATGCTGTCGATCGCCATCGCGACACTGGCGGTCATGATGGCGATGGTAATGACAAATTCGACGAAGCCCATGCCTATGCGGCGGGAGCCCTGATTCTCAACATGGGGTTTATGTGGTGGCGTCATAATCGAAATCCTGAAATAGGGGCGGAGAGAGCCGATCAGACCGCAGGATTGTGCGGCTGGAAGAGACGTCCCTTCTCTGCGATCAAAACGAAGACCAGACCGATGATCGAGACGGTGAAATAGCCTGCGACCATTGGCAATGCTGTGCCGTTGAATGCCTGGCCGATGCCGGCGCCGATCAGCGCGCCGCCGACTGTGCTCATGAAGCCGAGGACGGACGAAGCCGTTCCCGCGACGTGGCCGAGCGGCTCCATGGCAAGCGAGTTGAAGTTGGAGCCGATCCAGCCGAACTGGAACATGGCCACACCGAAGAAGCAGATGAAAAACGCAAAGGGCATCGGTTGCGGCCCAAGAACGAGGGCTGCGAGCCAGATGGTGTTGACGGTGATAAAGCCGACCAACGCGCCATGCGACAACCGCCGCATCCCGAACCTGCCAACAAGCCGCGCGTTGAGGAATGACGAAAGCGACATGAAGACAGCGACGCCGGCAAAGGCGAAGGGGAAGTAGACCCCAAGCTCGTAGATGCCGACGTATATCTGCTGCGCGGAATTGATGAAGCCGAACAGCGAACCGAAGATGAAGGTGGTGGCAATCGTGTAGCAGAGGGCGATGCGGTTCGTGAGAACCAGCTTGAAGCCACCGATCACCGAGCGTGCGGTGAACGGGCGGACATTCGCGGGACGCAAGGTTTCGGGAAGGCGGATATAGGCCCAAACCGAGATCAAAGCGGCCAGGACGGCGATGAACACGAAGATCAGATGCCAGCTGCCGAAGAACATGATGATCTGGCCGCTGCCCGGCGCGATGACGGGAACGATCATGAAGACCATCATGATCAGGGACATGACCTCTGCCATCTGCCGGCCGCCGTAGATATCACGGACGATGGAGATGGTGATGACGCGCGTCGCTGCGGAACCAATGCCCTGAATGAAGCGAAGTGCGAGAAGGCCCGCAAAGGACGGTACCAGTGCGATCCCCAGCGCAGAACAGATATAGATGACAAGGCCGATCAACAGCGGCAGACGGCGGCCGAATCGGTCGGAGAGAGGGCCGTAGAAGAGCTGAGCCGAGCCGAAGCCCAGCAGATAGGCGGAAACGACGAACTGACGGTGATTTTCGCTTTCGACGCCAAGGCTTGCGCCGATCTGCTGCAGTGCCGGCAGCATGATGTCGATCGCGAGCGAATTGACCGCCATCAAGAAGGCGGCGAGCGCAATGAATTCCCCTTTGCCCATGGGCAATTGGCCCGCGTGCACGGTTTGTGATGAATCTGTCACAATGAATTTCCCATAAACGGGCCAAGGCGCTGTTCAGCACAGCGCCTCGGACTCAAAATGCAAGATTTGGAAACCGGGCGGACGCCCGGTGACCGAACAGGTCAGGCAGCGCCGCGAACGGTCACGCCATGTTCCTGCAGGTGCTGCTGCAACTCGCCGGCCTGGAACATTTCCCGGACGATGTCGCAACCGCCGACGAACTCGCCCTTCACGTAGAGCTGCGGGATCGTCGGCCAGTTGGAGTAATCCTTGATGCCCTGGCGGATCTCGGAGTCAGCGAGCACGTTGATGCCCTTGTAGTCGACGCCGATGTAATCGAGAATCTGCACGACCTGGCCGGAGAATCCACACTGCGGAAACTGCGGCGTGCCCTTCATGAAGAGGACGACGTCGTTGCTCTTGATTTCGTTGTCGATGAATTCGTTGATACCGCTCATAGGGACTAATCCTTTCCACAGGCGAGTTAAAGGCCCGCCGTTTCAATCGTTAAGCTTAGATAGCATGTGATCCGCGGAATTCCAGCAGGCCGAGCCAAAAAAAGAGCGCCCTATCGGTTTGCGGACGGCGCATTGTTGCGCTTGCGTTACGCCTGGTTCAGGAGCGGCTTAATCTCGCGCGCGCATTGCCGGTTATGGCAAGGAATTCACCCGGATTTTGCCACAATTCTCGCCGATTGCGGCGCAGCAATTTCCTGCCGTGCGCGGCCAGAAAGAAAATAATGACATTGATTTCGAAACGGGTCGTTCTCCATTTTCCGGGGTTCGAGCCACTTGATGGGCGTGCTCACAGGGCGCGCTATGAACGATCCGCAAAACAAAGTGCAGCGACCTGGAATTTCTCCGTGCTGACAGGCGAGCCGGACGACGGACCGGCGTCGACGGCGTTCAAGGTGAAGGCGGGTGTTGACGGATGGGAAACCAACAGCCACATCCATATCTTCGACCACAATGCTTTGGTGGAGCAGCTTCGATCACGCAGCATACCTGCGCAAATTCTGGCGGGCTTTCGTAGTGCTCTGCAGGTCATCCTCCATGGCGGGATGGCCGGCTACTTCAGGCACGCTTGGCGATTCGGGCTGTTCTTCGTCTTTCCGTTCCTGATGATGATACTCGGCTTTTCGCTTAGCGCCACGATCGCCGTGATACCACTCGAAATGGAGTTGCCCGCTTTTCATCTCCTGTGGAGCACGGCGTTGGCATTGTGTTTCTTCGTCTTCGTGTTTCTGCCTTTCGCGGAGCGCTTCTACACGCTGCATCTCTTCGCTGACTGGCGGATGGCGGTCGCTCTTGCCCGGACGAGCGATGCGGCATTCGACCAGTGGCTAGATCGCTGTGCCACGGCCGCGCAGACCGCCCTGTCGGAACCTGCGCAGGAGTATGTGATCTCATCTCACAGTATGGGATCCAGCGTCGCCGCCCACGTCGTTGGCCTCCTGCTCGAACGGGATCCTGATGTTTTTGCCGGCAAGAAGGTGATCTTTGCAACGCTCGGCTCGGCAATCCTGCAATGCGCATTGTTGCGCCCCGCGCACGTGTTGCGGTCACGGGTCGGCCTGATCGCGCGATGCGACAGCGTCAACTGGCTTGATGTCCACTGTCTGACCGACGCCATTCATTTCTACAAGGTGCCGGTCGTAGCGGTTTGTGGACATGGAAATGCACGGCCTGCGAAGATGATCTTCATTCGCGTGAAGCAAATGCTGACTATCGAGCACTATAAGAAGATCAAGAAGGATTTCCTGCGCGTGCATCGGCAGTATGTCCTGGGGCCAGACCTGCGGGCGCCCTTCGACTTCACGCTGCTAACCGCCGGCCCACGCTCGGACATGGTCTTTGCTGCAGACGGTTATAACGAAATGCCCGGCTTCTAACCGGGCATTTGCGTTCGATATCACTCAGGTGCCGATGTCTGCAGCGCCAGGGCATGCAGTATGCCACCCATGTTGCCCTTCAGGGCCTCGTAGACCATCTGATGCTGCTGCACGCGGCTCTTGCCGCGAAAAGCTTCCGCTACCACCTCAGCCGCATAATGATCGCCGTCGCCGGCAAGATCGCGGATGGTCACCTTGGCGCCGGGGATGCCGGCCCTGATCATGTCTTCGATATCACCGGGTTTCATAGGCATGATCGTTACTCCTTGCGCATTATTCCGTGGCAGCCAGTGTGCCATGGCCTTCCATGTAATCAGGGAACCATGATTCATGGGCGTCGCGCAATTGCTGAATCGGCAGCGACAGCAGATCGTCAATCACGAGGCTTTCACCTTCGACAGTGCCGAGGCGGCGGAAAGGTACACCCGCACCTTCGGCGTTGGCGCAGACGAAATTGGCAACATCCGCTGGCACCGTCAGCACGTAGCGGGCCTGATCTTCGCCGAATAGGAGCGCGTGCGGTGCACCTTTGCTTTCACGAAGATCGATCTTGAGGCCCTTGCCTGACGCCATCGCCATTTCGGCGAGAGCCAGAACGAGGCCGCCGGAAGAGATATCGTGGCAGCTCGTTGCCTGGCCGTTTCGGATGACCGAGCGGACGAAGTTGCCGTTACGGCGCTCCGCGAGGAGATCGACCTCGGGAGCGGGGCCTTCAGTGCTGCCGACGACATCGCGCAGATAGGCCGACGAACCGAGATGGCTGCCGTCCGTACCGATCATGATTACCTTATCGCCATTCGAGGCGCTGCCGATGCGCGCCATCTTCTTCCAGTCGGGCAGAAGGCCGACGCCAGCGATCGTCGGTGTCGGCAGGATCGCAACGCCGTTGGTTTCATTGTAGAGCGAGACGTTCCCCGACACGATGGGGAAGTCGAGGACGCGGCAGGCTTCGCCGATGCCTTTCACGGCCTGAACGAACTGGCCCATGATTTCCGGCTTTTCAGGGTTGCCGAAGTTCAGGTTGTCGGTCGCCGCCAGCGGCTCTGCGCCGGTAGCCGTGATGTTGCGCCAGCATTCTGCGACTGCCTGCTTGCCGCCCTCGAACGGATCGGCCTCGACATAGCGCGGCGTCACATCGGACGAGAATGCAAGAGCCTTGGTCGGATGGTTCTCGACGCGAACGACGCCTGCATCACCTCCCGGAAGCTGGAGTGAGTTGCCCTGGATCAGGGTGTCGTACTGTTCGTAAACCCAACGGCGGCTCGATTGATTGGGAGAGCCAACGAGCTGCAACAGCGCCTGGCCGTAGTCTGCCGGTGCGGCAACGAGGTTCGCGGGCAGCGGCGCACGCTTGTCCGATTCTCGCCACGGACGATCATATTCCGGCGCCTGGTCGCCGAGATCCTTGATCGGCAGGTTGGCGACTTCTTCGCCCTGATGGACAACGCGGAAGCGCAGGTCGTCGGTGGTCTTGCCGACGATCGCAAAATCCAGGCCCCACTTGGTGAAGATCGCCTTCGCCACGGCTTCCTTTTCCGGCTCCAGAACCATGAGCATGCGCTCCTGGCTTTCGGACAGCATCATTTCGTAGGCGGTCATCTGCTCTTCGCGCACCGGCACGGTATCGAGATCGAGCAGAATGCCGAGATCGCCCTTTGCACCCATTTCGACGGCCGAGCAGGTGAGGCCGGCAGCACCCATGTCTTGGATGGCGATGACGGCGCCGGTCTGCATCAGCTCGAGGCAGGCTTCCAGCAGGCACTTTTCGGTGAAGGGATCGCCGACCTGGACGGTCGGACGCTTTTCCTCGATGGACTCATCGAATTCGGCCGAGGCCATGGTCGCACCGCCGACGCCGTCGCGGCCGGTCTTTGCGCCGAGATAGACGACCGGCAAGCCGACGCCCTTGGCTTCCGAGAGGAAGATGGCATTCGACTTGGCCAGGCCAGCCGCGAAGGCGTTGACCAGGATATTGCCGTTATAACGCGCGTCGAACTCGACTTCGCCGCCGACCGTCGGAACGCCGAAGGAGTTTCCATAACCGCCGACGCCCGAGACGACACCGGAGACTAGGTGACGGGTCTTCGGATGGTCCGGCTCGCCGAAACGCAGCGCATTCATTGCTGCGATCGGGCGTGCACCCATGGTGAAGACGTCGCGCAGAATGCCCCCGACGCCTGTGGCCGCGCCCTGATATGGCTCGATGTAGGACGGGTGGTTGTGGCTCTCCATCTTGAAGACTACGCAGTCGCCGTCATCGATATCGACAACACCGGCATTTTCACCCGGGCCCTGAATGACGCGCGGACCTTTGGTCGGCAGCGTACGCAGCCACTTCTTGGAGGATTTGTAAGAGCAGTGCTCGTTCCACATGGCCGAAAAGATGCCGAGCTCGGTGAAAGTCGGTTCGCGTCCGATCAGGCTCAAGATCCGCTGATACTCGTCTGGCTTCAGGCCGTGGGCGGCAATCAGTTCGGGGGTGATCGGGCGGGTATTGGAAATGGTCATGAGCTCTCGGAAGTCCCTGCCGTTGCGCGATTGCGGTGTCTTTAGCCTAAGTGAATGAAACGCGCGATAGGAAAATGCCCGCTGTTAACAGACAGCAGGCACCAAAAGGCGACTATCGTGCCAGCTCAAAACTTGTAGCCGACCTGGATGCCGGCGCGCGTAATCCGAATTACGCACCATCGATCATCGGCGGGTAAAGCATTTTTGCCGACCGACGATGCTTTGTCGCTGGTCTGCGGCCGATCTGCCGTCGCTTCAAATCTCACCATCATAGCCGGCGCCGCCGCTTTCTAGTAGGCGTCTCAAAGTCATCAATCCTGCAACCAGATCGTCACGGTTTCTGGGGGACGAGAAGCCTATCCGCACGCGGTGATAAACTTTCTCGGCGCGAGCGGCCTTGAACTCGTCCTCGTCATCGATCAGCACGCCATCTCTATAGGCGGCGTTCTTGAAGGTTCCCGAGAGCCAGGGATCGGGCAGCTTCAGCCAGAGGAAGGGAACATGCGGATGGGACACAAAATCGTATCCCTGTAGTTGTTGCCGTGCGAGGCGCTCGCGGATGGCCAGTTCGGCCGTGCTTGCCTTGCGGATTTCGTGTGCTTGGCCGCTCTGAACGAGACGGGCGCAAGCCTCGGCCAGAATGAAAGGCAGCCCGCCCGTAATCATCTTGTGCGTTACCTTGATCCGCTGCGCAAAATGCGGCGGGCAGGCGACCCAGCCGCCGCGCACTCCGGCAGCCACGGACTTTGAAAGGCCACTGATCAGGAAGGTGCGATCGGGCGCGAGCGACGCCAGCAGGGGATTTTCGTCTCCAGTCATGCCACCGTAGAGATCGTCCTCTATCAGCCAGACGCCATGCCTGCGTGCAATCTCCGCGATCCGTACCCGCCGCTCGCAAGGCATCGTAGCCAGGGTGGGATTGTGCGCGGTCGGCATGAGGAACGCGAGCTTGGGATGCTGCTGAAGACACAAGCGCTCGAAGTCATCGGGGATTACGCCGTTCTCGTCGGAGTCGACGGTGATCGTACGGCGACCAAGAATGCGGGCGCTGCGGCTGACCTGCGTATAGCTCAAATCTTCAAATACGATCTTGTCACCGGGCGACGACACGGCCGAAATCACCGAGACCGCCGCCGCGTGTGCGCCGAGGGTAGGGACGATGTTTTCGGTGTCGGGCGTCCAATCGTTCCTGGCGAGCCAGCGCCGCCCTGCCTCGTACCAATTTTGCGGGAAAACACGGGAATAGGACGAAATCTCGGAAAGCTGCTCCTCGCCGATTGCGGCGAGCACGCTGCCGATGATCTTGCCCTGGCCGAGGTCCGGAGCCGCGGTGGTGTCAAAGCGTATCTTGCCGGCCGGCGCATCAATCGGACGCGTGCCGCCGAGCGCGATGGTCAGTGGGTCCGGCTGATTGCCGGGTGCCGTCTCGGCGCGATCCAGGACATATGTGCCGCGGCCGACTTCTCCCGCGACGAGGCCGCGTTCGTGCACCAGCGCATAGGCCCGGCCGATTGTCCCGATTGTCACGCCTATGTCGTAGGCAAGGTTTCGCTGCGGCGGCAACTTGCTGCCAGCGGGCAATGTACCTGCGGCAATGGCTGATTCAATGCTGTCCGCAATCCGGAGGTAAACCGGGCCGAAACCGCGCGAAACGTCTGGGAGCCAATTTGTCATGATGACAATTCTCTATATTGTCACCCTTCGTCCGTCAAGATTATCTGAATTACAGACACAATCCACGTGGAGAATGAAATGTCCGCCGTTCCAGAGAACGAGCTCCGGATTGCACCGCTCCCTTCCAAGGTGCAATCGATACAATGCCGCATTCAGCAAGACTCTCGCCGTGTGCCGCGCACCTTGCTGGTGTCCGCATTGCAACGACTAACATCGTGGCATCAGAAGCGAGAGAGCCGCAGGGTGTTGCGTGATCTGACGGACGCCGAACTGCTGGACATTGGCGTCACGCGCGCCGAGGCGAACAAGGAGGCCAGCAAGTCGTTCTTTTGGGACTGATCAGCCGCAAGCCTTGCCGCCGGAGGCCCAGCGGGTGACATCCTTGACGATCCGCGGTCCGGTGGCGCCTTGCATCATCGGACCGAAGGCATCGAGCTTGGAGGGGTTGCCCTCTGCCTGAACAACGAGCAATGGGCGGCTTTCGGGGCTTCCCTTGTGCACGACGAGAATGCGCGGACGACCGGAGAAGGAATTCAACTCCGGCGCCAACCTGTATGCGGCAAAGGCCGCGTCGCCCGACTTGAACCAGCAGGCGTTCGCACCGAGAGCAACGCGCTCCATGGTGGACAGCGCGCTGCGGTCAGGACCCTTCGCGGGCGTGTTCGATTGGCAGGACGCGACCAGCGCCGCCGTTGCGGCAATCGCGAGAACACGTGTCATCGAAAGGCGAGGACGCATCAACTTGCTCCAATGGACTGGATGAATGGCCTCTTACGTGCCGAAGGTTAAGCTGCGATTACCTCGAGGGCGGATGCGAACAGACCACGGCCGTCGGAACCGCCATGCGCTGCTTCGATGAGGTTTTCGGGATGCGGCATCATGCCGAGGACGTTGCCCTTATCGTTCATGACCGCGGCAATATCGTTGATCGAGCCGTTCGGGTTGGTGCCTTCCGCATAGCGGAATACGACCTGGCCGCTGCCTTCGATCTTTGCCAGGGTCTCGGCGTCGGCGAAGTAGTTGCCGTCGTGATGGGCGACTGGGCTGCGAATGATCTGACCCTTGGAATAGGCGCGGGTGAAATCGGTGTCGGCGTTGACGACTTCGAGCTTGATCTCGCGGCAGACGAATTTGAGCGAGGCATTGCGCATCAGCGCGCCAGGAAGCAGACCTGCCTCGAGCAGGATCTGGAACCCGTTACAAACGCCGAGAACCTTGACGCCCTTGTTTGCCTTTTCGATGATCGCCTGCATGACCGGCATGCGCGCTGCGATAGCGCCGCACCGGAGGTAGTCGCCATAGGAAAAGCCGCCGGGGATGACGATCAGGTCGACGTCCGGAATATCCGTCTCCGTTTGCCAGATGGTCACCGGCGCGTGACCGGAGATTTTCGTCAGTGCTGCGATCATGTCTCGATCGCGATTGAGACCCGGAAGTTGAACGACGGCTGATTTCATGAGTGCGGCTAAAACCTTGTTTGTGCTTCTGCAAGTTCTCTGAGTACGAGACGCTTTTCAATACGCTCCAGCCGGCCTTCGTGCCGACCGAGAACACCGTAAATACTGTGTATTTCCTGCTCCATCGTGGTCATCGTGTCGCGCATGCAATGCATTTCGCTTCGGATCTCGTCAAGCGACGCGTCCAGCGTATCGATGTGCTCGTTCATCTTCGTCAACAACTCAAGCATGAGCTCTTGCGTCAATTCAGCCATCGAGTGCGCTCCACGACCAAGATTAGTCGACGGAAATATTATAGTTCTCGATCACCGTATTTGCGAGGAGTTTCTCACACATTGCCTTGAGGTCGCTCGCCGCTTTCTCCTTGTCAGCGCCTTCGAGTTCGACGTCGAAAACCTTGCCCTGACGGACATGGCCGACACCATCGAAGCCGAGAGCACCGAGGGCGCCCTCGATTGCCTTGCCCTGCGGATCGAGAACGCCGTTCTTCAGCGTGACGGTTACACGAGCCTTGATCACTTTATCTTCCCTGTCTTGCTTGGCCTGAAAGTCTTACTTCACGAGCACCGGTCCGGTGCCGCGCACAGGCTCGTTCTCGTTGATGATGCCGAGGCGGCGCGCAACTTCCGAATAGGCTTCGAGAAGTCCACCCATGTCCCGGCGGAAGCGGTCCTTGTCCATCTTTTCACGGGTATCGATATCCCAGAGACGGCAGGAGTCCGGCGAAATCTCATCGGCCAGTATGATGCGCATCATGTCGCCTTCGTACAGGCGACCGCATTCGATCTTGAAGTCGACAAGCTGGATGCCGACGCCGAGGAAAAGACCGGTCATGAAGTCGTTGACGCGAATGGCAAGCGCCATGATATCATCGAGTTCGGCGGGGTTCGCCCAGCCAAATGCCGTGATGTGCTCCTCGGAAACCATCGGATCGTCGAGCGCGTCGGACTTATAATAGAACTCGATGATCGAGCGTGGCAGCACGACGCCTTCCTCGATGCCAAGGCGCTTGGACAGCGAGCCGGCGGCAACGTTGCGTACAACGATCTCAAGCGGGATCATTTCGACTTCGCGGATCAACTGCTCGCGCATGTTGAGGCGACGAATAAAATGCGTCGGAATGCCGATCTTGTTCAGATGGCTGAAAATGTATTCCGAAATGCGGTTGTTCAGAACGCCCTTGCCATCGATGACTTCGTGCTTTTTCTTGTTGAAGGCGGTGGCATCGTCTTTGAAGAACTGGATCAGCGTGCCCGGTTCCGGGCCCTCATACAGAATCTTGGCCTTGCCCTCGTAAATACGGCGGCGACGGTTCATTGCAATTGTTCTCTATCGTTGGCGCTCTTGGGATAGCGCGAGTGGATCGATCTCGTGGCGTCCCCTTAAAGGAAAAGCGAGGGTTTCACAATCCGCCTGTCACTCCTTCCCCGGAATCCGGGATTGCCGGAGTGCCGCTAAGAGAATCGAAGACTTTCTGCGAAGCAGTTTACAGGTTTTTTGCGATCAACGGAATGTGAGCCGTCCGTCTCGGCGGAGTCATGCAGGCCTTTATCTTTGGCCGGAGCTGTTGATCGACTTGCGCAGGTCCTGTTGCAGGCCGCGGGCAGGGCCTTCCACGCCCCGCCAGGACGCAGCGCGTGCAAAGGGCGCTATCTGCAGTGCGGGCATCGGGCGGGCCAGCGCGTAGCCCTGGAGCATGTCGCAACCGAGGTCGCAGAGGATTCGGACGTGGTCCATCGTCTCCACCCCCTCAGCCGTGACGAGAATGTTCAGCGAACGACCGATGTCGATGATCGAGCGGACGAGCTTCCGCTGCTCTGCCGAGTGGGGCAGCATGCGGATCAGCTCGCGGTCGATTTTCAAGGTCTTGGGGCTCAGCTTCAAAAGGCTAACAATCGACGCGTGGCCCGTGCCGAAGTCATCGATCTCGATATCGATGCCGAGGCGGCGTAGCTGCCGGAGATTGGCGGTCACGGCATCATCGCAATCGTCCAGCGAGATCGATTCAAGCAGTTCGAAGGAGATCGTGCGAGGCTCGATCTTCAGTCGGCGAAGCTTCTTCGCAAGGTTCGGATCGGCGAGGCGACGAGACGAGACGTTGACTGCGATCTTCGGGATGCGAAGCCCTTCATCCT
Organism: Rhizobium sp. 57MFTsu3.2; assembly: GCF_012932765.1. Lineage (NCBI taxonomy): Bacteria > Pseudomonadati > Pseudomonadota > Alphaproteobacteria > Hyphomicrobiales > Rhizobiaceae > Rhizobium > Rhizobium sp. 57MFTsu3.2. The sequence continues at coordinate 237,480 of NZ_JDWI01000003.1, forward strand.
CCCATCGCTGGCGATCCGCCAGTGCCTGCTCGAGGATAAGACCGTCGATCGTCGAGACAACATCCAGATCTTCGGCAATCGCGAGGAAGCGATCGGGGGCCAGCAAACCGTGTTCGCGGTGCTGCCAGCGCGCCAGCGTCTCGACGCCGGCAACCTCGAGCGTTCGCGCCTGGAACTGCAACTGGTAGAACGGGATAAACTCGCCGCGTTCCAGGCCCAGCAGGATTTCGTCGGCCAGTCGCTTGCTGGCGATGATGCGGCGGCGCTCATCGGTCGAGAAGAATTCGTGGCGATTGCGTCCACCACTCTTTGCACGGTAGAGCGCGATATCGGCATTTAGCAGAAGTTGCTTGGCATCCAGCGCCGGACCGTCCCCCGTGGCGATTCCTATACTTGCGCCGAAACGGCAATCATGGCCCTCGTAGCGAATAGGCTTGCAGAGCTCGCGGATGATGCGTTCGGCCAGATTAGAGATCTTCCTTTGTGTGACGTCGAGGGTACACAGGACCACGAACTCGTCGCCACCAATACGAGCGACGAAATCAGTGGAACGGACGTTCCTTTTCAGGACCTGCGCAACGTGCTTCAGCATCGCGTCGCCGGCACGGTGGCCGAGCGTATCGTTGATCTGCTTGAAGCGATCGAGATCGATATGGAGGATCGCGAGCGTCAGGCCGGTCCGGCGACATTCGGCGGAACGCTCGTCCAGCATGCGATCCAGGTATCGGCGATTGGGTAAGTTGGTGAGGTAATCATGCAGCGCCAGGTGCTCGATGTTTTCCTTGGCGCTTTCGAGCTCCCTATTGCGGGCTTCGGCGAGATCCTTGGCGCGCTGCAACTCGTTATTGAGCCGGACTTCGGCAGTGACATCCCAATTCGCACCGATCAGCTTGCGGCGTCCGTCGCTGTCGAGAAAAAATGCCGCCTTTGCGCGGATGACGCGCTCGATGCCGTCCTGCCGGATGATGCGGAATTCGTGCTCAAAATCGGTGTTGTCAGCGATGCTCTCGCTGATGGTCGCTAGCACACGTTCCCTGTCATTGGGATGCAGCGAAGCCTCCCAGGCATCGCCCGTGGTGGCTGGCGACGTCCCAGTAATGCCGTAGATCGCCAGAAGACGGTCGTCCCAATCGACAGTGCCATTCTCGATGTCGGCCTCGAAGACGCCGATATTGGAGATATCAAGCGCGAGATCGAGGCGTCGCGACACGTGCGCCAGCCGCTCCTCCGCCTCCTTGCGCTCGGTGATGTCGGTATCGGTGCCGACGAGGCGGGCAGGGGCGCCATTTTCGTCCCATTCGACACAAGCACCACGGCATTCGATCCAGATCCAGTGGCCGTCCCTGTGGCGCTCGCGATACACGAAAATCTGATAGTCCGGATCGCCTGCATTCTGACGATCGATCGCCCTTACGACGAATTCCCGATCATCGGGGTGGATGAGTTCAATCCAAGTGTCATAATCCCCGTCGGCATCCTCATCGGGTGCCATGCCACGAATGGTCTTCCAGGTATCGGAATAGTAACGCTTGCCAAGACGAAGATCGTGGTCCCAGACGCCGAGGCCTGACCCGACAAGAGCGTAGTTCCAGCGACTCTCGCGCTCCGAGAGTTCGGCGCTATTTATTGGGGGCGCGTGGTCGTCGAGCCCGGTCGCATGAAGCTTGGTCTTCGGTTTGCCCCGGTTGCCGGGTGTCGATCGTTTCAATCTGCGTACTCGCTCTCCTGGCGCGTGTATATTTTGGATGCATTGAATTAAACAGCCCTTAATGCCATAAAAATAATATCTACGTAAAAACAATTACTTGGTTGTGCGTTCCGCCCTGCGTAGCCTGAGGGGCGCAGACAAGGTTCGACAATGCCCATTCACTTGTGCAGTGGTGCCCTATATCGCCCCAATTGGCGGAGGGAATGCGATGTCTCCAGAATGGCCGATGTTCATACTGCAATGCATCGTTCTTGTGGGCCTGGCGGGCGTTCTCTTCATTCGCGGAGAGGGTGACTAGCCGATTGCTCAGCTAAAACCGCCCGAGCGTTCCCGTGCTGGGCGCGGCGATGCAATGCCCGACTGTGAATTGCGGTTCTGCCAAAGCGTCCGGTATTACGGCTTCAAACGGCCAAGGAATTGGGCAAACACCATTGTTCCTTCCGGCCAAGGCCCGTGGCCGGACTCGGTGTTGATATGGCCGGCCTCACCAGCGTCAATGAGGAGGGATCCCCAGCTTGCAGCGATGTCATCGGCGTGCTCGTAGCTGCCGAAGGGATCGTTGCGGCTGGCGATCGTGATTGTCGGGAAGGGAAGTGGATCCCGCGGGTACGGGCCGAATGTCATCAGGTGCTTCGGCCGTATTGCCGGATTGGCGACATCGGGCGGTGCAACGAAGAATGCCCCGGCTATCTTGTTGCGAAAATGGGGAATTGCATGGATCGCCGATGGAATGCCAAGGGAATGCGCAACCAGCACCACCGGTCGCGTGGCAGCGTTCACCTCCTCGGCGATCCGCTGAACCCAATCGTCGCGGACCGGCTTCGACCATTCTGCCTGTTCGACACGACGAGCCGTGCTGAGCTTGGCCTCCCAGCGGCTTTGCCAATGATCGGGGCCGGAATTCGTATAACCGGGAATGATGAGGATTTCGGCGTCTGAAGCTTTCATGATGGCGCGGATGTGAGAAAGCTCGACGGCGATGTCAAGGGAGGGTGGGACAAGGCTTCTGAAATTTGTTATGTTTTTGGCAGTGCCGGTTGCGTCTCGTATCGGCGTTGTCGCCGATCCTTTCGCTGCCGGCTATCTTGGCTGAGGAGGAGAAAGCCATGACGGCATTCCATGTTATGTCGGGTGCAAGCGATGTCTACACACGCCCGGTCGTCAACAAGATCAGCGTTTCGGATGTCTTTGATGCGCTACGGCGCGGCCTCGACGATTTTCGTGAAAAACCATCCCACTATGTATTTTTGTGCCTGATGTATCCGATTGCCGGCATTTTTCTCGCTGTCGCGACGTCAAGTGCTAACCTCCTGCCGATGATTTTTCCGCTGGTATCGGGCTTTGCACTGATCGGCCCTATCGCCGCGATCGGGCTCTATGAGATCAGCCGCAGGCGCGAAGCTGGCATGGATACCTCGTGGAGGCACGCGCTCGAGGTAACAGGATCGCCAGCGTTTCCATCGATCATTGCTGGCGGATTGTTGCTGTTTGGCTTCTTCGTCGTCTGGCTTGTCGCTGCGCAGACGCTCTATGCCAACGTGTTCGGCGACGTTTTCCCGCGATCGATCTCGCTCTTCCTCTCAGAGATCTTCGGCACGGCTGCAGGGCTGCAGTTGATCATTTGGGGACACGTGCTTGGTCTGGGCTTTGCTATTATCGTGTTGGCCACGACCGTCGTCACCTTCCCGTTGTTGCTGGATCGGGATGTCGGTCTCGTCTGCGCGATGGAGACATCGGTCAGAGCGACCGTCGCCAACCCGATCCCCGTCTTCTGCTGGGGGCTGATCATCGCCGTTTCTCTCATCGTCGGCACCATCCCGCTCTTTGTCGGGTTGGCGTTGGTGATGCCGATCCTCGGGCATGCCAGTTGGCACCTGTATAGGAAGCTCGTGGCACCGCCAGTGGTCTGACAGTCAGGGCGCCGGGAACTGCAACACCTCCCTGGGAGTTTCGCTGAGGCGAATACCGAGGGAGGTTATACATGGCAACGCCGCAGCATCTGTTTACCCGCTTTGCCAGCAGGACTTCTGAATGGGCAGGCAGGCCCGCCACGTTCGTGCTGGCGGTCGTACTCGTCGCGGTATGGGCAGGGACAGGCCCGGTCTTCGATTTCTCCGAGACTTGGCAACTGGTCATCAACACCGGAACGACCATCATTACCTTCCTGATGGTGTTCGTGCTTCAGAACGCGCAGACGCGGGATGCTCGGGCGGTGCAGGCCAAACTCAACGAAATCATACTCACCAGCCACGCGGAAAACCGCTTCATCGGCATCGAGCATCTTGACGACGAGGACCTCCAACATCTCGATCGCCTCGTTGCCAAGGCGGCGAAAGGCGTTCGCAATCAACGGTCGTCAAAAGCGTCCAACGGTCAAAATGGTGGAGGCGAGGCGAGCGCGTCGGCAAGGCTCAAGAAGACGAAGCGTAAAACGGCGCCCGTGAAGGCGCCGTCTCGGTAATCCAGCTTAGGCAGCGCCGAAGACGCGCCGGAAGATCGTATCAACGTGCTTGGTATGATAGCCAAGGTCGAATTTCTCGCGGATTTCCTCTTCGGAGAGCGCGGCACGGACCTCGGAGTCGGCAAGCAGCTCCTCCAGGAAATCCTTGCCCTGTTCCCACACCTTCATGGCGTTTCGCTGGACGAGCCGGTAGGCATCCTCGCGGGAAACGCCTGCCTGTGTCAGCGCCAGAAGCACGCGCTGCGAATGCACGAGGCCACGGAACTTGTCGAGGTTCTTCATCATGTTGTCGGGATAGACCACGAGTTTCTCGATGACGCTGGCCAAACGGTTGAGGGCAAAGTCGAGCGTGATCGTCGTGTCGGGCCCGATGCCGCGCTCGACGCTCGAATGGCTGATATCGCGCTCATGCCACAGGGCGACGTTCTCCATGGCGGGAACGACCGACATGCGCACCAGGCGCGCCAGACCGGTCAGGTTTTCAGTCAGGACCGGGTTACGCTTGTGCGGCATGGCCGAAGAGCCCTTCTGGCCGGGCGAGAAGTATTCCTCAGCTTCCAGGACTTCCGTGCGCTGCATATGGCGAATCTCGATCGCGACGTTTTCGATCGAAGAGGCAATGACGCCGAGGATGGCGAAGAACATCGCATGCCGGTCGCGCGGAATGACCTGCGTCGAAACCGGCTCCGGCACCAGGCCGAGCTTGGCGCAGACATGTTCCTCGACGCGCGGGTCGATATTGGCGAAAGTGCCGACAGCGCCGGAGACCGCACCGGTGGCGATTTCGGCACGCGCGGCCAGCAGGCGGGCGCGGTTGCGGCTCATCTCGGCGTAGAAGCGCGCGAGCGTCAGGCCCATCGTGGTCGGCTCGGCATGAATGCCGTGGCTGCGACCGATGCGGACGGTGTCCTTGTGTTCGAAGGCGCGTGCCTTGAGAGCGGCGAGCAGACGATCCATGTCGGCGAGCAGGATGTCGGCTGCGCGGACGAGTTGGATGTTGAATGTGGTGTCGAGAACGTCAGAAGACGTCATGCCCTGGTGGACGAAACGCGCATCGGAACCGACGATCTCTGAAAGGTGCGTCAGGAAGGCAATGACATCGTGCTTGGTGACGGCCTCGATTTCATCGATCCGCGCAACGTCGAACGTGGCGGCGCCGCCTCGTTCCCAGATCGTCTTCGCAGCCGATTTCGGGATGACACCCAGTTCGGCGAGCGCATCGCAGGCGTGAGCCTCGATCTCGAACCAGATGCGGAATTTGGTTTCGGGCGACCAGATGGCGACCATCTCTGGCCGGGAATAGCGCGGGATCATGGCTTCCTGCTTTCGTTCATAAGGAAATGCTGGCGCCCCTGTATCAAAGACAGGCGGCAATCTCAACGCATGCGTTTAGCAAGCGCAACACTAGTGCCGAAAAGGCAGAGAAGGCCGAGCGGAAGAAACAGGCGAATTCCAAGGACGGCGAACTGATAGACTGCACTGGCACCGGTGAAGACGAATTGAAACACCCACGTCAGGGATCCAAAAGAAGCGTGCCACGCCGAGTAGAAGACCCGGTAGTCCATGGCGAATAGAAAGGCGGTCATCAGGATCGTCCCGGCAGCAAGTGTCAGGAAGAAGGCTGCAAAACGCGTCTCCGGCGAGCGTCGGTGCGCAAGGAAGCGACCCAATGGCAACATGAATGGCCAAGCCAGCAATCCGCCTGTGAAATAGAGTAGCGCGAGGTCGCGGAGATGTGCCGTCTCCATTCCGTTTCTGAAACAGAGCGCGGCCATCGCGGACGCGAGCATCTGCGTGCCCCAGAGCACTGCGCCTGCGAATAGATCGGGGAGAGGCGGGCGCGCCGCCTTGAGCCGCTCGGAGATCAAGGACGGCCTGCTTTCATCACGACTTGGACTGACCTTCGGCGGCACTGCGCAAGGCGCTGATGGCCGCCTTGTAGGCCTCGACCGAGCCGCCCTTGAAGATCGCCGAACCTGCGACGAGAACATTGGCGCCAGCTTTGCCGACGATCGGCGCCGTTTCGACTGTTACTCCACCATCGACTTCGAGATCGATCGGCCTGTCACCGATGAGTGACCGCGCGGCGGCAATCTTGTCCGCCATCGCGGGAATGAATTTCTGTCCGCCAAATCCGGGGTTTACCGACATGATAAGGATGAGGTCGACCTCGTCGAGGACATTTTCTAGCGCCGAAAGCGGCGTGGCCGGATTGAGGGTGACGCCGACCTTTTTGCCCAGGCTGCGCACAGTTTGAAGCGACCGGTGGAGATGCGGCCCGGCTTCGGCATGGACGGTAATGCGGTCGCAGCCCGCCTTGGCGAAGGCCTCCAGGTAAGGATCGGCAGGTGCAATCATCAGATGGCAATCAAAAACGGCGTCCGTATAGGAACGCAGCGATTTGATCACATCAGGGCCGAAGGAAATGTTTGGGACGAAGTGACCGTCCATGACGTCGAGGTGAATCCAATCGGCTCCAGCCGCGGTCACGTCACGGACTTCCTGGCCCAGTTTGGCAAAATCGGCGGCAAGGATGGATGGCGCGATGCGAATGGGCGTAGTCATTGACGTCTCTCCGTAAAACTCGTGCAGCGGCGGCGGCAAAGCCTATTCGATCGGAGCGCTTGGCAGCACGAACGAACCGGCGTGCCATAGCAGCAGGCGGTAGGGGTTATCGGCCAATTCATGGCCGGCGTTGAAAGCAATCTTTCCGATAATCGTCTCGAAGGAGGTGCCGCCGATATGCTGCGCGATCGGCCTATCATCAGCGCCGGCATCCTGGACAGCCTTCGTCGCGATTTCCACAGCTGCATAAGCAGGCAGTACATAGCCCTCCGGCTCGACGCCGCCGGCGCGTAACGCATCGACAACCGACTTCGCTTCCGGCCGCGCCGCATAGTCCGGCAGGGCAACGGCGTAAACGCCATCGGCAAGCGCGAGCGGTTGGTTGGCAGCCCGCATGGCGTCGCCACCGAGGATATCGAGTTGAATCTTTTCCGCCGCTGCATCACGTGCGATCACTGCAACGTCGCTGCGATCCCCGCCGACAAATACCTTTGTCGCCCCGGCCTTCTTCAGGCGGCGTACAAGAGCAACCTGCTGCTCCTGGCCCGGTCGATAGGTGTCGGTGAATACCGGCTTGAGGCCTTTTTCCTCGAGCGCGTTTCGGATCGCTTCCGTAAGCTCCCGGCCATGGATAGTGCCGTCTTCGACCAGTGCGATCGGCGAGGCCGCCCACTCCCGTACGATCACCTCGATAATCTTCTCCGCTTCCGCGCCATCGGCCGGCGCCATTCGATAGAGCGGCCAGGCATTTTTTAGCGCGTCTTCCATGAGGATGCGTGAGCGCACCGAGATGGTAATCGCCGGGATATTGGCATCCTTCAGCTTTGGCAGTGCGCCCTCGAGCGTCTCGCTGCAGAGAAAGCCTACGGCTACCTGGACCTTGGCATTGATCAACGCGTCAGCGATCGCCGCGCCGCTGTTTTCCTCGCAAGTCTCCGCGACCGTGACGATCGTGTTGCCATCCTGCTGGATCCTGGCAGTAGCACCGGCAATGATCTGGGCTCCGATTGGCGCGAGGTTGCCAGTCTGTGGCGCAACAACGCCAATCGTGAGGCCGGCGGCATGGCATTCTCCGGCCGCAAGGAGCAGCATCGGCAGAAGTGCTAGGCCACGCAAAGTATTCATAAAAGCCGCAGGTCCGTGTCGTTTGTCCTGCTCTTTTATCCGTCCGGCATCGATCGTCAAAGAAAAACGCACGGTTGGGAAGCTTTTCGCCTGGCTTTTGTAGAAAAGGTAACCGATCACCTTCATATTATAGAAAACAGCAAAACCGGTGACGCCGGATGGAGAATGCCTTTGTTGAACAAGCAACCGATCGACCCGCGCCTCTACCGGGATGCGATGAGCCGCTTTGGCGGCCATGTGCAGCTCGTAACGACGGCGATCGGCGAGGAGCGCAGAGGCGTGACGATCACTGCCGCTTGCTCGGTATCCGATAGCCCTGCGACCGTACTGGTATGCCTGAACAACAGCAATCCGAAGAACGACATCTTCTTTCGGAGCGGCATCTTTGCATTGAATACCTTGGCCGCGTATCATCAAGCGCTTGCGGATGCTTTTTCGGGGCGTGCGCTGCTCACCAACGACGAACGCTTCGCGATGGGTGTGTTCGACAAGCTGGTAACGGGCGCGCCCATCCTTCGCGACGCGCTTGCCTCCTTCGATTGCCGCGTGAGCGAAATCAAGGAAATGTCGACGCACCACATCATTTTCGGCGAGGTCGTGGCAGTCCGGTACAACGAGGCGAAGCCTGCGCTTGTCTATATGAACCGGGATTACCACACGCTATAACTCCTGAAAAAGGGAGGAGACATGCCGGATCAAACTCATCCGCCGCTGCCATCGTCGATCGATGAGACGATCGCGATGCTGGGCGATCAGGATTATCTCGCGGGGCGGGCGCTTGGAACAGTGCTTTTCCTGGCCCTGAAGATGAAGCGTCCTCTCTTTCTGGAAGGCGAGGCGGGTGTCGGCAAGACCGAGATCGCAAAGGTGCTCTCGAAAGCTCTCGGCCGGCCGCTGATCCGCCTGCAATGTTACGAAGGACTGGATATCGCTTCGGCTGTCTACGAATGGAACTATCCGGCACAGATGCTCGAAATCCGCCTGGCCGAAGCGTCCGGGCTGACCGACAGGAACAGGATAGAGTCGGACATCTTCTCCGAACGATACCTCATCCGCCGGCCGGTGTTGCAGGCTCTGTCGAGCGCAGATGGGCGGGCGCCCGTCTTCCTCATCGACGAGCTCGACCGCACCGATGAAGCGTTCGAGGCCTTTCTGTTGGAGGTTCTCTCTGATTTTCAGGTGACGATCCCCGAGCTTGGCACTATCCGTGCAGCCGAGCCACCGATCGTCATTATAACCACGAACCGGACGCGTGAGGTTCACGACGCGCTGAAGCGGCGTTGCCTATACCATTGGGTCGATTATCCCGATGCCGCGCAGGAGCTGGAGATTATTCGCCGCAAGGTGCCGGGCTGTAATGCGGCTCTGTCCGCGCAGATCGTCGCCTATGTACAGAAGCTTCGGGCACTGGATCTTTTCAAGAACCCGGGCGTAGCCGAGACGATTGATTGGGCGACAGCGCTGACCGAACTCGATCGCCTGGCGCTCGATCCGGAAACGATTTCCGATACGATCGGAACACTGCTGAAATACCAGGACGACATCGCGCGTATCCAGGGTAGCGACGGTGCGAAAGTCCTGGAGGATATCAGGGGCGAGCTGCAGGCGGCAGGATAACGGATGGAAGCTACAAGCCGACAGGATGGGATTGTCTTTCCGCCTCTTCCGGTCGGTGACGGTCGTTTTGCCGATAATATCGTCTTCTTTGCCAGGGTACTGCGGAAGGCCGGCATGAAGATCGGGCCGGCCGCGATCGTTGATGCGATCGAGGCGGTCGAGACGATCGGTATCGGGTCGCGTGAGGAATTTCACGCCGCGCTCTCATCCGTCTTCGTCAAACGGCACGAAGACAAGCCGGTCTTCGACGAGGCGTTTCGCCTTTTTTGGCGCTCGCGGGACCTTGTCGAGAAGATGATCGCAATGCTGTCGCCAAGGGCGTCGGAAACCCTCCAGAAGGAGAAGGCAAAGCCCGGCGAAAGCCGCGCCGCGGACGCCTTGCTCGGCGACCGAAGGGACAACAAGCCGCCGCGCGACGAGCCTGATATCGAGATCGATGCGCGCTTTACGATGTCGGGCAACGAAGTCTTCCGGCGGATGGACTTCGCCCAAATGTCTGCGTTGGAGATTGCCGCGGCCAAGAAGGCACTTGCGAAACTGCAGCTGCCTCTGGACAAGGTGCGGACCCGGCGCTTCCGCCCATCGCATGCTCACGCCCATGTGGATGCGCGCGCGACGATGCGGGCTGCATTGCGCAGCGGGGCCGGCCTCATTCTTCCGCGATACCGCGAGATCCGCGAGGTTCAGCCACCCTTGGTCGTTCTCGCCGATATCTCCGGCTCGATGAGCCAGTACACGCGCATCTTTCTGCACTTTCTCCATGTGCTAACGGAGAAGCGCCGGAGGGTTCATACCTTCCTGTTCGGAACGCGCCTCACGAATGTCACTCGCCAGATGCGGCACAAGGATCCCGACGAAGCAATGGATGAATGCGCGGCAGCGGTAAGGGATTGGTCCGGTGGGACGCGGATCGGTGAGACGCTGAGGGAGTTCAATCGCCTGTGGGCTCGCCGTGTGCTGGGGCAGGGCGCGGTCGTGCTGTTGATCACCGACGGGCTGGAGCGCGAGGGAACGGATCTGCTCGCGGCAGAAATGGACAGGTTGCATCGCTCGTGTCGGCGACTGATCTGGCTCAATCCGCTGCTGCGCTTCGACGGCTTCGAGCCGCGCGCGCGTGGCGTGCGCGCAATGCTGCCGCATGTTGACGAATTCCGACCGGTTCACAATCTATCATCCTTGAGCGACCTTGCGGAAGCACTCGGCGCAACGCGATCGACGGAATGTGACCCGCGCCGGTACCTCGAAAGATTGAAAGGCATCGCATGACAGGTACATCGTTTGACCTTGATCCGTTAATGACGGCGGAAGCCTGGAGAAAAAGCGGGCGAGACGTGGCGATTGCCACGGTCATCGAGACGTGGGGATCGGCGCCACGACCGGCCGGAAGCCATCTCGTGATCGACCGAGACGGCAATTTCGAAGGCTCCGTATCGGGGGGCTGCGTCGAGGGCGCCGTTATCGCCGAGGCGCTTGATGTGATCGCCGACGGTAAGGGGAAGATGCTCGAGTTTGGTGTTGCGGATGAAACGGCGTGGCGCGTCGGCCTTTCTTGCGGCGGCCGGATTCGTGTCTATGTCGAAAGGCTCAATTGATGGATGCGGCAAATCTTGCGCGGCTGAATGACGCGCGCCGGGCGCGCCGCGCCGCCATGCTGCTGACTGATCTCGAAAAGGGAGGAGATACCGTTGTCCTTGAGGGGGAGCCAGTGGAACCCTCCTTGCGAGCGGATATCGAGGCTGCCTTTCGCTCAGGGAAATCGACGGCAATCGAGGTCGATGGGCATCGCTACTTTCTTAACGTGCATCTGCCGCCGGCCCATATCGTGATTATCGGCGCCGTTCACATCAGTCAGGTCCTGGCGCAGATGGCATCGCTTGCCGGCTTCGATGTGCGGATCATCGATCCGCGCACGGCTTTCGCCACGCCGGAACGGTTCCTCGGGACCGATCTGACGGCGGATTGGCCGGTGGATGTCCTCAAGGATCGTCCGCTGGACGCCTATACGGCGCTCGTCGCCGTGACGCATGACCCGAAGATCGACGACTATCCCATTACCGAGGCGTTGCGGACCGGCTGTTTCTATGTCGGAGCGCTCGGCAGCCGGAAGACGCATGCGACTCGGCTAGAACGGTTGCGCGCAGACGGTGCGGACGAGGCCGCGCTTGCCAAAATCAGCGCGCCGATCGGGCTTAATATCGGTGCGTCGAGCCCAGCCGAAATCGCGGTCGCCATTCTCGCGGAGATCGTCCAAACGCTGCGGACGCGGACCTTGTCTCCGGTTGGTGACAGCAAATGAAGTTCGGATCATTCTCCATCGAGGCAGCCGAGGGCGTGGTCCTCGCCCATGCCGTGAAGCTTGCCGGCGGCAGCCTGTCCAAAGGACACAGGATCGGTGCCGGCGACATCGAAAGGCTGCGCGGTGAGGCTATAGGGCAGGTCATTGCTGCACTAATGGAGGAGGGCGACGTCGGGGAGGACGAGGCGGCGAGACGACTTGCGCAGGCAATCGCGCCCGACCATTTGCGCCTCTCTGAGGCTTCCACGGGACGCGTGAACGTCTATTCGACTGTTGACGGCCTGTTCGTCGCAAGCCGCAGCGCCGTCGACCGGCTGAACAGCATCGACCCTGCTATCACGCTTGCCTGTCTCAACGATCATGTGCCCGTTCGCAATGGCGACATGGTTGCGACATTCAAGATCATCCCGCTCGCCGTGTCCGGCGCCAAACTCGACCTTGCATGCGAGGTGCTGCGGTCGACATCCGCCTTCGAGGTGAAGCCCTTTGCCGGCCGCTCGGTCTCGTTGATCGCGACGGAACTGCCGTCGCTGAAGCCATCGGTCATGGACAAGACGGCACGCGTGCTTTCCCGGCGGCTCGTCGCATCAGGCAGTCATCTCGTGAGGGAGACGCGGGTTGCTCATCACGTCGAACCGGTAGCGCAGGCGCTTCTCGACGCATTGCGGCTACCCGACAGCGCCCCGAAGTTGGTCATCCTTTTCGGCGCGTCCGCCGTGATCGACGCGGAGGATGTGATTCCCGAAGCCATAAGAAGGGCCGGCGGCGAAGTCGTGCAGGTCGGCATGCCTGTCGATCCAGGGAACCTGCTTGTCCTCGGTCGGATCGGTGATATTCCCGTCATCGGCGCACCGGGATGTGCACGCAGCCCGAAGGAGAATGGCTTCGATTGGGTACTCGACCGCATTCTGGCTGGCGAACAGCCGAGCGCAGTCGACATCAGCGGCATGGGTGTGGGAGGTCTTCTGATGGAAATCCAGGCGCGGCCCAGCCTACGCGAAGCCGAGGCGCGCACTAGCCCCGCCGGCAAGCTTGTTACAGTCATTCTTGCCGCGGGCCAGGCCAGACGGATGGGAGAGGGCGGCCCGCACAAGCTGCTGGCGGAGTTTGGCGGTGTGCCGCTTATCCGGCGATCGGTGATGACCGCGATCGGCAGCCGCTCGGCGTCGGTGATCGTCGTGACGGGACATCGTAAAAGCGAGATTGAATCAGCACTGTCCGGACTTGACGTGACAATTGCTCACAATCCGGATTACGCGTCGGGCATGGCTTCGTCGCTCGCAACGGGATTCTCGGTCGAGCACGCCCGTGACGCGGATGGAATTCTCGTTATGCTTGCCGATATGCCGGGTGTGTCCAGTGATGATCTCGATAAGCTAATGGCAGCTTTCCGGCAATCTGGCGGCCAGTCGATCATCCGCGCGGTGTCGCGCGGCAAGCGTGGCAATCCCGTGATATTGCCTAAATCTCTATTTGATGCAGTGCTGCGGCTGGAGGGTGATGTCGGGGCGCGGCACATCATCGAAACATCGGGCGTGCCTGTCGTGGACATCGATATTGGCGATGCGGCGCATCTGGATGTGGATACGCCGGAAGCGGTCATTGGCGCAGGAGGGGTTTTAAAGGGCTAAGGGATGGACACGGCGGCAATTGAAGAAATGTTTCAGGGGCTTGGACCCGTCACCATCAGGCGCATGTTCGGCGGCAAGGGCATCTACCATATGGGGCGGATTGTTGCTGTCGAAGTGCGCGGCGAGATGCTGTTGAAGGCCGACGAGCAAAGCGCATCGGAATTCGAGGCGGCGGGAGCGTCGCAATGGGCCTATGAAGGCAAGAAGGGAAGCCCGGTGAAGATGCCGTATTGGTCCATCCCCGACGATGCCTATGACGACCCCGATGTCATGGCGCGATGGGTTCGGCTTGCCTACGAAGCGGCTGTCCGAGCGGAATGAACCTTAGAGGAGTTCGCCCGACTTGAGCTTTTCGATTGCGGCCGCCGCAAATGCGGAAAGCGGCTGCGGGAGATCGGCGCGGCTGAACCAACCGAAGTCCGACAGCTTGTCCGGCTCCGTGAGCTGCGGTTCTCCATCGAACTCGGACGCTACATAGAGCAGGGAAATCCAGTGCTGGGCATCCGCGTCGCTGATCAGTTCCGTGGCGCCGAGAAGGTTGACGCGGCCGATCGATAGGCCGGTTTCTTCTTCCGCCTCGCGTCGAGCCGCCTGCTCGGACGGCTCCATATGATCGACCTTGCCGCCTACAATGCTCCAGTGGCCGGCTTCAGGAGCGCGCATGCGCCTGTAAAGCAGGATCTTGCGGTCGCGCAAAACCACCAGGCCAACGCCAAGGCCCGGGAAATCGATGCCAGGCGTGCCCATATTCGTCAGATCTTGGCGTTGGCCGTGATCAGCATGAAGGCGGGAATTTCATCACCGAAGCCAACCGGCGTCGGACCGTCGTCGTGGTCGCGATAGCGGCGGCGGTCGCGATTGTCGTCGTTTGCCGGGTAAGGACGAGCGGCGCGCGAGCTCTGCTGCGGCTTGTTTTGTTCTGCTTTGCGCTCTTGCTTCACGCTTTCGACCTTTGCTGGTGCTGCTGTTTCCATCGTCTCGACGTCATTATCTGCGACGGCGATTTCAGATTTATGACCTCGACGGCTCTTGCCGCGGCCGGTGTCCTTGTCCCGGCCCTTGCGACGCGAGCGATCGTCGTCGCGGCTGGGTTCGGGCGGAGGCAAGGCGGAGAGGTCGCCGTTCAACCACTCGACCTTCTCGCCGATCAACTTTTCGATCGCGTCGGCATGTTTCTGGTCGTGGCGGGTGACGATGGTGAATGCAGCGCCGGAACGGCCTGCGCGGCCGGTACGGCCGATACGATGCACATAATCCTCGGAATGGATCGGAACATCGAAGTTGAAGACGTGGCTGACGTCGGGAATATCGAGACCGCGAGCGGCGACATCGGAAGCCACGAGAAGCTGGAGATTACCGTCCTTGAAGTTCTGCAGCATGGCCATGCGCGAACGCTGATCCATGTCGCCGTGCAGAGCGCCGGCGGAAAAGCCGTGGCGGTCGAGCGAACGGAAGAGATCGGACACGTCCTTCTTGCGGTTGCAGAAGATGATTGCGTTCTTCAGATCGGTTTGAGCCTTGATAAGATCGCGCAGAACAGCACGCTTCTCATAATCCTTGCCATGCGAGGCAACGAAGCGCTGCGTTACCGTCTTTGCGGTGGATGCCGGCTTGGCAACTTCGATCCGCTCCGGATTCTGCAGGAAGCGACCCGCAAGCTTCTGGATCTCGGGCGGCATGGTTGCCGAGAAGAAAAGTGTCTGACGGGTGAACGGGATAAGCTTGGCGATGCGCTCGATATCCGGGATGAAGCCCATGTCGAGCATGCGGTCGGCTTCGTCGATGACGAAGATTTCGACAGCACTCATCAGGAGCTTGCCGCGTTCGAAATGGTCGAGCAGGCGGCCCGGGGTGCAGATCAGAACATCCGCGCCACGCTCGAGCTTGCGATCCTGATCTTCAAACGAAACGCCGCCGATCAGCAACGCGACATTCAAGCGGTGGTTCTTGCCGTACTTTTCGAAGTTCTCCGCAACCTGGGCGGCTAGTTCGCGGGTCGGCTCGAGGATCAGAGTCCGGGGCATGCGGGCGCGGGCACGGCCCTTTTCCAGCAGCGACAGCATCGGCAGAACGAAAGACGCAGTCTTGCCCGTTCCCGTCTGCGCAATCCCGCAAATATCGCGGCGCTCAAGCGCAAAGGGGATGGCACCAGCCTGAATTGGGGTTGGCGTCGTGTAACCCGCGTCGGTCACGGCGGAAAGCACTTTTTGGCTCAAGCCAAGATCAGCAAATGTCGTCAAAGGGAAAACTGTTTCCGTTCCGGTTCGGCCGTACTCTGGTTGAGTCGGCGTGATTGCGTGGCGCAATGCAGCGCGACATAAGCCGAAACTCTCCTTAAGTCAAGGAATACAGGCCTTGCAGCCAGTGCCGAGGTAAAGACGTGGTTAGCGCGCGTAGTTACTGTATGTAACTCGCAAGCTTCAAGCCCGCATTCATGAAGTAAATGGGATCAATGGCACGACCATCCTGACGGACTTCATAGTGTAAATGCGTACCGGTGGACCGGCCGGTGCTGCCGGCAAGGCCAATCACGTCCGTGCGGTCGACTTTGTCGCCAATTTTCACGAGAATTTCCGACATGTGGCCGTAACGCGTGGAAATGCCCTTGCCGTGATCCACCTCGACCATGTTGCCGTAGCCGCCGGTCCAGCCGGCCGCTATGACCTTGCCGGGTGCCGTCGGGTGAACCTTTTCGCCAGGCGCAAAACGGAAATCGATGCCGGAGTGGAGTGCGAGGCGGCCGAGGAACGGATCACGCCGGTTCCCAAACGAGCTGGTGATCTCCTTGCCGGCGGCCGGATTCTGGAATGGCAGCGATTCGGCCATGCTCCGTACAGTCTCCAGGCGGGTGAGGGCATCGTCCAACTGCGCAAGCGACGTATCGAAATCATCGTTGCTCTCAGGCTCTACGTAAGGGCCGCCGACTGCGGTGTCATCCTGCTTCAAGCGCTCGGCCGGGACCGAAATCCTGAACCGCGTCAAGACCTTCGATATGGCATTGGCGGCGCCGCCGGCATCGCTCGTCAGTTGCGCGATGCGGGTGCGTTGCTTCTGCTCAATATCCTTCAGAGACAGCGTTACCTTGGAAAAAACCCGGTCAGCTCGGTCGCCGACGGTTTCCTTTGCCGGCACATCAGCCAGCGTCGCGTTATCAGGCGTCGCCTCAGCAGGTTCTACAGCGCCGGCAAGCTGATTCTCGATAGCCTGAACTGCGCCGGAGAGCGAGGCATGCTTCTCGTTTGCGTCGGGCGCGTAGGACTGGAGTGGTGTGGCCGCCTTGTTTCCGAGCCCGGAACTTTCGGCCCGGTCAAGAAGGGAGCCCAACTTGCCGTGGCGTGAGGTGAGCGCCAGTTGTTGCTCCATCAATTTGTCGACCTTGTCTTCGACGACCTGCTGATCGAGCAACTGGCGGGAGGTAACGCGATCGACCTGAGCTCGCAGAGCGGCGATCCGGTCCTCATAGTCGTGCTGCATGCGCGCCTGTCTGGCCATTGCCGCGCCGATCAGGTCGTCACGCAGCACGAGATAGGATGTGGCCAACAGATAGCCGATCGCAAAGACCCCGACAAAACATAAGACAAGCGCCGCCATCCACGGCTTGACGGTGAGGTGACGGACCCGGTCACCGCTCGCCAGGATCAGGATATGCTCTTGTTTTCGCTGACCGAATACGCGGCTATGCTGTGCATGCGTCACGGAGAATCTCCCAATCGAAGGCCGATGCCTCAATTGCCGCAGTTACGCACGATTATGGTTAATATTTACTTAGGTCAGTATGGCTGTCGTGATCGGATCAGGCGTTGCTTGTCGATGTCAGCGATCGGTAGAAGGATGGCGTCAGTCCTGCTTCGGCCCGGGCGATGTCGTTGAAGGGAGGCTTCAACGGTCCGCGGAAGTTGGCGCGTACCAACTCGTGGAATGTCCGTGCCGGATCCCGCTTTTCTCTGGCGCAAAGGAAGCGGAACCATTTGGCGCCTATCGCAACGTGACCTTTCTCGTCGTTGTAGATGACATCGAGCACGGCAGCGCTCTCCAAATCCCCGGTTTCGCGCATCTTGGCCTGCAGCGACGGTGTGACGTCCAACCCGCGAGCCTCGAGAATAAGCGGGACAACGGCGAGGCGCGCCGTCAGGTCATTCCTCGTCGCGTGCGCGGCCTGCCAAAGGCCGTCATGGGCGGGGAGGTCACCGTAGTCGGCGTCGAGGTCATTCAGGCGGGCGCGCACCATGCGGAAATGTTTCGCTTCTTCGAAGGCAACCTGCATCCACCCGTCGAAGAAGGAGTTCGGGACGGGTTCGGTCGCGAATCGCGCAACGATATCAAGCGCCAGATCGACGGCGTTGAGTTCGATGTGGACGATGGCATGCAGCAGCGCGATGCGCCCCTTGACGGTATGCAAGGACCGCCTCTCCACCTGCGTCGGCGGTATCAAGTCCGGCTTATCCGGACGGCCCGGCCTCTCAGGCAGCGGCGCGTCAAGTGGCGAACGCAGGGACAGTGTGCGAGCAAACCAACGCGTCGCAGTTTCCTGGGCGAGCGTCGTCTTCTTATCGAGATCAGTTGCTCGGATAGCGTCGATCGCTCCGCCGCGCAGGGACGTGATGCTGGAGCGAGAGGTCATCGCGACAGGTTCTGCACGGCGGCAAGAACGATTTCTGCGTGGCCGGGCACCTTCACCTTCTGCCAGATCGTTCCGATGGTCCCATCCTCACGAATGAGGAAGGTTGTGCGCTCCACGCCCATGAAATTGCGTCCATACATGCTCTTTTGTTTCCACACACCGTAGGCCGCCAGCGTCGTCTTCTCTTCATCGGACGCCAGGACAACCGAAAGACTATGCTTCTTGATGAAGCGATCATGGCATTTTGCGGAATCGGGAGACATGCCGATGACGGCAGCACCGGCCTTTTCGAACTGGTCTGCAAGCGCCGTGAAAGCCAACGATTCGGCCGTGCATCCTGTCGTGTCGTCCTTGGGATAGAAGAACAACACCAGCGGCTTACCACGGAAATCGGCAAGCGCGACGCGGCCTCCGCCATCGCGCGGGAGATTGAAGTCAGGCGCCGTCGTGCCGATGCTGACATCCGTCATGGAGAGACCTTTCTTTTGCCGAGTTTATGGATAACAGGTGATTTGCCAGATATATATTGGACGGGTAGTCGTCCAGCCAGTCTGGTCCAAACCGCAAATTAGGGAGTTAGGCGAGACGCATGTCGGCGATCCGCGGCGAGAAAATTACATTCCGCAAGAAAGACATCGTCGCACTGCATGAGCTCCCTTCGGCGCAGGCCGAAGATCCCATGATCGTCAGTTGCCCGCCGTCGCGTTCGCGCATGCGCAAGACCGCCGGCGCCACGGGTGGCTGCGTCGCCGTTATTTTCTTCGTGCTCGCTGCAATTGTCTTCACGGTAGAAAGCGGCATATTCGACGGGCCGCTGACGCGGCAGGCGCAGGCTGCACTCAATTCGGCCATCGGGCCTCGCTATAGGGCGGAGGTCGGCTCCACTGCTATCCGCTTTACCTCGAACCTGCGCCTTGCGCTCGAAGCTCGCAACGTCAACATGATTGACGAGAAGAGCGGCCAGCACCTGTCGACCACACATGCGATGCGCATGGCGCTCGACCCGCTACAACTCTTTCGCGGTCGGATTGCGATTGCGCAGATCGAGGCGGAAGATATCGCACTCGACACAGCGCTGCTGCCGTCTGGAAAGCCGCTCAAGCTCGATGACGTTCGCATCGACGAGATTCCGACGGCGATGGAAGCTGCGTTCGCTCAACTCGACATGATCGACAGTTTTGTCGAGCGGGGTGGGACGCGCTCAGTGAAACTCTCGGGCATAGATATCAAGCTGGCCGATACGGCGAATGGTCCACTCTCGATCGTCGTCGACAGCCTGGACTTCACAAGGACACGCCAAGGCGCGCTGGCGCTGGATGGTGAGGTCGCGATCAACGGCAAGGCAGCGACGCTCAGCGTCATCACCGAAAGAACCGGCGAACGTACCTCGAAGTTGACGGGACAACTGGCGGGCGTCGACCTGGGACCGTTCACACTCAAGCGGAATGTCCAGGGTCAAATCCGGCAGGGCATCGACGGCTCTGGTGATGTGACGATCTCGGCAGTTCGCACCGGCGATCAAGCCGAGCCGGCGCTCGGCGCGTCAGTCGACCTGGAGCCTGGGCAATTCTATATGGATGGCGACCAGCAGGAGTTGAGCGGAGGGCGCATCAACCTCGCCTACGACTTTGACAAGCAGAAGCTTGAGATCGCGAAATCGCGTGTTCAGTTCGGCGCGACATCCGTCCCGCTTACCGGCGCTCTTATCGATCTGGACAAGATCGATGCCGCTGCAGGAAAGGGCTTCGGGATAGATCTGCTGGTCAGTGGCGGCACCGCGGCCCCCACCGCGTCAGGCGAGCAACCGCTCGCCTTCGATATCCAGGCGACCGGTCGCTACCTCGTTACCGACCGCGAACTCGAATTCCCGAACATGCGGGTTTCGAGCCCTGCTGGCGGTCTTTTTGGCTCGCTGCATGTTCGTCTGGGCGACGTGTCGCCGGAGATCAGCTTTGCCGGGCAGTCACAGCAGTTGCAGACAACGGCCGTCAAGCAATTGTGGCCATTCTGGATGGCGTCGAAGGGCCGCGAATGGGTTCAGCGCAACCTCTTCGGGGGCACCGTCACCGACGCATCAATCTCCGTCTTCATTCCGTTCGGACGCCTGGACGAGGCGGTCGGCAAAGGTCTGAAACTCGACAAGAACCAGATCCGGATTGCTTTCGACATCGCAGATACCCGAATGAACGTGGCCGGCGACATCCCGCCAATCCGCGATATGAATGCCCACTTTGATCTGAGCGGTCCGCGGGCGACAATCTCGATCAAGAGCGGGACGGCATTCTTTCCGTCCGGACGATCGGTGAGCGTCGGCGAGGGCACGTTTGTCCTGCCATCGACCTACGACAAGCCGCTCATGGCCGAACTCAATCTTCCCATTTCCGGCGCGGCTGACGCGGTCGGCGAATTGCTCACCTATAAGCCGATCCAGGTGTTACAGCGCGCGGGCTTCGTGCCCGAGGACCTGAAGGGCAAGGTGTCGGCGAAAGTGCAGGCTCGCATCGGGCTGATCTCGTCGCAGAATCCTCCTCCTGCTGAATGGAAAGCGGTCATGCAGCTACAGGATCTCGATGTCGCCAAACCGTTTTCGGGCCGCAAGATCACTGGTCTCGACGGCGTGTTGAACGCGGATCCAAAGCAGGTCAGCCTCGACGGAAAGGGGCTGATCGATGGCATTCCCGCCGGGATCAAGCTTGTCGAGCCGACGGACAAGTCGTCCAATGTCCAGCCGCAGCAGACCATTACTGCCACCTTGAACAATGATCAGCGGGAAAAGGTGCTGCCCGGTCTCAACGACATCGTCGATGGTAGCGTCGACGTGGAACTCAATCGCATCGATCAGGACCGACAGGCGGTCACTGTCGACCTTGGAAGGGCGCGGCTGTCTCTCCCATGGATCGGCTGGTCCAAGGGCGGCGGGATCGGCGCGACGGCCACATTCGAGGCCTCCGGCCCTGCAGACAACACCGAGTTGAAGAACTTCGTCCTCAAGGGGGATGGATTCGGGGCAAATGGCTCGCTTGTTATCGGCAAGGGCAATCTCGTGAAGGCGGATTTCGACAGTGTCAAACTGTCGTCGCTGGACGACTTCTCCGTTTCGGTGAAGCGCGGCAAGGGAGGGTTTGATGTCTCCGTGTCAGGCGAGAGTGCAGATGCACGTCCGATCATCGCGAGATTGAAGTCCAGCAGCGGCGATGACTCCGACCACAGCGGCAGCATATCCGTTCGAGCCAAGCTCGGCCGCGTCGTCGGTTTCAATGACGAGAAGTTGCGCAATGCCGAGATGACCTATGTGTCGTCAGGCGGGAGGCTGCAGACACTGAATTTCACCGGCGTCACCGACAGCGGCGAGGCGTTCGTAGCCCAGACGAAGGGCAATGGCGTTATCAATGTCACGAGCGGCGATGCCGGCTCTGTTTCCCGCTTCGCCGACCTCTATCAGCACATGATGGGCGGGTTGCTCAATATGCAGATCCGCCTAGGGGCGGGCGACAATTGGGATGGCTCCATCGACATCAGGCGCTTCTCGCTTGTCAACGAACAGCGCTTGCACTCGATCGTTTCGACGCCGGTCGGCGAGGAGCAACGAAGCCTGAATTCAGCGGTAAAACGGAACATCGATACATCGGCGCAGCGTTTCCAGCGCGGCTTTGCGCGCATTGTTTCTCAGAACGGCGTCGTCAGTATCGAGAACGGCGTGGTGCGTGGTGACCAGGTCGGCGCGGTGTTTCAGGGAACGGTTCGTAACCAGCGCGGCAGGATGGACATGACGGGTACCTTCATGCCTGCATATGGCCTCAACCGGCTGTTTGCCGAATTGCCGTTGATCGGCATCATCCTTGGGAACGGCACGGATCGCGGCCTGATCGGCATTACCTTCAAGCTCACAGGAAAGTTGGAATCGCCGGATCTGATCGTCAATCCGTTGTCGATCATCGCGCCGGGCGTTTTCCGCAACATCTTCGAATTCCAGTAGGCACAAAAAAGCCGGCGCGAGGCCGGCTTTCTGTCTGAGACGTTGACCACGCTTAGGCAGCGCGGCGGATCAGGATGTGCTTCTTCTTGCCGAGCGATAGCTTGATCACGCCATCAGCGGTGATCTCTTCGCTGCCGATGATCTTGCGCTCGTCGCTGACGGCCTGGTCGTTGATGCGCACCGCACCGCCCTGAACGTGGCGGCGGGCCTCGCCGTTCGAGGCTGCAAGGCCGGCGCGGACGATCAGCGACAGAAGGCCGATGCCACCGTCGAGTTCGGCAGCCGGGACGTCGACAGACGGAAGGTTCTCGGCAAGGCCGCCTTCCTCGAAGGTCTTGCGGGCGGTTTCGGCAGCCTGCTCGGCGGCAACACGACCATGCAGGATCGCGGTGACCTCAGTCGCCAGGATCTTCTTGACCTCGTTGATCTCGGAACCGGCAAGCGCTGAGAGGCGTGCGATTTCGTCCATCGGCAGCGTGGTGTAGAGCTTCAGGAAGCGCGAGACGTCAGCGTCCTCTGTGTTGCGCCAGTACTGCCAGAAGTCATAGGCCGTCAGCATGTCCGCGTTGAGCCAGACAGCGCCGGTCGCAGACTTGCCCATCTTGGCGCCGGAAGCGGTCGTCAGCAGCGGCGAGGTGAGGGCGTAGAGCTGCGGCGTCCCCATGCGGTGACCGAGGTCGATGCCGTTGACGATGTTGCCCCACTGATCCGACCCCCCCATCTGCAGACGGCAGTCGTAGCGCTTGGCCAATTCGACGAAGTCGTAGGCCTGCAGGATCATGTAGTTGAATTCGAGGAACGACAGCGACTGTTCGCGGTCAAGGCGCGTCTTGACGCTGTCGAAAGCCAGCATGCGATTGACCGAGAAGTGCCGGCCGACATCGCGTAGGAATTCGAGGTAGTTGAGCGATCTCAGCCACTCTGCGTTGTTGATCATCAACGCATCCTTCGGGCCTTCGCCGTAGGAGAGGTAGTTCGAGAAGACGCGCTTAATCGAAGCGATGTTGCTCTCGATCGTATCGACGGTCATCAGCTGCCGCGCTTCCTCCTTAAAGGAGGGATCACCGACCATGCCGGTGCCGCCGCCCATCAGCGAAATGGCGCGATGGCCGGTCGCCTGCATCCAGTGCAGCATCATGATCTGGATCAGCGAGCCGGCATGCAGGCTGGGAGCGGTGGGGTCAAAGCCGATATAGGCCGTTACCGTTTCCTTGGCGAAGAGTTCGTCGAGGCCCGTTTCATCGGAAATCTGATGAATGAAGCCGCGCTCTTTCAGCGTACGGAGGAAATCGGATTTGAACTCGGACATGACCTTTTGCTCTCGGGTGCGGATTTTCGGATTGGCTATTGTTGAAGTGACGCGGCGCGTTTAGCACTGTTTTGCCGAACAGTCACCATTTGGCGAGAATCTTCCAGCGAGGGGTCATGGAGAAGATCAGGACCGCGATCGGCTTGATGAGCGGAACATCAATGGACGGCATCGATGTGGCGCTGCTGCGGACCGACGGCCGAGCCTTCGTCGAGCGCGGGCCGTTTCTCGGTGTTCCGTATGAGCCAGACTTCCGCGACCGATTGAAGCTGGCGCTGGAGCAGGCGAAGTCTATTGCGCAACGTGAGCAGCGGCCGGGCGATCTGGCGTCTGTCGAGCGTGAACTGACGTTACGTCATGTAATTGCCGTAAGGGAATTTCTGGCTACGAATGTGCTCGATGCCTCGTCGATCGACGTCATCGGCTTTCACGGCCAGACAGTGTTACATCGCCCGGACGAAGCGCTGACGGTCCAGATCGGGGATGGGGCGCTTTTGGCACGGGAAACCGGCATTCCTGTTGTCTACGATCTTCGTGCCAACGACATGATGCATGGCGGCCAGGGCGCGCCATTGGTTCCGGTCTATCATGCGGCGCTCGCCGCCAACGTCCCTCATGCCACATTGCCGGTCTGCTTCGTCAATATCGGTGGGATCTCAAACCTGACCTATATTGGCGCGGATGGCGTCATAGTCGGTTTTGACAGTGGCCCGGGCAATACGCTGATCGACCAGTGGGTCGAAACCCATGCGGGCGTGCCGTTCGATCAGGGCGGCATGATAGCCTCCGAGGGACGGATCGTGGGGGAACTGGCCGATCGCTATTTGAATAGCCCGTTCTTCACCGCAGAGAAGCGGCGCTCGCTCGACCGCAACGACTTTCCGCCGCCGTCGGGTGCAGATGCGGAGCTTGTAGACGGCGCCCGCACACTTGCCTATGTCGCGGCCGCCTCGATCATCAAGTCCGCCGGTCACTTGCCGGTCACGCCGGCCCTCTACGTCATCTGCGGTGGTGGTCGGCTCAATCGCGTGCTGATGCAAGATTTGAAAGATATCGCCCATCGCAACGGCGCCGAGGTGATAACGGCGGAGCAGGCGGGGTTCAATGGCGATTCCATGGAGGCTGAAGCCTGGGGCTATCTCGCGGTAAGGTCGTTGGACCGCTTACCATTGACATTTCCCGGCACGACCGGCGTGCGTGCGCCCGTCAGCGGCGGTGTCGTGGTGAAGCCGTGATGCAACAGGCGATTCTGGAGACGCCGCGCCTAGTCGCGGTCATGTGGGAACCTGACGACGCGGGCCTGATCCATGAGCTTCACTCCACGATTGAGACGACACGGTATCTTTCGGGCGCTGCGCCGTGGTCGCGTGAGAAAGCCGAGGAAAGGCTCCGCAATTGGTTCGGCGAGCAGGAGCGGGATGGAGCCACCAAGTACAAGATCCTCAGTCGTGACGACGGCCGCTTCATTGGCCGCGCGGGCTTTTCCCTGCTTGGCGGTGAGCGGCAGGATTTCGAACTCGGCTATTCGCTTCGGTTCCAGGAATGGGGCAAGGGTTATGCGACGGAGATTGCCGGCGAGTTGGCGGAATGGTTCTTCGAACGGAACTTCGCGCAGCAGTTCATCGCATTCACGCATCCGGACAATGCCGCATCTCAGCATGTCCTAACGAAAATCGGCATGCGAAGCCGCATGCCGATGATCATTGACGGATTGGCCTGTCCGACGTTCGAACTGACCGCCGGGATGCGGACCGCTTAGCGGATCCGCTTGGCAGCCGGTTCCGGCACGAGTTCGCCGTTCAGGCGGCGATCGAGGTAATCCTCGCATTCGCTCATCAGCGTCTCGACCTGGCCGTTGAAGAAGTGGTTGGCGCCAGGCACCGTGCGGTGCGTGATCAGGATACCCTTCTGCGTCTTCAGCTTCTCAACGAGGCCGTTTACGTCCTTCTCGGGCGCAACCTTATCGGCTTCGCCGTTGATGATGAGCCCGGAAGACGGGCAGGGTGCGAGGAACGAGAAATCATACGTGTTCGGTTGCGGCGCGATCGACATGAAACCTTCGATTTCCGGGCGGCGCATTAGAAGCTGCATGCCGATCCAGGAGCCGAAGGAATAACCGGCAACCCAGCAGGTCTTCGAATCAGGATGCAAGCTCTGTACCCAGTCGAGCGCGGACGCGGCGTCCGAAAGCTCGCCAGCGCCGTGGTCGAATTCACCCTGGCTGCGACCGATTCCCCGGAAATTGAAACGCAACGTCGTGAACCCGCGCTTCTGGAACATGT
This sequence comes from Rhizobium sp. 57MFTsu3.2, assembly GCF_012932765.1. Lineage (NCBI taxonomy): Bacteria > Pseudomonadati > Pseudomonadota > Alphaproteobacteria > Hyphomicrobiales > Rhizobiaceae > Rhizobium > Rhizobium sp. 57MFTsu3.2. The sequence goes on from NZ_JDWI01000003.1 coordinate 263,071, forward strand.
AGAAGAGCTGGTAGACGATCTGGTTGTTCATCGTGCCGCCGAACTGGGGGTGCGGGTGCAGAATGAGGGCAATCGGTGCGCTTTTTTCCTTGGAGGGCTGGTAGCGGCCTTCAAGACGGCCGGCAGGGCCGTTGAAAATGACTTCGGGCATCGGTACTCCGGCTTTTATTTTTCGCGTTCGGCCCTGCGTAAGACTTGACGAATGTTGTCAGCTTTTCTAAAACGCAGTTTAGAACAATTCGAAACTTGCATGACGATCCACGCATTGTGGGATGTGTCATAAGGCAAGCCCGGCCGAAATTTCAAGGAAAATGAGCCGAGCCGCCTCGCAAGGATTTAGCGCAGGACAAAAGATCATGGCGCCGCCACGCCTTTATCTCGATTGGAACGCGACTTCGCCGCTGCATCCGAATGCGCGCGACGCGGTCCTGCGCGCGTTGGACCTGTTCGGCAATCCAAACTCGGTCCACGGCGAAGGCCGAGCCGTTCGTGCTGCGATCGAGCATGCACGACGCCAGGTGGCGGCACTTGCAGGGGCTGATCCGGCCCATGTAATCTTTACGAGCGGCGCGACAGAGGCAGCCAATATGGTGCTGACGCCCGAGTTCAGGATGGGGCGCACGCCGCTTAAAGTCAGCCAGCTTTTCTATTCTGCCGTCGAGCATCCTGCGATGCGGGAAGGCGGTCGCTTCCCGAAGGAACAGACGGCGGAAATTCCGGTGACGGAGGCCGGCGTCGTCGATCTCGATGCGCTTGGTGCTTCGCTTGCCGCTCATGACAAGTCGGCCGGGCTGCCGATGGTCGCGGTCATGCTCGTTAACAACGAGACCGGCATCGTCCAACCGATTGCCGAGGTTGCGAAGCTGGTGCAGGCGCATGGCTGCCTTCTTGTTGTCGATGCCGTACAGGCAGCCGGTCGCTTGAAGCTGGATATCAACGCGCTCGGCGCCGATTTCCTAATCGTCTCATCGCACAAGATCGGCGGCCCGAAAGGCGCCGGTGCGCTTGTCACGCGCGGTGAAGTGCTGATGCCGCGACCGCTGATCCATGGCGGCGGCCAGGAGAAGGGTCACCGCTCGGGGACTGAGAACTCGCTTGCGGTGATCGGGTTTGGTGCTGCCGCCGAAGCTGCTGCGATGGAATTTGAGGCACGCAACGAAGCGATCTCCGTGCTCCGTGACCGACTGGAAACCGGAATGCGAGGCGCGGCACCTGATGTCGTCATCTACGGCTCCGAGGGCCAGCGCGTTTCGAACACGACTTTCTTCACCCTTCCGGGGCTGAAAGCCGAAACGGGCCAGATCGCCTTCGATCTCGAAGGTGTGGCGCTTTCTGCCGGGTCTGCCTGCTCGTCCGGCAAGGTCGGCGAGAGCCATGTCCTGGTTGCCATGGGGCGAGACCCCAAGCTCGGCGCTTTGCGCATTTCGTTGGGCTTTGCCACCACCGAAGAGGAGATCGACAAGGCGATTTCGGTCTTCGCGAAAATAGCCGCTCGGCGCAAGCCGGCCGGGGAGGCGGCTTGACCGCTTCATAAATTTGCGGAAACGCAATTTTCCGCTTGCCATTCGGGCTGAAAAGTCCCTTTTGGCCACCTACATACGGGGCAAACGATACTGCCCGAACGACAAGCTGCCGGACCTTTTCTCCGGCGAGATTGGAGAATGACATGCCCGCCGTCCAGGAAACGGTTGATCGCGTTCGTCAGATTGACGTCGATCAGTACAAATACGGTTTCGAGACCATTATCGAAATGGACAAGGCGCCCAAGGGCTTGTCCGAAGACATCATCCGTTTCATCTCCGCCAAGAAGCAGGAGCCGGAGTGGATGCTCGAATGGCGTCTGGAAGCCTACAAGCGCTGGCTGACCTTGGAGGAGCCCACCTGGGCTCGCGTCGATTATCCGAAGATCGATTTCAACGACATCTATTACTACGCCGCGCCGAAAAGCACGCCCGGCCCGAAGTCGCTTGACGAAGTCGATCCTGAAATCCTCAAGGTCTACGAAAAGCTTGGCATTCCGCTCAAGGAACAGGAAATCCTGGCTGGCGTCGAGAAGCCGAAGATCGCCGTCGATGCCGTCTTCGACTCTGTCTCCGTTGTCACGACCTTCAAGGAAGAGCTTAAGAAGGTCGGTGTGATCTTCATGTCGATCTCGGAAGCCATTCGCGAGCATCCGGAACTGGTGCAGAAGTACCTCGGCTCCGTCGTTCCGACCTCCGACAATTACTACGCGACCCTGAACTCGGCCGTCTTCACCGATGGTTCGTTCGTGTTCGTTCCGAAGGGCGTTCGCTGCCCGATGGAGCTGTCCACCTACTTCCGCATCAACGAAAAGAATACGGGCCAGTTCGAACGCACGCTGATCATCGCCGAGGAAGGCGCATACGTCTCCTACCTCGAAGGCTGCACCGCGCCGCAGCGCGACGAAAACCAGCTGCATGCCGCTGTCGTTGAGCTCGTTGCGCTCGATGATGCCGAGATCAAGTACTCGACGGTCCAGAACTGGTATCCGGGCGATGCGCAGGGCAAGGGCGGCATCTACAACTTCGTCACCAAGCGCGGCGATTGCCGTGGCGACCGCTCGAAGATTTCGTGGACGCAGGTCGAGACCGGTTCGGCTATCACCTGGAAGTACCCATCCTGCATCCTGCGCGGCGATGACTCCAGAGGCGAGTTCTACTCGATCGCCGTCTCCAACGGCCACCAGCAGGTCGATAGCGGCACGAAGATGATCCATCTCGGCAAGAACACGTCGAGCCGTATCATCTCCAAGGGTATCGCCGCGGGCGTGTCGCAGAACACCTATCGCGGCCAGGTCTCGGCGCACCGCAAGGCATCCAACGCCCGCAACTTCACGCAGTGCGACTCGCTGCTGATTGGCGACAAGTGCGGCGCCCACACGGTTCCCTATATCGAGGCGAAGAACTCCACGGCGCAGTTCGAGCACGAGGCGACCACCTCGAAGATCTCGGAAGACCAGCTCTTCTATTGCCTGCAGCGCGGCATTCCGGAGGAAGCGGCGATCGCCCTGATCGTCAACGGCTTCGTCAAGGAAGTCCTGCAGGAACTGCCGATGGAATTTGCTGTCGAAGCGCAGAAGCTCATCAGCATCTCGCTTGAAGGCAGCGTCGGCTGACGCGACACGACATGAATGCGCGAGGGCGCGTGGAGCGCGCCTTTCTCCGATTGCTTTTTATGGGAAAATACCATGCTTGAAATTAAGAACCTGCACGCCCGCATCGCCGAAGACGGCACCGAGATCATCCGCGGCTTGAACCTCACCGTGAAGGCCGGCGAAGTGGCCGCCATCATGGGCCCGAACGGCTCCGGCAAGTCGACGCTCTCCTACATCCTGTCCGGCCGCGAAGACTACGAAGTCACCGAAGGCGACATCCTCTACAACGGCGAGAGCATTCTGGAGCTCGACGCTGCCGAGCGTGCCGCCAAGGGCATCTTCCTGGCCTTCCAGTACCCGGTCGAAATTCCGGGCGTTGCCACCATGCAGTTTCTCAAGGTTGCGATGAACGAGCAGCGCAAGGCGCGCGGCGAAGAAGAGCTGAAGACGCCTGACTTCATGCGCCTCGTCAAGGACGCAGCCGGCAAGCTGCAGATCAACACTGAAATGCTGAAGCGCCCGCTGAACGTCGGTTTCTCCGGCGGTGAGAAGAAGCGCGCCGAAATCCTGCAGATGGCCCTCCTGCAGCCACAGCTTTGCGTTCTCGACGAAACCGACTCCGGTCTCGACATCGACGCGCTGAAAATCGTTGCCGACGGCGTCAACGCGCTGCGTTCGCCGGATCGCGCTGTCGTCGTCATCACGCACTACCAGCGCCTGCTCGACTACATCGTCCCGGATACCGTTCACGTTCTCTACAAGGGGCAGGTGATCAAGTCGGGCGACAAGACGCTGGCGCACGAGCTGGAAGCCAATGGCTACGCCGACATCATCGGTGCGGCAGCCTGATTGAGGCGGAAAGGACGAGTCTCATGAACATGCAGACGACGAGCCGCCAGACCGCCGCGGAAGCGGCGCTCATCGAGGCTTTCAACAACCAGATCGGCGAACTGCCGGGCGACGGTTCGGTCATCGCCATCCGGGACAGGCTGCTTGACGACCTGAAGAAGGCCGGTTTGCCGACGCGCCGCATCGAGGCCTGGCACTATACCGACCTCAAGACCCTGCTGCGCGCCATTCCGGATCAGGCTGGCGACGCCGGCTCCGAAGCTCGCGACCCGCTGGTCGAAGAGTCCTCCGTTTTGTCGGTTATTCAGGGTGTTCCTGATCTCAAGGCTTCGGTCGATGGTCTGGACATATCAGGCTATGCGGCTCAGCTCTCCAACGGCACGGCTGCCACCAGCCTCGGCGCGCTCGGCAATGACGACGCGATCGGCCGGATCAACGGCAGCTTCGTTCGCGATGGCTACGTCATTGACGTTGCCTCGGAAACGACGTTTGACCAACCGCTTGAGATCCAGTTTGTTCACGCTGGCGGCCAGACGCATACGCGCCTGCCGGTCACCTTCGGCGCGAACGTAAAGGCGACGGTCATCGAACGTCACCTTGCAGTGACGTCGGATGCGGCTTTCGTGTCCCACATCAGTGACATCACGGTTGGCGAGGGTACCGAGCTCACCTGGATCATCATCCAGCAACAGGGCGCTGATGATACGCACCTCGGCCAGATCCGTGTCGATCTCGGCGCCGATGCCAAGCTGAAGCTGTTCGTCATCAATGCCGGCGGCAAGCTGGTTCGCCAGGAACTGCACATCAAGGTGACTGGTGAGGGCGCCGATCTGACGCTTCGCGGGATCAACCTGCTGGGCGCTGAAACGCATACGGACGTTACCATGGTTCTCGGCCATAACGTCCCGCATACAGGTTCCACGGAAGTGATCCGTAACGTCGTCTTCGACCGCGCCAAGGGTGTATTCCAGGGTATGATCCGCGTTGCGCCCGATGCGCAGAAGACCGACGCGAAGATGGCGTGCAACACTCTATTGATATCTGACGACGCCGAGTTCTCGGTGAAGCCGGAGCTCGAGATCTTCGCTGACGACGTTCAGTGCGGTCACGGTGCAACCGTTGCCGACATCGACGACAACCATCTCTACTACATGATGGCGCGCGGCATTCCGGAGAACAAGGCGCGCGCCATGCTCGTCAATGCCTTCGTTGCCGAAATCGTCGAGGAACTGGAAGACGAAGCTCTGGTCGAGGCGCTGGAAGGCGTCATCTCGGCCTGGCTCGAAAAGCACGCCTGATCGGATAGCGTCATGGACAAGATAGTTCCGGCAACCGCATACGACGTCGAAGCCATTCGCAAGGATTTCCCGATCCTTGCGAAGGAAGTCTATGGCAAGCCGCTGGTCTATCTCGACAACGGCGCCTCCGCCCAGAAGCCGCAGGCCGTCATCGACGCGATTTCCCACGCCTATTCGAACGAGTATGCGAACGTTCATCGTGGTCTGCATTTCCTCTCGAATGCGGCCACGGACGCCTATGAGGGCGCTCGCGAGAAGGTCCGGCGCTTCTTGAACGCGCCTGATATCAACGACATCGTGTTCACGAAGTCTTCAACGGAAGCGATCAACACCGTCGCCTATGGCTGGGGCATGCCCAAGCTCGGCGAGGGCGACGAGATCGTCATCTCGATCATGGAGCATCACTCCAACATCGTACCGTGGCATTTCATCCGTGAGCGGCAGGGTGCCAAGCTGGTCTGGGTACCCGTCGACGACGAGGGTGCTTTCCACGTCGAGGATTTCGAAAAGAGCCTGACGGAGCGGACCAAGCTCGTCGCGATCACGCATATGTCGAATGCGCTCGGCACGGTGGTTCCGGTCAAGGAAATCTGCCGGATCGCGCATGAGCGCGGCATTCCTGTACTGGTTGATGGTTCGCAGGGCGCCGTCCATATGCCTGTCGACGTGCAGGATATCGATTGCGACTGGTACGTGATGACCGGCCACAAGCTTTACGGGCCGTCGGGCATCGGCGTGCTGTATGGCAAGAAGGAGCGGCTTCGCGAGATGCGGCCCTTCCAGGGCGGCGGCGAGATGATCTTCGAGGTGACAGAGGATGCCGTGACCTACAACGATCCGCCACATCGCTTCGAAGCTGGCACGCCGCCGATCGTCCAGGCGATCGGGCTCGGCTATGCGCTCGACTACATGGAAAAGGTTGGCCGCGAGGCGATCGCGCGCCATGAGGCTGATCTCGCGGCCTACGCCGCGGAGCGGCTGCAGGCGGTCAATTCGTTGCGGGTGTTCGGCACGGCGCCGGGCAAAGGTGGTATCTTCTCCTTCGAGCTTGCCGGTCTGCATGCACATGACGTGTCGATGGTAATCGACCGTCAGGGTGTTGCGGTCCGCGCGGGCACGCATTGCGCCATGCCGCTCTTGAAACGCTTCGGCGTCACCTCCACATGCCGCGCGTCCTTCGGGATGTACAATACACGGGCCGAGGTCGATGCCTTGGCAGATGCGCTTGATTATGCGCGCAAGTTCTTTGCCTAAGGAGTGTCCATATGAGCTTGGACGAAAGCGAACAGAAGATCGACGTGCGCGAAGGCATCGTGCATTCCAGCATTCCGGCCGACGAACTGGCGCGGCTGAGCGACGACGTAATTTCGGCGCTCAAGACGGTCTATGACCCTGAAATTCCGGCTGACATTTTCGAGCTCGGGCTGGTCTACAAGATCGACATCGAAGACGATCGCATGGTGAAGATCATGATGACGCTGACTGCGCCGGGCTGCCCCGTTGCCGGTGAGATGCCGGGTTGGGTGGAGAACGCGGTCGGCGCGGTTGAGGGCGTATCCGGCGTCGAGGTCGAGATGACCTTCGATCCGCCGTGGACGCCGGACAGAATGTCGGAAGAGGCGCAGGTCGCCGTCGGCTGGTATTGATCGGTTAAGCTACTGGCACTACATTTGAATCATGAAACGCCGGACCTTGAATCCGTGCGCGGAAGGAGAAAAGGCCCATGGGCTTTGCAATCATGAGCATGACGGAGACCGCTGCGAACCGCGTGAAGGCGATCGTCGAGAACTCCGGATCAGAGGCCAAAGGCATTCGCGTCGGGATCAAGAAGGGCGGCTGTGCAGGGATGGAGTATACCATCGACCTCGTGACCGATCCGAACGCCAAGGACGATTTGATCGAGCGGGATGGCGCCAAGGTCTGGGTCGAACCATCAGCAGTGCTGTATCTCCTCGGCACCGAAATGGGCTTCGAGAGCACGACGTTGCGCTCCGGTTTTACCTTTACCAATCCAAACCAGACGTCTGCGTGCGGCTGCGGCGAATCCGTGGAACTGAAGCCTGCAGACCTTGCGGCGCTTGCTGCCCAGGGCAATGCTGTCGTGCCTGCGCACTGATTGTCACAATCATTCGAATTCTCGATTAGGCCGCCGGTTCGGCGGCCTTTTTGATTTTACCTCTTCGCAATAGCGCCTTAAGGGCTCTCTTTCGAAAGTCCGCGGGATTGTCTCCTGTGGAGGGGAAGCGACTGACCAATGCTATTGCTGTTTGCGAAGGGCGCCCTGCTGGGCGTCATCATCACGGCCCCGCTGGGGCCGATTGGAATGCTGTGTATCAATCGTACATTGGAGCGCGGCTTTACTGCTGGCTTCTCCTGTGGCCTCGGAACGGCGCTCGGTGATGCCAGTTATGCCCTGGTCGCAGTAACCGGAATCGCGGTCTTCGAGCAGGCCATGTCGGTAGCAACGCTGCCTCTGGCGATTGGCGGAGGCTTATTGCTCCTGGCGCTGGGCTATCGAGGGCTGACGCACGATCCGGTCAGGGCTGCAAATGTCAGGGCGGCGGGCCTCCTGGGCACAACAGCTGCAACGTTTTTTCTGACAATCTCCAACCCGGCCACCATTCTCTCCTTTGGCGCGCTGTTCGCCGGTTTCGGGTTGACGGAGGAAACGCGGCGTTTCAGCTCGGCCGTGATCGTGGGCGGCGTCTTCAGCGGATCGCTTGCTTGGTGGTTTCTTCTGAGTGGTACGGTCAGTGTCGCCAGGGGCAAATTGCCAATGAATTTTACAGCAAAGGTCGTGCGCGGAACAAGCTATCTGCTGATACTCTTCGGCCTCGCAGCGCTCGCCTCAGCAGCCTACTCGCTCCTCTAGTTTCAGGCCGGCTCCCTTGAAGGCAGGCAGAATCCGCGATAGGCCTGCGACGTCACAAACAAGCGCAAGCCACTATGAATAAACGCATTCTTGTTACCGGCGGCGCCGGCTTCGTCGGCACACATCTTTGCAGAAGGCTGCTCGACGGAGGGCATCGGGTTGTCTGCATGGATAATTTCTCGACGGGCTCCATGCACAATGTCGCGGAATTGCTCAATAACCCCGCCTTCAGCTTGCTTACTCAGGACGTGAACGAGGCCGTGAACCTCGAGGTTGACGAGATCTATAACCTCGCATGCCCAGCCTCACCGGTCCATTATCAGGCCGACCCGATCGCCACGTTGAAGACGAGTGTCGTCGGCGCGCTCAACATGCTCGAGCTGGCTCGAGACAGGAATATTCCGGTATTGCAGGCATCGACATCGGAGGTTTATGGCGATCCCCATGTCCATCCGCAATCGGAAAACTACTGGGGCAACGTCAATCCGATTGGCCCGCGTGCTTGCTACGACGAGGGGAAGCGGAGCGCCGAGACATTGTTTTTCGACTATCGCCGCCAGTTCGAACTACCGATCAAGGTCGTGCGCATCTTCAACACCTACGGGCCGCACATGCATCCCGCCGATGGAAGGGTTGTCGCAAATTTCATCAAGCAGGCGCTATCGGGCGACGACATCACCGTCTATGGCGACGGAACACAGACGCGGTCGTTTTGCTACGCGGACGACCTGGTCGCGGGTCTGATGGCCATGATGAGCAGTCGTCCGGATGTTACGGGTCCGATCAATCTTGGCAATCCGGAAGAGTTTACGATCCGACAGTTGGCGGACCTCATCCTCGAATTGACCAACTCCAATTCACGCATCGTCCATCGCCCTCTACCCGTAGATGATCCGCGTCAGAGGTTGCCGGATATCGAAAAGGCGAGGCGGCTTTTGGACTGGACGCCGAGCGTTCCGCTCCGCGACGGCCTGACGCGCACCATTGCCTACTTCAAGACCGTTCGTGAGGCACCGGTACTGGCAGCCGTTTAAGCCAGTTAGTCCCGATCCCAGTGTTCTTCGATGAGGTTGGCAGCGCGCCGCGCCTGGGTTGCGAAAGTAAGCTTACGTGCCAGCGCCTGACCACGTTCCGCAATGGCCTTGGCTTCGATTTGTTGGCTGCGCACCCAATCGATCTTCTCGCGAAAGTCCGACATGTCGGCAGCGACCGGTACATAGTGTTCGAACGGCTTGAGTTCGTCATAATACCACTGGCGAAAGCCGAATTGTGACTCGACCTTCAGCACGCAGCATCCGTAGAGCATGCGCACCAGGAGGTTCGACCAGGTGTTGGTATAGCCATCGATATCAATCGCGAACTTGCGCCCAAGCCAACTTTGGGCCGCAATCGGCTGCCCCAGAAGCTTTTGCCGGTCCGCCAGCGTGCCGTAGTCGTCCGCAGTCGGATGGAGATCGACGAACTTGACGTCCAGTCCCGCCATGTCCCTGAGTTGCAAGACCATCCGGATCCTCTGAAGGACGGCGGGATTGTTGATGTCTTCCGGCGAAAAGCTCGCCCAGCCGCAGCCGTTCATGCCGCCGCGCCAGACGATGTCGTTCGAGCGCTCCTCCCAGCGCGGCGCTGTCTGGCCGCGCTCCAACTCGGCGGCAAAGCCGTCGTTCTGGAAGAAGTGCGGATCTGGCAGCCCCACATGCTGAGGCAACCGCACGGACGCCGCAAATCGTGCGTTGGAGACCGCCTCTCCATCCGAGGCGTTCACGGTGATGTACCTCACCTCTGGCGGGCACAGGCTCAGCCAATAGGCATAGCTGCAGACCTTGTACCGCATGTATCCGGAAAACCACCGTGTCGCGGCGCTCTCGAGAACGAGGATGAAGTGTTGCCCATGCCGCTCGATCCGAACATCTCGAGGCGGATTCCCGGCATCGGTGTAACCAATGCGTACCTTTGGCGGCTTGGCGCCGACCCGTTTGAACTCGCGCCTGAAATAGGGTGCAACCCGTCGCGTGCTGTAGAGGCGAAGCGGGTTGAGGGTGGAAGAATACGTCATCATATTCCTGAGCTTACGCGACAATCGTCAAACGATCGCTGACGCGATCACGCGGCAATCAATATGGTGGATTGGGGCCAAAGAACAGATCGCGTGTGTGCGCATGCAGCGCGCAAGCCGGTACCGAACGAAGCCTTGGTCCAAGGGAGGTTGGACCGCTTGTCAGCTCTTGATGTCGATGCCCGCTTCGATGGCAGCTTCTATGAAGGCACGTCGTGCATCCTCGTTCGTGCGCTTGCCCTTGACGACGTCGGCGCAGATCAACAAGGCGCGGTCGAGCGCCGGACCGTCTTCGGTCGGCCAATCCTCGATCATCGTCCAGGAGGCCGCCTGCGTCGTTGCGATCGTCACGTAGTTGCCCGGCTCTTCAAGGGCAAGCAGGACCGGCTTTGGCCAGGGAGCCTGCGTCAGAGAATCGCTGTCGTCTTTTGGCATTCCGCGCGGACCTTCATTTCCAGTGTAAGTGCGGAACGGCCCTCCCTGAAAAGGGAAGGCCGTTCGGATGTTACTCAGCAGCTTCCGCGTAGCTCTCAACCGGCGGGCAGGTACAAATCAGGTTGCGGTCGCCGAAGACGTTGTCGACGCGGTTGACCGGTGACCAGTACTTGTCGACGCGGAAGGCGCCGGGTGGGAAGCAGGCCTGTTCGCGCGAATAAGGACGATCCCATTCGCCGACGAGATCCTCGACTGTGTGCGGGGCGTTCTTCAGCGGGTTATTGACCTTGTCCGAGCGACCTTCCTCGATGTCGCGGGCCTCCTGGCGGATCGCCAGCATCGCCTCGCAAAAGCGGTCGAGTTCGGCTTTGGTTTCCGACTCCGTCGGCTCGATCATGAGCGTGCCGGCGACCGGCCAGCTCATGGTCGGGGCGTGGAAGCCGCAGTCGATCAGGCGCTTTGCGACGTCGTCGACCGTCACGCCGGCGCTATCGACCAGCGGGCGCGTGTCAATGATGCACTCATGCGCCACGCGCCCGGCCTCGGACTTGTAGAGCACGTCGTAGGCGCCCTTCAGCCGTGCGGCGATGTAGTTGGCGTTGAGGATCGCCACCTTCGTCGCCTGCGTCAGGCCTTCGCCGCCCATCATCAGGCAGTAGCTCCAGGAGATCGGCAGGATCGATGCCGAGCCGAAAGCCGCAGCCGATACCGCGCCCTTACGACCGTCGGTTTCCGGATGACCCGGAAGGTAGGGTGCCAGATGCGCCTTGACGCCGATCGGACCCATGCCCGGGCCGCCGCCGCCATGCGGGATACAGAACGTCTTGTGCAAGTTGAGGTGGCTGACGTCGGAACCGATGTCACCAGGACGGGACAAGCCGACCATGGCGTTCATGTTGGCACCGTCGAGATAAACCTGGCCACCATGCTTGTGCACGAGGTCGCAGATTTCCTTGACGGTTTCTTCGAAGACGCCGTGTGTCGACGGGTAGGTGATCATGCAGCAGGAGAGGTTCACCGAATACTGCTCCGCCTTGGCGCGGAAATCATCCATGTCGATGTCGCCGTTCTCACGAACCTTGACGACCACGACCTTCATGCCGACCATCTGTGCCGAGGCAGGATTGGTTCCGTGCGCCGACGTCGGGATGAGGCAAACGTCGCGATGGCCGTTGCCGTTGGCGATATGGTAGTTGCGGATCGTCAGCAGGCCAGCATATTCGCCCTGCGCGCCGGAGTTCGGCTGCATGGAGAAGGCATCATAGCCGGTTACGGCGCAGAGCTTTTCCGTCAGATCGTCGATCATCTCGCGATAACCGAGCGCCTGATCGGCTGGAACATACGGATGAATATCCGAGAACTCAGGCCAGGTGATCGGCAGCATTTCCGCTGTAGCGTTCAGCTTCATCGTGCATGAGCCGAGCGGGATCATCGCGCGATCGAGCGCCAGATCGCGGTCCGACAGCCGGCGGATGTAACGGGTCATCTCGCTTTCGGCGCGGTTCATGTGGAAGATCGGATGCGTCAGGTACTCGCTGGTGCGGGCGAGGCCCTTCGGCAGGCGATAGCTCGGCTCGAAGTCGCCGACAGCAAAATTGCCGCCGAAGGCGCGCCAGACGGCTTCCAGCGTTGCCGGGCGCGTACGCTCGTCAAGGCTCATGCCGATCTTCGTCGCGCCGACCTTGCGCAGGTTCACACCTTCGGCGACGGCTGCCCGCATGATGAGGCCCTGCATATGGCCGACATCGACAGTAATGGTGTCGAAGAAAGTTTCGGGCTCGATGGTGTAGCCGAGCTTTTCCAGGCCCTTGGCCATCAGCACGGCCTTCTGATGAACCTGCTGTGCGATCGCCTTGATGCCCTTCGGGCCATGGAAGACGGCGTACATCGAGGCCATGACGGCAAGCAGCACCTGCGCTGTGCAGATGTTCGACGTCGCCTTTTCGCGACGAATATGCTGTTCGCGGGTCTGCAGCGACAGGCGATAGGCGCGGTTACCGCGAGCATCGACGGAAACACCGACGAGACGGCCGGGCATGGAGCGCTTGTGTGCGTCCTTGACCGACATGTAGGCCGCATGCGGGCCGCCATATCCAACAGGAACGCCGAAGCGCTGAGAATTGCCGATGGCGATGTCGGCGCCCATTTCCCCGGGCGACTTCAGAAGCGTCAGAGCGAGGATGTCGGCTGCGACGATCGCGATGGCACCGGTCTGATGCAGGCGCGAAATCAGGCCGGTGAAATCATGAACATGGCCATGCGTGCTCGGATACTGAAAGATGGCGCCGAAGACGTCGACCGGGTCCAGATCGGTGAACGGATTGCCGACGATGACGCTCCAGCCGAGCGGTTCGGCGCGGGTCTTGATCAGCTCGATCGTCTGCGGATGGCAGGCGGCATCGACGAAGAAGGCCTTCACCTTCGACTTGGAGACGCGCTCCGCCATTGCCATGCCCTCGGCAGCAGCAGTCGCTTCATCGAGCAGCGATGCGTTGGCGACATCGAGACCGGTGAGGTCGCAGATCATGGTCTGGTAATTGAGCAGCGCCTCGAGGCGGCCCTGACTGATTTCCGGCTGGTAGGGCGTATAGGCCGTGTACCAGGCGGGGTTTTCCAGGATGGTGCGCTGGATAACCGGCGGCGTGATCGTGCCGTAATAGCCTTGGCCAATCAGCGAGACGAGCACCTTGTTCTTGTTGGCCGTCTCGCGCAGCTTGTCGAGCGCCTCGCGTTCCGTCATCGGCGCGCCCCAGACAAGCGGCGCCTTCTGACGGATGGAGGGCGGCACGGTGGCGTCGATCAGCCCGTCGAGGCTGCTGTAGCCGATGACACCAAGCATGTCAGCCATTTCAGCCGGCGAGGGGCCAATATGGCGACGGTTGGCGAAGTCATACGGCTGGTAGTCTGTAAACTGGAATTCGGTCGGCGTCGTCATTACGCGGTGAGCTCCTTGTAGGCCGCTTCATCGAGCAGGCCATCGGCATCGGTGGCGTTTGCCAGCTTCAGCTTGAAGAACCAGCCGGCGCCCTGGGGATCGGAATTGACCAGCGACGGATCGGCGACGATCGCAGGATTGACTTCGGTGATCTCACCATCGAGCGGACAATAGACGTCGGAAGCAGCCTTGACGGACTCGACGGTGGCCGCGTTGTCGTTCTTGGAGAAGGTGGCGCCAACTTCAGGCAGTTCGACGAAAACGAGGTCGCCAAGCTGATCGACGGCATAATTGGTAATACCGACCGTTGCGACAGCGCCTTCGATTTTCAGCCACTCGTGTTCTTCGGTAAATTTCAGCATGATTGTAATCTCCGGAAAATGTTTCAGCGTTTGTAGGTCGGTGTGATGAAGGGAAGGGCGCTGACCGTGACAGGCAGGTATTTGCCGCGCACTTCGGCGTAAACTTGCGTTCCAACGGCTGCGTGGGGAAGCTGCACATAACCCATCGCAACGGGACCCTCGACCGAGGGGCCGAAGCCACCCGAGGTCACTTCGCCGATTTCCGTCTTGCCTTCGGAATCCGCAAAGAGCTTGGCGTGGCCGCGAACCGGGGCCTTGCCCTCGGGCTTCAGGCCGACACGCCGGCGGGTCGCGCCGCTTTCCAACTCGCGCAGAATGCGATCAGCGCCGGGGAAACCGCCGGCGCGAGTGCCGCCGGACTTGCGGGCCTTCTGCATTCCCCATTCAAGCGCGGCTTCCACGGGCGTGGTGGTCGTGTCGATGTCGTTGCCATACAGGCAGAGGCCGGCCTCAAGGCGCAGGCTGTCACGAGCGCCAAGCCCGATCGGCGCGACGTCCGGATGTTCAAGCAACCGCTTGGCGACATCCTCCGCCTTGTCTTTGGGAATGGAGATTTCGAAGCCGTCCTCGCCGCTGTAGCCGGAGCGGGAGACCAGACAGGAAACGTCGTGCAGCCGGCAGTGGCGCACGTCCATGAATTTCATCGCGGCGACATCTGCCCACAGTTCCGCGAGCACCTCGACGGAGCGCGGTCCCTGGAGGGCGATGAGCGCGCGATCAAGGAGCGTGATGTCGCAGCTATCGCCGATATGCTTCTGGAGATGGGCAAGGTCGTCATCCTTGCAGGCCGCATTGACGACGACGAACAAGTGATCGTCGAGATGGGTGATCATAAGGTCGTCGAGAATTCCGCCGTTCTCATCGGTGAAGAAACCGTAGCGTTGGCGACCTTCCGCGAGGCCGAGGATATCGACCGGAACGAGGCTTTCCAGCGCCAGCGCGGCGTCCTCATACTTTCCGGACTTTGCCTTGATGACGACCTGGCCCATATGGGACACGTCGAAAACACCGGCGGACGTGCGGGTCTGGATGTGCTCCTTCATCACACCGGCCGGATATTGCACCGGCATGTCATAGCCTGCAAACGGCACCATACGGGCGCCAAGTGACAGATGCAGCTGATGCAGCGGGGTTTTCTTGAGGGCAGCAGTATCGTCCAACGACGCCTCCGGGGTTTGCGCCTGGAATTCCATGCGCGGGCTCAAATCTTCAGACGCAGTTGCGCCTTGTACTTCGAGCCCCCTCTGTCCCTGTGCCTGAGATTGTTATCCCTTCGGCGAGCGTTTCGAGAACGCTTCTCTCCAGAGTTCCGTCTGCCCCTTGCTGGTCCTTTGGCCTGAGAGTTTCCGGGGCGGTTGCTCCTTCGGCACCGGTCGTAGACGACCAGCTTCTCCCAACAAGGTCGAGGGCAATTATCTGGCCAGGGCTGTAGTTGGCAAGGGGGAATGTCGCCGCCGAACAAATTTTTGTCGCGCGCTTCTAATGATAGGTCGCTGCGGGTGAGAAAATCCGGCAACGCTCAGCTCTCGCTGTAGAATTCCAGGGCCTGTTTCAACCCGGCCTGCGGCTGCCTTTGCCCCATCGTCATGAGATCTAGCGCGACTTCCGTCGATTGAATGATATTGGCGGGCTCTTCGACGTCCTGGCCGCTGGCTGCCTTGGTTTGACGATCGGCGGCGCGGCGAGACTCTTTGGCAGAGGTACTTGCGGACACACGCTGTGGAATCCGAAGCGTTTCAAACGCTGCGGCGGCGGTGCTTGCGGATATGCTGCCAACCAAGACTGTCATGGTGACACGATAAGGCGCGGGGGTTCTTAACTGGCTAAATCAACCGCTAGCATTTTATGCATCTTGATCTTCCCCGCAGATGATTGGAATGTCCCGCGCGTCAAAACAGAGTAGATCCATGATTCAGGCCTTCCTTGTCGCCGTCGGCGGTGCGATCGGTTCCGTGCTTAGATACTATGTCGGCCAGTTGGCACTCAGGATTGCAGGGCCGGCATTTCCGTGGGGGACACTGACCGTCAACGTTGTTGGCTGCTTCATCATCGGCGTATTCGCGGAGATGATCGTCCGGCGCTTCGATGCCTCGCCGGAATTGCGCCTGCTACTGATCACCGGCTTCCTCGGCGGTCTTACAACCTTCTCCTCGTTCTCGCTCGATGCAATTTCGCTCTGCGAGCGTGGCGCAACTGTCGCCAGCGCGGTCTATATCGCTGCCAGCGTCGGCCTCTCCTTGGCCGCGGTGATCGGCGGACTGGCACTCATGCGCGCGATCTTGTGAGATTACGATTTCCGTTTTCGGCAAAAATGCTCTAAAGCCAGCCGCAAAGGCCGCGCCGTGCGCGGAAACCATTTTCCGAAAGATGACGTATGGCGGGTATTGAACACAAAAAGGTGGAGCCGGATGAGGCGGGCATGCGGCTCGACCGCTGGTTCAAGGTGCACTTCCCGGGCCTCGGTTTCGGCCCGCTCCAGAAGCTGCTTCGCTCCGGACAGGTTCGCGTCGACGGTGGGCGGGTTAAAAGCGACACGCGTGTGCAGCCCGGACAGATGGTGCGCGTGCCACCGCTTGATGTCGATGCCAAGGCGAAAACCGGACCGATCGCTGGCCGCGATCTCAAGCACTCCGGCGATTTCGAACTGTTGTCGCGGATGGTGCTGCACGAAGACGACAAGGTCATCGTCCTTAACAAGCCCGCGGGCCTTGCGGTGCAGGGCGGCTCAGGCGTGACACGCCATATCGACAAGATGCTCGAAGCCTGGACCAGTCCGAAAGGCGAGAAGCCGCGCCTGGTGCATCGCTTGGACAGGGACACATCGGGTGTCCTGGTCATCGCACGCACCCGCGGCGCCGCCCAAAAGCTGACAGCCGCCTTTCGGGAACGCGACACGAAGAAGACCTACTGGTCGCTCGTGAAGGGGGTACCGCGCAAGCGCGAGGACAAGATCTCGACTTGGCTTGTGAAGGAAGCAACGCCGGATGGCGACCGCATGCGGATTGCCAAGCATGGTGAGGAGGGCGCCGACCACGCCGTTTCCTACTACCGCGTGGTCGAGACGGCGGCGCAGAGGCTCGCCTGGCTTGAAATGGAGCCCTATACCGGCCGTACGCATCAGCTTCGCGTCCATGCGCTCCATATCGGTCACCCGATCATTGGGGATCCCAAATATTTCGACGATGATCCGAACTGGGATTTTCCCGGCGGCGTTCAAAAGCGACTGCACCTGCACGCACGCCACATCGACATCCCGCATCCGTCCGGAGGGCGCCTTCGCATCACCGCGCCGCTGCCTCCGCATATGGTCCAGACCTGGAACCTGCTGGGATTTGATGAGAACTCTGCCGACGGAGCCGATGACGAATGAGACTGGCGCTCTTCGATTGTGACGGCACGCTGGTCGACAGCGCAGCACTGATCCATGAGGTGATGGCGCGGACCTTCGTGCACTTCGGATACGATAGGCCGGATGTCTCGTTGACGAAGTCGATCATCGGACTGACGCTGGATATCGCCATTGCGCGGATGCAGGGAAAGCCGCACGTGGACGACGAAGCGATCGCGATGACGGCACACTACAAGACGATCTATGCCGGTGTTCGTGACGAACCTGGAATGGACGTGCCGCTGTTCAATGGCATCAGGCCGTTGATCGATGAATTGGCGCAGAACGATGACATCCTGATCGGAGCGGTAACGGGCAAGTCGCGTCGCGGTCTTGTCCACATTCTCGAAACACACGGTTTCGCACCCCATTTTATCGTTTCGCGCACGGCTGACGACTGCCCATCGAAGCCCCATCCAGCTATGGTAATGGAGTGCTGCAGCGAGATCGGCATGAATCCCGCCGATGCGATTGTTATCGGCGATGCCATCTACGATATGCAGATGGCGAAGGCCGCGGGCGCGAAAGCGGTTGGCGTGTCGTGGGGCTATGCGAGCGTGGACGATCTGGTGTCTGCAGGGGCCGACGGCATTGTTCGTCACCCGAGTGACGTTTTGAAGCATTTTTCCTGAGGTGAAGCATGCGTGATCTGTTGAACGACCTGGCGGAAGGATTGAGCCATCCGGACCCTATTCGCCGTGCCCAGATCCAGATGAAGAAGCCGTTGCCGAAGCGCTTCTACAAGGCTGTCACGATCGCGGAAGTCGACGAAGGCCATTCCATCGAGCTGGACGGCAAGGCCATTCGTACGCCAGCGCGCAAACTGCTTGTTGTCGCGACGAAGCCACTTGCGGAGCTTTTGGTACACGAATGGGAGGCGCAGGTTGAGGTGATCGACCCCTCGACCATGCCTGTGACTCGGCTCGTCAACACCGCCATCGACGGAGTTGCAGCCGACACGCAAGCCGTCTTCGACGATATCGTGCGCTTCTCCTCGAGCGATCTGCTTTGCTATCGTGCCGAAGCGCCGCAAGCCCTCGTCGAGCGCCAGAGAGATCTTTGGGACCCGGTGCTCGATTGGGCCGGCAACTCGCTCGGTGCGCGCTTCATCCTGATCGAAGGCGTCATGCACCATGACCAGCCGCCGGAAGCAATTTCTGCGTATTCCGCAGCATTGAGGCGGCACGACGATGCGACGACCCTGGCGGCCTTGCACACCATCACGACACTGACCGGCTCCGCGCTGCTGGCGCTTGCCTTCGCCGATGGCACTCTGCCGGCGGACAAGGTTTGGTCGCTCGCGCATCTCGATGAGGATTGGACGATCGAGCATTGGGGCAGTGACGAAGAAGCCGAAGAGCGGCGCGCGAAGCGCTTTGAGGACTTCAATGCCGCTGCGGACGTTTTTTTGGCCTTGAAGGGCTGAAACATATTGCGTTGAGCCGGGTTATCGCGAAAATCTGCGAGTCTATTGGGGGCGGATGCGGATTTTCTTAATGAGCTGGGTCAAGTCGTGCTTTTTACCGGTGGCGCTGGTTTGCATCGCGCTTGCCTCGTGCTCGATTTTCGCAAAGGAGCAACCCGCCCCGGTCTATGACGTGCGAAGCGCTGTCGTTGTCAGCGCGCAGAAGATCCCGCCAGCAATCCTTGCCGGTGTCGGCGATCGAGTAAATGCCGCGATAAACGCTACGGTGCGAACAGACGTCTATCCGCGCGTTGTGCTGACAATCCGGATCCTTTTTGTCGAAAAGGGCCAGGGCTTCGACAAGAGCCGGAATGTCGCAAAGGTCAGCGTCGATGCCGCCTCCGTCGACGATGGTTCGGTCATCGCCGTCAGTGCGTTTGAAGTGACAAGCTTCTCCAGTAGTCCAGCGGCAGCCGACGAGATCCTCGCCGAGGATATCGCCGCTCGCATTCGTTCCGCTTTCTCACTGAGCGCCGGACGCGCTTGAACCAGCCGCGTGATCCGCGGCGAGGAGTATCCATGAAGGAAATTCTTGAAGAACTCGAACGCCGGCGCGGCATTGCACGGCTCGGTGGAGGCAAGGGGCGTATCGACGCGCAGCATCAGCGCGGCAAGCTGACGGCACGTGAGCGGATCGATCTTTTCCTGGACGAGGACTCCTTTGAGGAGTTCGACATGTTTGTCGAGCATCGATCCAACGATTTTGGCATGGACAAGACGCGGATCGCCGGTGACGGCGTGGTCACCGGTTGGGGAACGGTGAACGGGCGAACGGTATTCGTCTTCGCGAAGGACTTCACGGTGTTCGGCGGTTCGCTCTCGGAAGCGCATGCCGAGAAGATCATGAAGGTTCAGGATATGGCGCTCAAGAACAGAGCGCCGATCATCGGCATCTATGATGCCGGCGGCGCGCGTATCCAGGAAGGCGTGGCGGCGCTGGGCGGGTATGCGGAGGTCTTCCAACGCAATGTGCTCGCCTCCGGCGTCATTCCGCAAATCTCGGTCATCATGGGTCCATGTGCCGGCGGTGACGTTTACTCGCCCGCCATGACCGATTTCATCTTCATGGTCCGTGATACCTCCTACATGTTCGTGACCGGCCCCGACGTGGTGAAGACGGTGACGAATGAGACCGTCACCGCGGAAGAGCTCGGTGGCGCCTCGGTGCATACGACCAAATCCTCGATTGCCGACGGCGCCTACGACAATGACGTCGAGGCGTTGCTGCAGGTTCGGCGACTCATCGACCTGCTACCGCAGTCGAACACATCACCGGTGCCCGAAATCGAATGTTACCAGTCGGTGACAGATGCCGATGCATCGCTCGACACACTGGTGCCAGCGAACGCGAACAAGCCCTACGACATCAAGGAATTGATCCTAAAGACGGTGGATGAGGGTGATTTCTTCGAGATCCAGGCGAGCTTCGCCAAAAATATCGTCTGCGGCTTCGGTCGGATCGAAGGCTCGACCGTCGGTTTCGTGGCAAACCAGCCGATGGTGCTCGCCGGCGTGCTCGACAGCGATGCGTCGCGAAAGGCAGCGCGGTTCGTCCGCTTCTGCGACTGCTTCAACATTCCGATCGTAACCTTTGTGGACGTGCCCGGCTTCCTGCCTGGAACCGCCCAGGAATATGGCGGGCTGATCAAGCATGGTGCGAAACTGCTGTTCGCCTATGCGGAGGCGACGGTGCCGAAGCTCACCGTCATCACGCGCAAGGCGTTCGGCGGGGCCTATGACGTCATGGCATCGAAGCATTTGAGGGGGGACTTGAACTATGCTTGGCCGACGGCTCAGATCGCCGTGATGGGCGCGAAGGGGGCCGTCGAAATCATCTTCCGCAAGGATATCGCCGATCCCGAAAAGATCAGCGCGCATACGAAGATGTACGAAGATCGGTTCCTTTCTCCGTTCGTCGCTGCCGAGCGCGGTTACGTGGACGAGGTCATCATGCCGCATTCCACACGCCGACGGCTGGCGCGGGGCCTAAAGATGCTTCGCAATAAAGACCTGAGCAATCCTTGGAAGAAGCACGACAATATTCCGCTTTAAGGAGAATAAAGTGGGGAAAGCCAAGGAAAATCAACAGGAAGTGATCGCCCGTCAACGATCCGTGTCTTCTTTCCTCCTGGCGAAGCAGCTAACCCTCCGCTGTCTTTATTCAAAAGGAGAGTCTACATGGAACGACTGAGCGCCTACCAGTCCTACGCGCTTGCCGCTCTGCGCATCATCACTGCGCTGCTGTTTATCGAGCATGGAACGATGAAGCTTTTCGCGTTCCCGGCCGCGCAGATGGACGGCCCGCTGCCGCCCTTGCTGCTGGTCGCCGCTCTGCTCGAAGTGGTCGGTGGCCTGCTGGTGCTGATCGGGCTGTTTACGCGGCCGGTCGCCTTCATCCTTTCGGGCCAGATGGCTGTTGCCTACTTCATGGCGCACGGATCGAAAGCGTTCTGGCCGGCTCTGAACGGTGGCGAGGCGGCAATTCTGTTCAGCTTCATCTTCCTGTTCATCTTCTTCGCTGGCCCCGGTGCTCTGTCGGTCGAGGGGCGCAAGGCCTCCGCCTGATGCAATAAAATGCCGTGGCCGGCTTTACCGGCCGCGGCTGCGGCTCGCTACCCGTTTTTTGCCGCCTCAGGCAAGACGCTCCGCGTGCCACTTCAGATGATCGTCCATGAAGGTCGAAATGAAGTAGTAGGAGTGATCGTAGCGCTCGTGCAGGCGCAGCGTAAGCTTGATGTCAGTATCCTTCACAGCCTCTTCGAACAGCCATGGACGCAGCCCGCTCTCCAGGAAGCCATCGGCCTTGCCTTGGTCAATCAGGAACTCGGGAAAACGTGCGCCGTCGCTTACCAAGGCGCAGGCATCATATTTCCGCCAGGTGGCACGGTCGGAGCCCAGATATTTCTCAAACGCTGGGGCCGACCAATCCGCGGTCGAAGGCTCCACGATGGGCGCAAAAGCCGAGCAGCTCTTGAACCGATCTGGGTTCCGGAGCGCGATGGTCATGGCACCGTGACCGCCCATCGAGTGACCGAAGATGCCCTGGCGGCTCATGTCCATGCGGAAGTGTTGGCTAACATAGGCCGGAAGTTCTTCGGTGATGTAGGTGTACGTCTGATAGTTTTCCGACCAAGGCCTTTCCGTCGCATCGAGATAGAAACCGGCGCCTTGGCCCATCTGCCAATTGGTAAGCTCATCCGGGACGTCATTGCCGCGCGGGCTCGTGTCCGGGCAGACGACGATCAGGCCGAGCTCTGCAGCCATGCGCCGATATTCGCCCTTTTCCATAACGTTTGCATGCGTGCAGGTTAGGCCTGAGAGATACCAGACAACCGGGCAGGGCTCCTTGATGGCCTTTGGTGGGACGAAAACTGCAAAAGTCATGTCGCACTTGCAGGCGTCGGATTCGTGCGTGAAAACACCCTGCATGCCGCCAAAGGCAGTCGTCTGTGAAATTATGTTCATTCTTTATCGTCCGTTTTTGGGGTAAGCGCCTTGGCCCGGCGGCACAGGCGATCGAAAGTTTCGAGGAAGCGGGAGCGATCCTTCGGGCCGAAGGCCGCATTGTAACCCTTGCTTTCGCCGGTCTCTCTCAGGTGAGCGCCGAGATCGCGCATAGCGCTCGCCATGCCGATATTGGTATCGTCGAAGACCCGACCCGTCGGACCGCTGACGAGCGCGCCAGTTGCCACGCAACGGACCGCGAGCGGGACATCGGCAGTGACGACCACGTCACCGACACTGGCATGCTCGGCAATCCAGTCGTCGGCGGCATCGAACGAGGCCGAGACGATGACATTGTGCACCATCGGATCGCGGGAAGGACGCAGACCGGAATTCGCCACGAAGGTCACTTCCATGCCGTGGCGCTCGGCGACCTTGAGGATTTCCGGCTTCACCGGGCAGGCGTCTGCATCGACATAAATCATGAATTTCAATCTGGTTTGATGGAAACGCTAGGAGGCCCCGACGGGCGCGTAGCGGCGGTTCGTTCGGGGTCTCATAATCCGACGGCTGCCATTCGTTCAAGACGTCAGGCTTCCTTCAGTGTGCCTGCCTTTTTCGCCACCCAGGTTGCGATGACATCCATCAGCGTTGGGTTCAGGCAATCATAGGGCGTGAGGCCTAGCTCGTTCAGGCGACCGCGGACACCTGCCATCGCCGAAGGCGGCGTGCCGGATTCGATGATCGACGACACGAAGGCCGCGAATGTCGGCTCCGGCCAGCCACTCTCCTGAAAGCGTTCCGGATGAATGAAATCGAGCCCTTTGAAGGCATGTTCGCGCTCCACCGGTCCGTACATATGAACGCCGCAGGCCTTGCAGGCATGGCGCTGGATCAGCGCATCCGGATCGACGACCTGCAGCTTGTCGCCATTTTCCAGCACCGTGACGTTTTCATGCGGGGTCACGGCGACCACTGAAAAAGCCGCTCCCTTCGGCTTCCAGCATTTCGTGCAGCCGCAGGCGTGATTGTGCGCGATAGTACCCTTGATAGCGACCTTCACAGGACGGTCGACGCAGGCGCAGACCAGCGTGCCGCCGTTGAAATTTGCCTGGCCCTTTTTCACACCGCCGTCGAGGGCGGGGTGCAGCGATACTTGACTTGGCATGTTCAGCTCCTCCTCCTTAGCTGCCCACGGCTCCCAAATCAGGATCAATTTGCGAAAAAGCCGCAGGCCATTTTAAAGTCGCACCGCATTCCGTCGTCCTCGCCTCAATACAGTACCACGCTTCGGATGCTTTCGCCGGAATGCATGAGTTCGAAGCCCTTGTTGATGTCTTCGAGCGGCATGGTGTGGGTGATCATCGGATCGATCTCGATCTTGCCCTGCATGTACCAATCGACGATCTTCGGCACATCGGTGCGGCCACGTGCGCCGCCAAAGGCCGTGCCCATCCAGGAGCGACCGGTAACCAGCTGGAACGGCCGGGTAGAGATCTCCTGGCCGGCACCCGCAACACCAATGACCACGGACTTGCCCCAGCCGCGATGCGAGGATTCCAGCGCCTGACGCATGACCTTGGTGTTGCCGGTGCAGTCGAAGGTATAGTCTGCGCCACCGATCTGGTCGGCGCCGCGCTTCGTCATGTTGACGAGGTAAGGCACGATGTCGTCGCCGACCTCCTTCGGGTTGACGAAATGCGTCATGCCGAAGCGCTCGCCCCAGGCCTTCTTGTCGTTGTTGAGATCAACGCCGATGATCATGTCGGCGCCGGCGAGGCGCAGGCCCTGGATGACGTTAAGGCCGATGCCGCCGAGACCGAAGACGATCGCGGTCGCGCCCATCTCCACCTTGGCGGTGTTGATGACGGCGCCGATGCCCGTGGTTACGCCGCAGCCGATATAGCAGATCTTGTCGAAGGGTGCGTCGGGATTGACCTTGGCGACGGCGATCTCCGGCAGCACCGTGTAGTTGGCGAAGGTTGAGCAGCCCATATAGTGGTGGATCTTGTCCTTGCCGATCGAGAACCGCGAAGTGCCATCCGGCATCAGCCCCTGGCCCTGTGTCGAGCGGATGGCGGTGCACAGATTGGTCTTGCGCGACAGGCAGGACGGGCATTCGCGGCATTCCGGCGTGTAGAGCGGAATGACATGGTCACCCTTCTTCACCGAGGTCACACCTGGACCGACATCGACAACGATGCCGGCGCCCTCATGGCCGAGGATCGCCGGAAACAGACCTTCCGGATCCGCGCCCGAGAGGGTGAAATCATCCGTGTGGCAGATGCCGGTCGCTTTCACCTCGACCAGCACTTCGCCGGCTCGCGGTCCCTCCAACTGAACGGTCATCACTTCAAGCGGTTTTCCAGCCTGTACGGCAACGGCGGCGCGAACGTCCATGTCAGATGCTCCTACTGATTTGATTGGGCGGAGCTTTGCACGCACGACGCGGCCCGCTCAAGGGAAAACTGTCCGTGGGCGTGAGTTTCCGCCTCGAATAGGCTGATTGCGCCAATCCCTATACGGCCTGCGTCAAAAGAGCTTTTCAGTTGCGAAAATAATGGCATAGCCATGCACCGCGATGCCCGCGTAGAGGCCGAAGGCAACCAGCATGCGCTCGCCGTCCTTCATCTCTTCGAGCTTCTGGCGCGGCTTCACGGAAGCGCCGCTGACGAGGCTAACAAGCGTGAAAACGAGCAGGCCCGCGGTTAGCACGTTCGCCGGCAAACCGATCTCGAATCCGATGCCGAGAATGCACAGGGTGACAACAAAACTGGCCGCAATCTGCGACCTTCGCGTGCGGAAAATTTGCCGGAGCACCTGGCCGCCGTCGAAACGGTGCATCGGCAGCAGGTTCAGCAGGTTGAAAGCGCCGAGGATCAACAGGAAGATGAGCAGAGGTCCACGTGACGCCAAGGGCAGCAGACCGGCATCGGCGAGCTGCGTGGCGACCGCGAGGATCGGGACAAGGAAAGCCGACATTCCTGCACCCATAAGGGCGCAGGTCGCCACCTCGAATAGCGACCGGTAGGGCCTTCCGCCGACCGCGATGCCACCCAGCAATGGCACGAAGATCATCCTGACGGATGCGTGACCGAACATCCGGTAGGCCGCCATATGCCCGAGTTCATGGAAGACAATGACAAGAGTCAGGAATGTCGAGAGCATCAGGCCACCTGCATCGAACCCAAGGAAGGGCCAGAGCAGCAGTGTCGACAACACCGCAAGACCGCCTTGGACCAGAGGTCGCTCAAAGTAGCCCTGTGGCAGCGACTCGCCTGTTTTCAACCATCCATCGAGCGCCTTCATTTCCCGGCGCAGGACGAAATAGCGGAACAAGAGGAACGCCAAGCCACGGTAGCGGTCGGTCTGTTCGATTTCCAGCAGCGCACCATCGGGTGTCGGTCGAATCATACGGCGCTCCCGGTAGTTGTCCCAGAATGTGGGATCCAGCGTGCTGTCATCGATGATGTGAGCCTGGAAGCCGTGGGCATTGCTCGCCATCCATGGCAACGGTTCCAATGCAAGTAGCCGTCGGGACGGCGCGCCGTTCTTGTCGAGATGCCGGTAGGTCTGTTCCACCACGCCGCGCCGATCGGCAAGGGCGTGACTGCTGATGACCGAGTGGTGCCAGGATGCGTCCGGACCGGCGGGGTTCATCGCGTTCCAGAGTCTATCGGGGGAGCATCCGTAGGTCCGGCTGAGGCAAATGGTTCTGCGTCCCAGCGGGATTCGCATCAGAAGCCAGAGAAAACCGAGATTTATGACCAGCAAGAGGGTCGCCGATTGCAGCGCCGTCATTTGCTACCTCCACCGGGCATCCCGCCGGTGGGGCCACGATAGGCGGCCAGCCGTTAACAAAACCTAACCAGCGAGGCAGCAAGAGGCGTTAGCGTCCGTCAGGCAAACTCGAGAATGACGGCATCAACGGCAAGGCTCTCTCCGGGCTTGGCGTTGATCTTGCTGACGACCAAATCGCGCTCGGCGCGCAGCACGTTTTCCATTTTCATGGCTTCGACCACGGCAAGCGTTTCGCCCGCTTTGACTTCCTGGCCCTCGACCACGGCAATCGAAACGACGAGACCAGGCATCGGGCAGAGCAGCAGCTTCGACGTATCCGGCGGAAGCTTCACTGGCATCAGCTTATCGAGTGCGGCATGTCGCGGCGTCAATACCTTGGCTTTCAGCGATATTCCCTGCCAGTCCAGCCGGAGGCCATTGAGAACCGGGCGGATCTGCGCAATCACGCTTTGGCCCGCGACCTTGCCGCGCCAAACGGAATCGCCAGGTCTCCAGTCGGTGACGACATTGGAAATCTTGCCGCCAATCTCGATGTCCATGTCGAACGGGATCGTCACGAGCCCATCGACCAGACGTGCATCGACGTAACTGTCACCCAGCCTGACGGTCCAGTCCTCACGGGTCGCGCCGGAGGGGCCGCGCAAGCGATCGGCGAAGCGCTCCCGACGGTTGGCTTCAACGAGAGACGCAGAAAGAGCGACGGCCGCGAGGGTGGCTTGCTGATGTGCGTCCGGTACCATCGGCGCAAATCCATCAGGGTATTCCTCCGCGATGAAACCGGTCGACAGACGCCCTTCGCGCCAGCGGGGGTGCTTCATCAGCGCGGCCAGGAAGGGGACGTTGTGTTCAATTCCGTCGACGACGAAACCGTCGAGTGCCTCGCCCATCGCCTCGATCGCTTCAAGACGTGTCGCGGCCCAGGTGCAGAGCTTCGCGATCATCGGATCGTAGTACATCGAAATCTCGGCACCTTCGAAAACGCCCGTGTCGTTGCGCACGATGGTGTTACCGGACTTGCCTTCGGCGGGTGGCCGATATCGCGTTAGGCGCCCGATCGATGGAAGAAAGTTTCGGTAGGGATCCTCGGCATATAACCGGCTCTCGATCGCCCAGCCGTTCAGCTTTATGTCGCTCTGTGTAAAGGGGAGCTTTTCACCGGCTGCAACGCGGATCATCTGTTCGACCAGGTCGATACCCGTCACCAGTTCGGTAACCGGATGCTCGACCTGCAGGCGCGTGTTCATTTCCAGAAAATAGAAATTACGGTCACGATCGACGATGAATTCCACCGTGCCGGCGCTTTGGTAGTCCACGGCGCGGGCGAGCGCGACCGACTGCTCGCCCATGGCCGCGCGAGTTTCCGCATCAAGGAAGGGCGAGGGAGCCTCTTCGACGACTTTCTGGTTGCGGCGCTGGATGGAGCATTCGCGTTCGCCGAGATAGACGACGTTGCCGTGCCCGTCCGCGAGCACCTGGATCTCGATGTGGCGGGGCTCGACAACATATTTTTCGATGAATACGCGATCGTCGCCGAAGGAACTCTTCGCCTCGGAACGCGCTCGGTCGAAGCCGTCGCGGACTTCCGCTTCGCTCCAGGCAATGCGCATGCCCTTGCCGCCGCCGCCGGCAGAGGCCTTGATCATGACGGGGTAACCGATCTCGGCTGCGATCTTTTCCGCGTGAGACGCATCCTCTATGACGCCGAGATAGCCGGGGACGGTGGAGACCTTGGCGGCGTTGGCGAACTTCTTCGACTCGATCTTGTCGCCCATCGCCATGATGGCTTTCGGCTTCGGACCGATGAAGACAATGCCTTCCTTCTCCAGAGCTTCACAAAACGACGCTCGCTCGGAGAGGAAGCCATAGCCGGGATGAACCGCTTCGGCGCCCGTCTGTTTGCAGGCAGCGATAATCTTGTTCGCCACGAGGTAGCTTTCGGCCGCCGCAGCGGGACCGATATGAACGGCCTCATCAGCCATCTCCACGTGGAGTGCATCCCGATCCGCATCCGAGTAGACGGCCACCGTCGCAATTCCCATGCGGCGCGCAGTCTTGATGACGCGGCAAGCGATCTCGCCGCGGTTCGCGATCAGGATTTTCTTGAACATGGAGACTCCACCCAAAACATGCGTTCCGAAGTTTTACGCATAAAACCCCGGAACGCACAATCAGCCGAAAGAATATCGGCGTGTCTCAGGCCACGGCGGTTTCGTTGCCGAAACTGTCATCGACGATCCTCAGCCATCGGCTGCGGCGTGGGGCTTCGGCATAATCCACGAGTTGGAGCGCCGAGAGAATGTCGGCCCAACGCGGGTGATTTCCCGCCGGCAGCGTTTCCTCCGCGATCCGCATCATAACGCCCCAAGTGAGGGGCGGCGCACTGATAACGCCGGCATCGCTTATGCCGCGGAGAACCCGCATCATGTAATCGATATCCTGTCGCGTGATACCCTTTCGATCCACTGCGCGCGATAGCCGGTATCCGCCGACGTTTTCCGCCAGCGCAAGACGTAACTGATCGAGTGCAAAGGCGCGCAACTCATCCGGCACGTTTACCGCGATCTCCATCACGTGCAGAACCAGTTCGAGCTCGAGCTCCGAATTGACCACGCCGTCGGTCGCGACCATGCGTATGAGCCAGGCCACATTGATCTCATCGAGAGACCCCTGAGGGTAGCTATAGTTGACGATGAAGCCAGCGAGTTGCTCCACAAAGAAGGAGTTCCACTCCGGGCATTTTGCGGGGCAGGAATTGTTCAGCGCCAACATGGCGACAACGTTGTCGGCGGTCCGGATGCCTTCCGGGAAGGTATGTTTGCGCAGCAGACCGATGTCTTCGGTGGTCAGCTGATGCTTCCCGGCAATCACACATGCCGGAAAAGCGAGACGGAATTCGCTCATCTTTTGTCTCCAGGACCTCATCATGAGGCCGAAGGGCCCTTCTACTGCGAGCGAATTGATGATCCCTCAAGAAGCAGTGTTAATGGCGCGCTCAAATAGTCACGACGTTTTTAACGATCGCGCCTGCACACGCTCCCGCCAGATGATGAAGAGACCGGACGCGACGATGATCAGGATGCCGATCCACTTCGAAACGTTGGGAAAATCGCCGAATAGCGCGTAGCCGAGTACTGTTGCTGAAATGATCTCGAAATACTGGAATGGTGCGAGCAGCGACAGCGGTGCGAGCCGGAAGGCTCGGACGATGACCATATGGGCATAGCCCGAAATCGTCCCGAGGATCAGCAGCAGAACCAGTCCCAATGCCGAGGAGGGCAGGGAGGGATGGAAATCGCCGACGCCAAGTCCATTGCCCGCGATCAACGCGACAGCCATGAACGCGGTGCCGCCGATACCAGCCATCGTCTGCATGGTCAGCGGGGAGTCAGCAATGCCGATCGCCCGGTTCATGAAGAGATAAAGCGAGTACAGGAAGGCGCAGAAAACGGGTAAGAGCGCCTTCAGGCCGAAGATCTCATAGCTCGGCTGAATGACGATCATTGCGCCACCGAACCCGACGACAATCGCCATCCACCGACGCCAGCCAACCTTGTCTCCGAGGAAGATCGCCGACAGCGCCGTGAGCATGAGGGGCTCGACAAAATAGATCGCGAATACGTCCGCGAGCGGCATATATTTCACGGCAACGAAGAAGAGCAGGCTCGCCGCCCCATGGAGGGCACCGCGCAACAGATTCATCCACGGGCGCTTGGCGTGAAGCGCCTTGCGGCCGAATACCGCGAAAAGGAACGGCAGCGTGCACACGAGCTGGAAGAAGAAGCGGTAGAATGTCACCTGGCCGGGCGACATCGCCTCGACGGTCGCCATGTATTTGGCGATCGCATCCATCGTCGGCAGCACGAGCATCGCGCCTGCCATCAGGGCCATTCCCTGGAGGGGATTCTGGTATTCGGGAGGATTGCGCATCAGTGAGATTCTATATTCGGTTCAAGCGGCTATATAGAAAGTCATGGGTGCGGGTGAAGGGACGGAAGGCGCTCTGCGACCCAATGAGCACTCAGCAAGACGCAAACGATGCGCCGTGGCATCGCCGTGAGGGTAAACCTTGGTGTAGTAGCCGCGCTCGCATCGTCGGCCTATGTTCGACTGTCGCGCTGAGCCGCCGCGTGACATGTGCGCCTCTAGATCGGCGCATGGGGTCAGAATTTTTCGTTGTGGGATCGTGATGGGTCAGGAAGTTCACCTGCTGCCGCTGCTTATCAGTGTGATGGGGCTCGCTGGGATAGTCATTTGGCATATGCAGGGACAGGGACGCCCGACCCAGCGCCTGATCGTTCAGATCGCAGTCTTCCTGTCAATGACCGCCGTGCTTGCCTACGCTCGGATTGTGCCGTTCCGCTTCGACCCCGCGGACCTAAACGGCGCCAACGCGTTGATGGTATCGGCCAAGATTCTCTGGTGGGTCCATTTGTCGTGGGCCGTGATCGGCTTCGTTCGTATCTACATCGTCCTGGACGGGCGGCCACGAGAAGCGAGACTGATCCAGGATCTCATCGTCGCACTCGTCTATCTCGGGGTGCTGTTGTCAATCATGGCGTTTGTTTTCGGCGTGCCGATCGGAACGCTGCTGGCAACGTCTGGCGTCATCGCCATCATTCTCGGTCTTGCCCTACAGAGCACCTTGAGCGACGTATTTTCCGGCATCGCTCTCACGCTAGGCCGCCCCTATGTCATCGGAGACTTCATTTATCTGAGCGATGGCACCGAGGGACGTGTTGTCGCCACCAACTGGCGCTCGACTTACCTTTTGACAGGCGCTCATAACATCGTGGTGCTGCCCAATAGCGTCCTGGCCAAGCTGGGGCTGACGAATGTCAGCCGGCCGGACGAGAACCATCAAATCGACCTGTCGATACGGGTTGCCCCGACACACATGCCCCGAACCATTGTCGAGGTGATGCACACCGTGCTCGACAGCTGCAACCTCATCGTGAAGCAGCCACCCCCAAACGTCGTGCTTGCCGGCATTGACGGCAGCGCCGTGACTGTCGAACTGCAATTTCGCGTCACCAGCCCGGCGCAACGAGGTGCTGCGCGAACCGAAGTCATCGACCTCGTATATCGTCATTGCAAGGCGAACGGCCTGCAGTTGGCGCTCCCCCCGGAAAGCCCACTTGCAGGAGACTACCTTCGAAGCGCGCCGCGTCCCGCGACGCCCCCGGCGCAGAGCCTCATCGACGCTATTTCGATCTTCTCATTGCTGAGCCAGGAAGAGCGCGATGTCCTCGTCGCGTCTGCCAGCCGACGAACCTTTTCCCCGGGGGCTGAAATCGTCCGGGAAGGGGGGCGTCTTGCCAGCCTCATGATCGTACGTGCGGGCATCATCGCAATGAGGAAGGGTGACGAGGAAGTGGCGCGGTTGGCCCCCGGAGACTTTTTCGGAGAACAGGGATCACTCGCCGGTATGGCAGAGCAACATGGGCTCTATGCGGTAACGCGGGTCACCGTCTATGAGATCGACCAGACTGCTTTTGCGCCGCTGATGCGTGAACGACCGGAACTCGCCGAAGACCTCGCTGCCCATCTTGCTCATCGCGAAGGGCTCGGGGTGAATTCCGGGGTACCGACAATCCACAATGAGCGGCGCAGACTGGATTTGCTCAAAGGAATTCGGTCGATCTTTCGCGCGCACCGGGAACACCTGAACCCTTGAGGCTCGATCAAGGCGACCCCATCCCAACCGAAGCCTAAACTAGTCCAAATTGGTGTGTTTTTGACACCGCGGTCGGCACCCGCGCTGGCGTGCCCGGTCATGTTCGCTCTGCGGCAAGAGTCAGGCGGCCCATCCGATCGACCCAAACCGGCGCGTTCGGTTCGGCAAACCTTCGTATAGATTTGGCAAACCTTCGTATATCTATTGTGCCCAATGCCCGTCGCATAGGATCGGCTTCGGTCACTATCAATGACGTCAACGAAGGAGAATTGCCATGCGAAGGCTCGCAAGTGGCTTGCTTTGCGCAACGCTGATGGCTGTGCCTGCCGTAGCCGCGGATAAACCCCACAATGCCAAGGTCTCGATCGTATTCGACCACGTGCTTCCGAACGTACCCGGAAAAAGCGTGCGCGGCGTGCTCGTCGAATACGGTCCCGGCGGGTCCAATCCCTCGCACACGCACGCCAAAAGCGCCTTCATTTACGCCACCGTGATCGAAGGCAGCATCAAGAGCCAGGTCAACGATGGCCCGGTCAAGGTCTACAAGACCGGTGAAAACTGGATCGAGGTCTCCGGCGATCACCATAAAGTCAGCGCGAATGCGAGCAACACGAAGCCTGCGAAGATTCTTGCCGTATTCGTCGTCGACACGGCCGAGACGGAGCTGACGACCCCCGACAAGTAAGCAGTTGCTGTGGGGCGGGAGGAGGCGACGGCAGTGCCGCCTGCTACTGCCTCAATCTCAAAACCTGAGATGTCCTCGGTGGATATCCAGTCTCAAAGGATAGAACCATGAAAATCGTCATCATCGGAGGCACGGGCCTCGTTGGAACGAAAGTTGCGGAGCGCCTGCGCAAGCAGGGACACGATGTAGTGCAGTCGTCCCCGTCGACCGGGGTCAACACACTCACAGGCGAGGGACTCGACGACGTACTTGCCGGCGCGAACGTCGTACTCGACGTCACCAACTCGCCGTCATTTGAGCCGAGCGCCGTTCTCTCGTTCTTCCAAACGTCAACAACAAACCTGCTCAAAGCAGAGCGCGCGGCAGGCGTCGACCACCACGTCGCGCTTTCCATCGTTGGCATCGAGAGATCGTCCGAGAACGGTTACTTCCGGGCCAAGGTTGCTCAGGAAGACCTCATCAAGAAGGGTGGCATCCCATACACCATCGTCCGCTCCACCCAGTTCCTCGAATTCCTGGGCGGGATTGCCGATAGCGCGACCGTCGATGGGACAGTCCACGTTTCGCACGGCGCGTTCCAGCCAATTGCTGCGGACGAGGTTGCAGGCTTCGTCGCTGAGTCCGCTGCTGGTGCTGCCGAGAACCGAACCATCGAAATCGCAGGGCCTGAGAAGAAGCCCCTGAGTGATTTCGTTAAGGGCTATCTCACCGCTATCGGCGACAAGCGAACGGTCGTCGTCGATCCCCAGGCCAGGTACTTCGGTTCGCTAGTCGATGACCAGTCCTTGGTTCCTCTCGGACCAGCCAAGCTTGGCAAGCTGGACGTCAAAACGTGGTTTGCACAACGTCCCCAGGCAGCTGCCTGACCAGATACGGCCTGGCGGCACCCCGCCGCCGGGCCTGCGTTTTTGAGCGCGGGAGATTGCCAGGAGAAGGAAGATGGTCGAATTGCCTCGCCAGGATACCTTCGAGAAAGCCGCCGAGACTGACAGAGGAACCACCGATGGGACTCCTGTCGATACGTTGAAGCCGATCAGGCATCCGTGATCGAGCAGGCGAGGGCCTCAGTCGATGTCTCGAAAGCATCCTATAACTTTGCAAAATCTGATGCGGCGCGAAATGCGCGGCTGACATCAAATGGGTCCGGTACTCTGTCGCGCGCCGAACAGAGCCAGTCCATATTGGATCAGGCGTCTGCAGCGGTAGAGCGCGATCAGGCCGCGTTTGTTGCCGCACAGAACAAAGTGCGAGTCCTTAGCACACAGCGCGACCAGATCGTAGCCCAGCGAGATCGAGCCGAGGCGGCCGTCCAGCAGGCCAAACTCAACCTTTCCTACACGAGCATTGTTGCAGCAGTCGACGGAACCGTTGGTGCGCGGTCGATCCGTGTTGGCCAGTTCGTCTCGTCCGGCACCCAGCTCATGGCGGTGGTTCCGCTCCATGCCGTGTATGTTGTCGCGAACTTCAAGGAAACCCAACTCACTTACGTTCGCCCCGGCCAAACCGTCGAGATCAGGGTCGACAGCTTTCCGGATCTTACGGTGAAGGGTCACGTCGACAGCATCTCGCCCGCCAGCGGCCTGGAATTTTCGTTGCTTCCACCCGACAACGCGACTGGAAACTTCACCAAGATCGTGCAGCGCATTCCGGTCAAGATCCTCATTGATGACGAGGGTATCGCCGGCAAGCTCCGGTCCGGAATGTTGGTGGAGCCTGAAGTGGATACCAAGGCCACCCGGATGTCGGAAGGAATATGAGGATCGGTGCTTCCATGGTCGTGATCGGCAGTCAATGGAAGCCCGAAGGAGTGAGGTCTCATGGCTACTCTTCTGATCCCTGCCAACAGCAATCAGCAGTTTGCGAAATCGGTCGAGCCCGCGCTGAGTGCTTTTCGGATGTGGTGCGCGGTGGTCGGCTCAACGCTCGGCGCGTTCATGGCCGTCCTGAACATTCAGATTGTCAACGCATCACTGGCAGACATCCAGGGAGCCATAGGAGCCGGGAAGGACGATGGAGGGTGGATATCGACCTCCTATCTGATCGCCGAGATTGTCGTTATTCCCCTCACGGGCTGGCTGGCGCGCGTCTTTTCTGTCCGCACCTATCTCCTAGTCAACGCCGCCCTGTTTCTGGTCTTCTCGGTTGCCTGTGCCTTTGCCGCTAATCTGCAACAGATGATCGTGCTGCGCGCGATCCAGGGCTTTACCGGCGGCGTCCTCATCCCCATGGCATTCAACATCATCATCACGTTGTTGCCGAAACCCAAGCAACCGATGGGCCTCGCGCTGTTTGCGCTGTCGGCAACCTTTGCTCCCGCCATAGGACCGACGATCGGGGGCTACCTGACGGAGAACTACGGTTGGGAGTTCATCTTCTACGTCAATCTGGTCCCTGGATCGCTCATGATTGCGATGCTCTTCGTATCTCTGGAGCCCGCCCCGATGAATTTGGGTCTGCTTGCCAAGGGCGACTGGCCGGGCATCGTCACGATGGCCGTTGGATTAGCAGCCTTGCAGACGGTGCTCGAGGAAGGGAACAAGGAAGACTGGTTCGGGTCCGACTTCATCGTTCGGCTATCGGTCATTGCCGTGGTGTCGCTTACGCTTTTTCTCATCATCGAGATAAAGTCGGCTCACCCGCTTCTGAACCTGCGGCTTCTCCTGCTCCGCAATTTCGGTTTCGGTGTCGTTGCCAATTTTCTGCTGGGAATGGCACTCTACGGTTCGGCCTTCATTCTGCCGATCTATCTCTCACGGGTTCAAGGATACAATTCGGAGCAGATCGGGGTCGTTCTTGCCTGGACGGGCATACCTCAGCTTCTGCTCATCCCGCTTGTACCGCGGATGATGAAGGTCTTCGACGTCCGTTTGCTGATCGTCGTCGGATTCAGTCTCTTTGCGGCCTCGAACTTCATGAATGTCTATATGACCGCTGATTACGGGAGCGACCAGCTTTTCTGGCCGAATGTCGTGCGTGCGGTCGGACAGGCGCTCGTCTTCACTCCGCTTTCGGCGATTGCAACAGCGGGTATCGAAGAGCAGAACGCCGGTTCGGCGTCTGCGCTGTTCAACATGATGCGCAATCTCGGCGGCGCCGTCGGAATTGCTTCCCTGCAGACTTTCCTGACGAAGAGGGAGCAATTTCACTCCATCATTCTGACCAATGCGGTCAGCGCCTTTGAGGAGGCGACTCGTGATCGTGTCGCGCAGTTGACGGCCTATTTCATGAGCCACGGCGTCAGCGACCAAGCAATGGCGACACACAAGGCCGTTGTCGCGATCGCGCTCAGAATCAGGAAACAGGCCAACATCATGGCCTTCAGCGGTACTTTCTTCCTGTTGGGGGTGGCGCTCGTCGGGCCTTGCTTGCCTCGCTCCTGCTGAAGAAGCCCGTCCAGCTCTCCGAGGGTGGCGCGCACTGACTGCTACAGCCGACTGTGCAAGCTTGGAGCAAGCTGAAGTTGCAACTTATCTTCCACATCACGTCGATATGGAGGAATGAAAAACGTGCGAGTAAATTCTGATAGTTCGATCTACAGCCTCATGATGCCAACGTCGCGTAAAGCACCGTCTGTTTCCGACGAAAAGCTGCAAGTTGTGTCGGCGCCCAAGGCCCCGGCCGTTCGTTCGGACGATCAACTCATCGATGATTTTTACGCGCGCCTGACCAAACAGCAACTCGATTGGGCCGACAGCAACAAGGACAGCACTGTCACTAAGAGCGAGTACATGGATTCACAGGCACGCCTTGCGAAGATCGACAATCGTGTGTTCGATCCTGCAACCGCTGAGCAGCATTGGAACAAGCTCGATCCCAGCGGCAAAGGATGGCTCAACGAAAGCGAGTTGC
This sequence comes from Rhizobium sp. 57MFTsu3.2, assembly GCF_012932765.1. Lineage (NCBI taxonomy): Bacteria > Pseudomonadati > Pseudomonadota > Alphaproteobacteria > Hyphomicrobiales > Rhizobiaceae > Rhizobium > Rhizobium sp. 57MFTsu3.2. Next base: position 299,296 of record NZ_JDWI01000003.1, read on the forward strand.
GCGAAGGTTACGAGAACCTCCTACCGGTCAGTGTCGGACATCTGGATGCGAACTACGCCGAGCGTCTCCGCACGAGGCAGGGGTAGCGTCCATCGAGACCGCGAATTTCCCATGATCTCTCACGCGACATCTTGCACGGACATGCTCGTGAACAGCCACTCGTGGAAGGAAAGCGTCCCTGTTGCGATCATGCGAGAGGGTAGAAGGCCGTCCTTCGAGAGGGCAACGCCGAAATAGCGGGCAGTAGGGTCGAGGACGACCGGACGGGGGTCTTCCGCGGCGGTAAGAAGCTCCTGCGCGATTTCCACCAGTTCAAAAGCTTCGGGGCCGCCGATCTCAACAATTGAGTTCGACGGCTTCGCGGTCGCCAAGTTGGTAATCGCGCCAGCCGCTTCGTCGGCAGCTATCGGTTGGACACGAACAGAAGGCACTCTCAGTTTCGTCCACGGCGCTTGCATCGACAATCCCATTGAAGAACTCGAACATCTGCGTCGAGCGTGCAATCGTGAATGGCAACCCGGAGGCTCGTATCAGGTTTTCCTGCACCAGCTTTGCGCGAAAATAATCGTTCTCCACCAGTCGATCGACAGCAACAACCGACAGCGCAAGGTAGTGTGTCACTCCGGAAGCTTTCGCGGCGGACAGAAGGTTGCCGCTTGTTTTCCTGAAGAAGTCGAGTGTATCGGTCTCTCCGAATGATCCGGTATTCGTCACGTCAATGACGACATCTGCTCCGGACAGTGCACGTTCCACGCCTTCACCCGTGTAGGCGTTGACGCCTGTGCTCGTAGAGGCTCTTGTGATGTCGAATCCATCGCGTTCAAGGATGCGAGCGATCTTGGATCCCATCATGCCGCTTGCGCCGATAACCGCGATCTTCATCTCATGCCCCTCGTAGTTTGCTGTCTCATTCGATCCGTCTCGATTTTTGGGGTGCTGTTAGATTCGGTTGTTGGTCGAAGAAGGTCAATGCAAACCAAGGTTTGGGGTGATCGGGCCGGCACTGTCGCCGGTCGTTGCGGCTCCCTAGGTCGCCCCCCCGGGACGTAAACCAAGGTTTACCATCCCAGGATCTCTAACCCGTGATAAGTTGGCAGTGAGCACAATTCCGCGAGCGGCGAACCCATCACGAGAGGGGCGAGCGGGAACCGGCCCTTCAACATCGGGAGTGCGATTGGTGAGCGTTCGCCTTTTAGTCGAGGTGAGATCATGGAAAGCCTGACAACGAAGGCGGGTTTATCCGCCGAACCTATCGTTCACGTCATCGACGACGACAAGGAGATCCGGGAGTCTTTGCTCGATCTCTTCATGATCACGAACAGGCGCGCCTCTGCCTACTCCAGCGGTCCTGATTTCCTTAAGACTGTTGACACGACCGCGCCCGGCTGTGTCGTGGTCGACCTTCGAATGCCCGAAGGCAGCGGCTTGGATGTACAAAGCGAACTCATCACCATGGGAAGCAGGATGCCCGTGATATTTCTGACCGGCCACGCGGACGTTCGGGCGAGCGTCAGAGCCATGAAGGCGGGAGCCACCGATTTCATCATGAAGCCATTCGTCAACCGGGATCTACTCGATGCCGTGGATCTCGCAATTCAACTGGATGGCGAAAGACGAAAGATTGAAGCCGAACAAGCTCATGTCCGGTCACTGGTCGACACGCTGACCCCGCGAGAGCATGAGGTCATGCTGGCCGTTGTCAGTGGGCTTATGAACAAACAGATCGCCTTTGAACTCGGGATCAGCGAGATGACTGTGAAGCTCCATCGGATGAGCGTGATGCGAAAGATGCAGGCTCGCTCTCTTGCCGACCTTGTTCGCAAAGTCGAGAAGCTCCAGATCCGTTGATCCGGCGGGTACGAAGCGACAACGCCGGAACACCCGCCAGCCTCCAGCGCAGAATACTAATGGCTGAGATATTCGAACTGCCGAACCAACTCCGCCAGGGACGCCGCCCGCATCTTTTTCATGGCACGCCCACGATGGAGCTTCACCATGATTTCGCTGATGCCGAGTTCAAAGGCGATCTGCTTGTTCATCGACCCGCCCACGACGAGTCCGATGATCTGGACTTCGCGTGGGGTGAGGGTGGCAGCTCGCTCCAGTATTTCTTTGCGATACGCTCGCTGGGTCTGCCGCTCCCGATCGATCGTGAAGGCGGTTGTAATCGCCTCGACAACCTCATGTCGCTGCAACGGTTTTGGCAGAAAGTCCACAGCGCCCGCCTTCATGGCACTGACGCTCGTTGTCACGTCCCCGTGTGCCGTCATGAAGACCACGGGAAGGTCGTATCCACGCGTCTTCAGTTCCTTCTGGAATTCGATGCCATTCAGATCGGGTAGCCGCACGTCGAGCAGAATGCAGCCGCCTGCATCCTGCGAAGCGTGGCTGAAGAAATCGAGGGCCGCATCGAAGCCCAAGGCGTGAATTCCAAGCGACTCGAGCTGATCTATAAGTGAAATGCGAAATTGCTCGTCGTCTTCCACCACGTGGACGGTCTGCTGAACCAGAGGTTCGCCTGTCTGCATATGAGGAGCATTGGCCATGAACGTCCCCCGGACAGCTCATTTGCTCATGGCATATTAGCGATCGCAATTTTCGCAGGCAAGTAAGCGAACGTTGCATGACGAAGATCCGAACGCTTTCTGCACCGTGGCCTTGCTGGTCGGCTATCCGCTTGGAAACGGGAGGAACCGGAAATAGCAACAGGCCTGAACCTTCTGTTATAGACCTGCATGAGGTCTTCGAGCCAACGATCAGTGCCCATCACGGTCGCCTGGTCAAGCTCATGGGCGACGGTCTGTTGGTGGAATTCCATAGTGTCGTCGATGCCGTTCGCTGCGCCGCAGACGTGCAGCACATTGAGGTTGAACGCAATGCGGACAGGCAACCCGATCGTCGACTTGAATTTCGCATGGCCATCAACCTTGGGGATGTGATTGTCGAAGGCGATGACATTCAGGGGACGGGGTCAATATTGCCGATCGCCTGCAGGGGCTGGCGGAGCCGGGAGGAATTTGCATTGCCGCCAATGTGCACGAGCAGGCCAAGAACAAGCTCGACTTCGCTTTTCCAAGCATGTTGCGATGGCACTCGAAGCGAAGCCGGACTTTTCTGTCGCGGAACGGGGCAAGAGGCTGGCCTACAAATACGACGCCGATCGGCAACGTTTCCTTGACGGACTGCGCTGCGCCGGCCTCCCAGAATAGCATTTTGAGTAGGCGTTTCGTGCATTTAGGCGCCGCAGCCTCAGTTCTGCTCGTTCCAATATCTTTGCCAGAGGTCGAGCCTGGGCTTCAGCGGATCGGGCCCTACGATCGCGCCGTCGTTGGTGAAGTTGATGAGTTTATCGGTATTGGGGTCGTAGATGGGCCAATATGGCCGTGAGCCACCATTGGGATCGCCCTTTCTTGCAAAATCGACCCAATAGCCACTCGCAAGTGCGGCCATGGCCCAGTCGGCAGGCGTAACCTTGTCTTTCACCAATGCGGCTGGGATGTCGAACATATACGGAGTCTCAAAGCCGTGCGGAGTGCCTTTCCATTTCGGATCATCGCGCAGCGCCTCGGCGACATAGGAGAAGCGATACCACCAGGTCGGCTGACCTGCTCGGATCATCTCGTCAGCGAGATGGCGAGACGGCTCGACAATCGTCTTGTCTGCGAAAAGCTGCTGTCTGAGCTCTTCGAGCGTCTCTCGGTTCCCGGGATCATAAAGCGCGCGAGCCTCTGCCGCAGCCTTCCCGAATATCTGGAACAGGTCGTCTTTCGTCGCGGCCTGGCCGATACCAAGATCACGACTATTCGCTCCGACAATGACGGGCACTGGCGCTTGACGTCCTGCTGCGAAGGCCGCCTCGGGCGTTTCGAGCAAAAACTGTCCATCAAGGATAGGTCCTGAAATGCCGATGACCGGCTTGCTTGTCGACATTCCCGCCAGCGCCTTTGGTGCCGATGCACCCTCGGTCAGCTTTTCAGCAGGTAGCGCCCGGAGCGCTGCGAGAGCGCCGGAATCGGTGCCAGTGATTCCGAGAGAGTCGGCAAAGTCCAACGCGGCTTTCTCCCCTTGCTTCAGCGATGACAGCGGCAAGCTTTGGGCACGCGCCGTGGGAGCGCCCGGCGACTGCAAAATGGCTGCCTGGAAGAGCCCTCGCGACAAAGGCGACACCATGTGAGCCATCACCGAGCCGCCGCCTGCTGACTCTCCGAATATGGTCACCCTCTTCGGATCGCCGCCGAAGGCCTTGATGTTCTGTTGCACCCATTTCAATGCTGCAAGCTGGTCCATGTAACCATAGTTACCGACCGGTTCATCAGGAGATTCCTCTGTGAGCCCAGGATGAGCGAAGAAACCCAACCGTCCTAGGCGGTAGTTCATGCTGACGAACACAACTCTCTGCGCGGCGAGCTGGTCGCCGGGATACTGAAGGGTATTCCCGTGTACAAGAGCGCCGCCGTGTATCCAAACCATAACCGGAAGCGGTGTCCTGGAACGTTTGACTGGTGTCCAGATGTTGAGTGTCAAACAGTCTTCGGACTTTGGCAAATCATCGGCCTGCACGCATGAAGGACCGAAGCTCCGCGCTTCCCTGACGCCATTCCATTTCGACACCGGCGTTGGATTGCGCCATCGCAGATTACCAACAGGCGGAGCGGCGTAGGGTATACCTTTGAAGCTAATGACCGTGCCTATCGTCTCACCTCGCAGCATTCCGCTGTCGATTTGAACGGTATCGTCTGCAGCATCAGTTCTTGGTGCAAAGATCATCTGACACGTTGCGACCGCCAAAACGAGCAAGAATTTGCTACTGCGGTCTACGGGCACCATCCCCTCCAATCACCAGATTCTGACAGTCTGCAGGTAAAAATACTCCCCTCTGGCGACATCAAAAAGCGTTCATCCGCTCACGACAAATGCTGTGCGTAACGCACCCATTTCGCGTGCGTCGTGTCTGCGTGCATCTGATCGCGGACGCTTCACCTCAAACATGATGCTTGAAATATTGCACCTCGCGCTCGTGCTTCTCAGCCGCTTCGCGTGATTTGAACGTGCCGAGATTTTTGCGCTTGTGGGTCTTTGGATCGACCTTGCGTGAATAGAGCCGATACTCGCCGGATTTCAGCCTACGGATCACGACAGCCTCCTTCGTGGTAGTCCGTAAATTCCAAAAAGACTTGAAGGTTCCCGTTTGCTGCGGTGGCATGAGATGTCCCGCTTGCCGGCGTAACTCACACGTTGGGCGGGTGCGCGCGACCTCTTCAAACACTCGTGATCGGAACGCCACTCGGTTGGACTGAACCCTAAAGCGGGCGTAAAAAGCAGTGCGAGCAACTACAGTGCCGCTCAGGGGAGAGCAAACCATGGCGCCGGGCCTTGCTACAGCTGTTAATTCGCCCATGGGAGCCGCCAAGACCGTCGAGAAACTGTCAGGCAATGGCTGGGCTATGGATGCCAGCGGGAGGTGGACCTATCTGTCCCATGATCTGCAGCTCGCGCTCGCGAAGACCCCGGAAGACCTGAATGCGTGGTGGAGTGAGGGAGAGGGGGCCTGGAAGCAACTGGTTCACCCCGACGACTACGAACGTGTTGCCGGGGAGTGGCGGCATTGCCTTCGGTCAGGGTATCCGTTCGACAGTGAATTTCGCATCAGACGCAGGACCGGCTTTGGTTGGGTACGAAGCTCCGGTCGATCCATCCTGGACGACTCTGGCGACATCGTCGGCTGGTACGGGACCTCGCTAGATATCGATAGCGACCGAAAAACTGTCGACGCCTTGCATGACCGGGAGCTCGAACTCTCGCTGTTGGTGGATTCCGTACCGAGCCATCTTTGGCGGCTGACGCCCGAGGGAGAACCGAGCTTCTTCAACAAGAGAATGATCGACTATCTCGGCCGGGACGTCAGCGATATCCAGATACCTGGCCTCAGCCGACTGGACGCCATGATCGAGATGGCAATTCATCCGGAAGATGCGGAAGAGTTCGGTGGCGCGCTCAATCAGAGCCTGGTAACGGGCGAGAGCTTCTTCATGAGATATCGCCTGCGTCGCCATGACGGCGTTTACAGGTGGATGTCCAGCCGTGCGGAATCGGTGCGAGACCACGATGGCCGCATCGTCCAATGGTACGGCCTCTGTCACGATGTCAACGATCAGGTCACCACTGAGGAGGCGCTCAGGCGAAGCGAATGGCACCTGCAACGCTTGATCGATGCCTTGCCGGTCCACATCTGCAGTTGGACAGCCGCGGGAGAGCTTTCCTACGTAAGCAAGCGCTTTCTCGAAGAAGCCGGATTGTCGAAGGCGAGCTTTTCGGAGTTCGCGAAGGCCGCGCTGGACTTGATCCATCCGGACGACGTCGCGCAGGTTCGAGGTCAGGCTCTCCAATGCATTCAGAAGGGCGACGCATTCTCAATGAGATATCGCCGACGACGGAAAGACGGAACTTTTCGTTGGACGGCCGACAGGTTCGAGCCCCTGCGCGGTACTAACGGCACTATTGTTGAATGGTATGGCCTTTCAGTTGATGTCGATGAGGAGATGCGGATTCAACAGTCGCTGCGGGAGAGCGAGCACTCTCTTCATCAGCTGGTGGAGACACTGCCGGCACTCATCTACTGCCTGGCCCCTGATGGCAGGCCGATCTATCGCAGCCAGAAGCTGAGCGAATATCTGGGCTTCAGGATTGAGGAAGATGCAGAAACCGGTAAGAGCCTCCACGCCACCTTGGAAGCGATCATCCATCCCGAGGACCTCCCCGCCGTTAAGAGAAAATACAGCCAGTCGCTGCCGACAGGAAAGCCGTACGCGATGAGGCACCGAATGCGGCGGTTCGACGGAGAATATCGCTGGATGGAGACCCGGGCACTGGCGATGTACAATGCGGAAGGTGAAATCGTTCAATGGAACGGCGTGTGCCTCGACATCGACGATTGGCTTCGTGCGCAGGAGGAACTGCGACTAGCCCAGAGGAACCTTGCCAGGGCCAGCCAGGCGGCGAGCCTGGCTGAGCTCACCGCATCGATCGCGCACGAGATAGGTCAACCGCTCGCGGCGATGATCTCCAGTTCCGACGCGTGCCAGCGGTGGCTGAACGCAGAACCGCCGAATATGGAGCGAGCCCAGAAGGCGCTGGATCGTGTTGTGAGAAGTGCGAATACCGCGACGGACGTCGTGAACCGCATTCGGGCGCTTTTCAAGCATTCCGACGACTCACGTCGTGTCAACGCATTTGGTAACGTGGTTACCGAAGCGCGCGACTTGATGGCAGAAGAGGCACTGAGACGAGGCGTCCGGATAAACTCGCGTATCGACAGCGATCTTCCGCCGCTGTTCTTCGATCACATTCAAATCCAGCAGGTCCTCGTCAATCTTATCCGGAATGCGATGGAAGCGATGGATGCGGCTCCAGATCGCCGCCTCCTGCAGCTGCGCGTGCGCCGTGATGAAGACTGGGTTCACACGGAGATCGCCGACAATGGTCCGGGCATCGACAATCCTGACCGCATTTTCGAGCCGTTTTTTACGACAAAGGGGCAGGGGATGGGCATGGGGCTGGCGATCTGCAGGTCGATTCTCGAATCCCATGGCGGGAGAATCTGGGTCGAGAAAAATGATCCGAATGGCGCAAAATTCGTCTTCTCGCTACCGGTGAAAGCCGAGGCGGCCCGGGCATAATAGCCTTCCCAATGGGTTCCGATCGGTCAGACCGTGACCGCGGCTTCGATGGCTGAGCGGAGTTCGCCACCAGCAAATGGTTTGAAAAGACAGAGACCGGTGCGTTTTGCTTCTTTGATAAGCGCATCCTGAGCGTGACCGGTCATGAACACAACAGGTATGGTGATGTTCCGCCGTCGTAGCTCATTGCTGAGGTCGATCCCACTCATGCCAGGCATCGAAATATCGAGGACAAGACACTTCGTATCCGGGATTCGAGGGAATGCGAGGAACTCGGCGGCCGACGCGAATGTCACCACGGAATAGCCAGACACCTCCAGCAGATCGAGCAGCGATTCCCTCACTGCTTCGTCATCATCTATGATCGCAATTAGCGTCGGATGCATATTCATCGTTTTCTCATCAGCACAAACCTGGTCATTGTTCGCCGGGGCAGTCTTCCTTGCGGCTGCCTATGTCGTTTTGTCGAAGGATGAATGAGAACGTGGCGCCCCCAATCCGGCGTGACGTAGTGCGCCCGCTCAACCGGTCTGCGGCGCGGGGTGATCCGCTCGAGAACTGGTGCTCCCTAAATGGCGGCCCGTCGGGGTTTGGTGCGACCACGAGAGCCGAAGCACCATTCACGGCGCTCGCCCGGCGGCAAACGCGTTGGCTATCTACCCGCAGCAGGTCAACGAGGACGTCAATCGATCCTAAATGCGAGCAGGCTGAATCTCTGATTCTATCCAGGTCCAGCTGAACAGGATCGTTGTTTCGGTCAGAGGTCATTTGTGTTGTGGATGACATAGCTTCTCACGCTCTCGATTAGGTCGTATCATGAGCCTGAGGATACAACTCCCGTAAGGTTATGCGGACAGCGCGAAGGCAAAGAGCCTTTTGGCAACCCTGTTTGAAAGCACGCGCTTTTTCCGGACTTAGATTACGCCGATAGGTAGGCGCTCGCATCCCCAACACAAGTATATCTTGAGGGTCTGGTGCGTTCGGCCGTGACGATCGTATCGCGCCATGAGTGCGCTCTTTTGCGCGATCTTTTGATGATCCCGCGAATCGCCGAGGACATGTCGTCAGCAGGGCGGCTGCTCGCCCGAATCAAGTAGGGGAATGCCAGAACCGGCAGTCGCTGCAAAGATGGGAGCCGAGCTTGCCACAGCAGGGGCAACAGCCGATATAGACTGACTCCGTTGGAAACAGAGCCTCATGGCCTGCCGGGAGCATCGTCGCAAATCTATGCAAAGATTGTGAGGAGTTTTAAACGCTGGGGCGCAAACGCGCCTCATCAGGTTCAATGCTATCAATCCCATTGGATTGAATGGTGCGGTCGAGAAGACTCGAACTTCCACGGGTTGCCCCACAGCGACCTCAACGCTGCGCGTCTACCAATTCCGCCACGACCGCATCGTGGTAGGTGCCGATTTGTGCCGGCGGGGCAGCATTTAGCAAAAGCATTTCCGGTACACAAGGGCGATATGACAGATTTTTTCAAAAGAAATCACAGCATTTGAATCGTCCTCGAAACGGGACCATATAGGCCTTCGCAGCGCTGCCTCCGCAGCCGCAGCACAAGGAATGGCCATGCTACGCACAGATCTTGAATTCTCCATGATGCCCCGAGAAGGCTCGCGGCCGGTCCGATGGCGGATCGCCGACGGCCTCGTGCCCTATGAGGAGGCTGTGGAAAACATGGAGCGCGAGGTCGCGGCGATCGCAGACGGCGGCGACGAGCTCGTCTGGCTCGTGGAGCACCCGCCTCTCTACACGGCGGGAACGAGCGCAGATGCCAAAGACCTGGTCCAGCCCGACCGGTTCCCTGTCTTCGCAACAGGACGCGGCGGCGAATATACCTATCACGGGCCGGGCCAGCGTGTTGCTTACGTGATGCTGGACCTGAAGCGTAGGCGCCAGGACGTGCGTGCCTTTGTTGCCGCGCTTGAGGAAGTGGTCATTCGCACGCTTGATTCGATGAACGTCCGCGGCGAACGGCGCGAGGACCGCGTCGGTGTCTGGGTTCGCAGGCCTGACAAGGCGGCTCTACCCGACGGCACGATGGCAGAAGACAAGATCGCGGCACTGGGGATCCGGCTGCGGAAATGGGTGACCTTTCATGGACTGTCGCTGAACGTCGAACCCGATCTCGATCACTTCAGCGGAATCGTTCCATGCGGGATTTCCGCCCATGGCGTCACGAGTCTGGTCGACCTCGGCCTACCGGTCATGATGACTGATGTCGACATCCGGCTTCGACAGGCATTCGAATCGGTTTTTGGTGAAACAGTCACCGAGGGGTGACGCAATGAAGAAAGGGCCGGATGACCGGCCCTCGGCAATCGATTGCTATTTGTCGCCGATGTCGCGGCAGGCATCGGTATGTGACGCTCCGCTATCGCCGCCAGCCGTATGCACCCCGGAGTTCGTCCTCATGTAGTCGCAGTCGGGCAGGCGCCGGACGCTTCCCGTTGTCATCCTGTCGACGGGAGCCGACATCCGGGCTGGCGCAAATCCGTCGCTGTCATTCGTGTAGTCGTTGGAATATTCCGGTGCCTTGCGATTGGCGTAGTGAATTGGCTTTTTCGCCGTCATCTGGACGGGCGCAAACCCGTCGCTGTCGTTGCTGTAGTCGTTCGAGTACTGTTGGGCAAAGGCTGCACTTCCTAGGCCGAGGCTGAGGGCAAGAACGGAAGCGGCGGCCGCAAATCTGAAACGCATGGGATAACTCCTCAATTCATCGTTGCATTGACAACGACACCAAACCCTCGGCAGGAGTTAGTTCGCGCTCAAATTGCGGCAAGAATGCGGGCAAAAAATCACGCGAACGGTGCCGTTTTATCAAATGAAATCACAGATCCGCGACCGAAATTGACCGTTTCGTGATGGAACATTCTCTCTCATTCGGAAAGCGCGCGCTACCGTGTTTACACAACCAGAAGAAGATTAATTGTGCACTCAGCCGGGGCTACTTTCGTAACTTCTCCCACCGTTTGACCAGCCGCTCGCGCTTGAGCCTGGAAAGGCGCTGTATCCAAAAGATGCCGTCGAGCTGGTCAATTTCGTGCTGGATGCAGACGGCGAGGAAGCCCTCCGCTTCCTCCTCGTGAACGACGCCCGTCAGATCACGGTATCGAACACGAATTGCCTTTGGCCGGACGACCTCATCAGTCATACCGGGCATGGAGACGCTCCCTTCAACATGGCGAATCGTGTCGTCTGACACTGACACAATCTCCGGATTGACGTAGTGGCGCACGCCTTCGTTTCGGCCAAGCTCAATGACGGCCACCCGCAGAAAGACGCCGATGTGCGCAGCAGTGATACCGACGCCTGGCGCCGCCCGCATCGTATCCAGCAAATCGTCCGCGAGGTCGCGCAGCCTCTGGTCAAAGATTTCGACGGGTTCGCAAACGGTTTTCAGGCCAATGTCGGGAAAGCGCAATAAGGGTCGGACAGCCACTGGTAAAGTTCCTGTTTTGAGATGCGCGGAAACTATCGCTGCGCACGCGCATTGTCATCCGCGCGAGGCGTTTGCGGCTGGACGGACTTCAAGCTTTCAGCTAGCACGAAGCTATATAATTCGGCGCTTAGTCATTGAACTTCAAACGGGATGCGAGGGCGGCAACCATGACGAACGACGCAGAAGAGCTCGTCCGCCCGCGTCCAGACAGCGGCGATGCCGACATCTATGATGAAAATGGCAACGTCCGGGGCGATTTCCTGGCGCTGGTCGGCGCCGCGATTGCCGATCGCGACACGATCTTCTTGCGCCAGCACGTCGCCCGCCTGCATGAATCCGAAATAGGCGACCTTCTCGAATCGCTGCAGCCGGACCAGCGGCTCGCGCTTGTTCGCCTTCTCGGCGACGAATTCGACATGACGGCGCTGACCGAGGTCGATGAAACGATTCGCCGCGAGATCGTCGACCAGATGCCGAACGAGCAGATCGCCGCAGCGATTGGTGAACTCGATTCGGACGATGCCGTTTACATTCTCGAGGACCTCGACACTGAGGATCGCGAAGAAATCCTCGCGCAGCTGCCGTTTACCGAACGTGTGAGGCTGCGGCGCGCGCTCGACTATCCGGAAAGCTCGGCCGGCCGTCGTATGCAGACGGAGTTCGTCGCGGTCCCGCCGTTCTGGACGGTCGGGCAAACGATCGACTACATGCGCGACGAGGAAGACCTGCCATACTCGTTCTCGCAGATCTTTGTCATCGACCCGACATTCAAGCTATTGGGCGCCGTCGATCTGGACAAGATCCTGCGGACAAAGCGGCAAACCAAGATCGAATCCATCATGCGGGAGACGAATCATCCGATCCCTGCGGAGATGGACCAGGAAGAGGCCGCCCAGCTTTTCGAACAATACGACCTTCTCTCCGCCGCCGTCGTCGACGAGAACGACAGGCTGGTCGGTGTGCTCACGATCGACGACGTGGTCGACGTCATTCACGAGGAAGCCGACGAAGACATCAAGCGTCTGGGCGGTGTCGGCGACGAAGAGCTGTCGGACAATGTTTTCTCAACCGTCCGCTCTCGCTTTCTCTGGCTCGTGATCAACCTCGGAACGGCCTTGCTGTCTGCAAGCGTCATCGGGTTGTTCGACGAATCGATCGAGAAGATGATTGCGCTTGCGGTGCTGATGCCGATCGTGGCCTCCATGGGCGGCAATGCGGGCACGCAGACGATGACGGTTACCGTCCGCGCGTTGGCGACCGGCGACATTGATATCTACAACGCCGGGCGCATCATCCGCAGGGAGGCGGGGGTCGGCGTCGCCAATGGCGCGCTGTTCTCCGTCATCATGGGGGCCATCGCTGCCACCTGGTTTCACGACTATCAGCTGGGCTTCGTGATCGGCGCCGCGATGATCATCAATCTTTTTGCGGCAGCCCTTGCCGGAATTCTACTACCGTTGCTCCTGCATAAGGTCGGAGCCGACCCAGCCATTGCGTCGTCAGTTTTTGTCACGACCGTAACCGATTGTACGGGCTTTTTTGCCTTTCTCGGTATCGCTACATGGTGGTTCGGAATTTAGCCGGCTCGAATTTCCGCGCAGAAATTGACTATTACGTAAAAGTCAATATTATTGGCACCCTTAATGGTGGGGAGCCTATGCCGGTCAGCAAGTACTATAGCATAACCGAATTGACGCGCGAGTTTGGAGTGTCGACGCGTACATTGAGGTTCTACGAAGACGAAGGGTTGATCCATCCCGAACGCCGTGGACGCACGCGGTTGTTCCGTCCGGCAGACCGCCGCCTAATCCAGGAAATCCTGCGAGGCCGACGTATCGGCTTCACCATTGCGGAAATCCGCGAGATCATCCAGGTCTACAAGGAGCCGCCTGGCGAGTTGGGCCAGCTGAAGCTCCTGATGAAGCGCGTCGATGAGAAGCGCGAAGACCTGCGCCAGAAGCGCAAGGACATCGACGACACCCTGGCCGAGCTCGACAATATCGAAGAGGCATGCCTCGGTCGTCTGGCCGATATCGGCGTCGGCACCTGACTATTGCGCGTTGGCGCTGCACTCGCTCGCCAACGCCATGATCCGCCCGTCATCCGGCTTGACGGCGCCAGACTGGAATTCCGTGAAGAGCTTTTGTGTCTGCAGCGCATCGAGGGTGCACTGGCAGAAGCTGCGGCATAGCGCTTCACCTTCCTGCATCATGCAGGAGGCATTGCATTGCCTCAGGTAGGTTTCGACCGGGTCCGGCTTAGCGGGCGGAATGATCACGGAAAGTCCGTAGGCAACTGCAATCAGCACCGGCTGATGAATGAGGTAAAAGGCGAGGCTATGACGCCCCGCCCTTGCCGGCAGGCTTGAGCCCGTGCCAAGCTTTGCAAGCCTCTCGGGAAGCCCCGTCCTCATGGCAAGCAGAGCTGTCGTCATGCCAAGCAGGAAGGGCACCGCCCAAGGAAAGATCGGGACATAGTCGTTCGACCGTTGCGGCATCTCTGCCAGGCCGATCCATGCGAGGTAACGCGGATTGAAGATCTGCGAGCGCAACAGGTTGGGCGCGACCCACGTATCCACGACCCATGCCGCGGTAACAGCAGCGGTTGCGGCGATGGTGACAGGCAAGGGCAGACGCAGGAAGGCAAGGCCCAGGAGGCTGAGGACCGCGATGCAATGGAGAATGCCGAAGAATATCCATTCGCCGGGGAAAACAAAGCGCGTCACCACTGAGATCGCAAGCGCCGCGGCAGTGATCATCGCAAACCGCTTCCAGAACGGGCGCCAGCGGATCTCCGGCGTGTTTGCGAGGACCAGGCTGACGCCGACAATGAACAGGAAGGTCGATGCGATGGCGCGGGCATAGAGCTTCAGCCAGCCGGTTTCAGCCGTACCTGCGGCGAGGTAGCCCATGAACTCCATATCCCAGGTGAAATGATAGGTCGCCATCGCCAGCAGGGCGACACCGCGCGCGGTGTCCAGCGAGCCAATGCGAGGCGGCTTAACGCTCGTATGTGTTTCCGTCGCCAGAGCGGTCATTCACAATCCCTCGGATGCGTCGTTGTCATCGTTCGACGGCTTGGCGCGAGGAATAGGAGAACGGTGGAGATTTGATGGCGGTTGAGCATCCATGATCGCCAGCCGCGCCTCGGAGAAGAACTGCCGCCTCGTCAGAACGACGATCACGATCGTCGTCGTGAGCATGAAAACATAGGGATTGATGAACCAACCGAGATAACCGATCGAGAGGAAGATGGCGCGCAGCCCCTCGTTGAAATGACCCGCGGCAATGATGTTCATGCGGATGACGCGTTCCGCCGCCCGCTCGGCGGCAATCACATCGTGTTCGCTGTCGCGCATCATCGGGATTGAGCCGAAGAGGATGGTGCAGTAGTTGAAGAGGCGATACGACCAGCCGAATTTGAAAAAGGCGTATCCGAAAAGCGCCGCGAGGCCGCCGACCTTCATTTCAAAGACGGCATGCCCGCTATGAAAGACGAAGGGCAGGTCAGCGAAGACGGCGTCGACTTTCTCCGTTGCCCCCAGCAGAGCAAAGCAGCTGCCGATGGCGAAAATCGACGTCGAGGCGAAGAATGCGGTGCCATTCTGCAGGCCGGCCATGATCTGGGTGTCGATCATCTTCAAATCGCGGCGCAGCGAATTGTAGATCCACTCGCGCCGGCGTTCCCGCATGGCGTGGGTGAGGCTGGTTCGGCCGAAGAAACTCGAGCTTTGCAGCAGGCGCGCATAGCCGAACCAGATCGCTGCAAAGAACACCAGTGCAATGTAATCCGCTGTCGTCATCATTATATTGAATCAGGCTCCCGTCGCCGCGTCACTCTACAGATGCGGTGGCACGCCGCAATGACTGGCAAGTCGCAGCGCTTCGTTTTACAGATGTCGCACGCGTGAAATGCCATGTCGGTCCATCGCAGGGATCGTGGGAGCCGGTAGCGTAGGTTTGCGCAGCAACTTTACAGGATGCAGTCATGTTCCTTTCCGTTTTCGACGTCTTCAAGATCGGTGTCGGCCCCTCCAGTTCGCACACGATGGGTCCGATGACTGCAGCCAATCGATTCCTCGATCTGATCCTGTCGAATGATTGGCCGCGCCCGACTTCTGGCGCCAAGGTTGCGTCGATAAAGGTCAGCCTGCACGGTTCACTGGCGCATACAGGGATCGGGCACGGGACGGGCAGGGCCGTCATCCTCGGCCTGATGGGCGAGCAGCCTGACAGCGTCGATCCCGACAAGATGGACGGGATCATCAGCCAGGTGGAGCGCTCCGGCCGTATCTCGCCGCCGGGGCATCCGAGTTATGGTTTCCAGCCGAAGACCGATCTGATCTTCGACAAGAAGCAGCCGTTGCCGGGCCACGCCAACGGTATGTCGCTTTCCGCCTTCGACAAGGACGGGCGGATGCTGGTCAAGCGCATCTACTATTCAGTCGGCGGCGGCTTCGTCGTGACCGACACCGAGCTCGAGCAGATGCGTGCAAAGAAGAAGACTCCGTCCGATTCGCTCAAGGTTCCCTATCCTTTCTCCTCGGCCAAGCAGATGCTCGACATGGCCGCGCGCTCCGGCCTCTCGATCGCGCAGATGAAGCGTGCCAATGAGGAAACGCAGCGTAGCCGCGAGGAACTGGACGCCGGTCTTGATCGCATCTGGGAAGCAATGCGCTCGTGTATCGAACGCGGGCTCAAGGTCGATGGCATCATGCCGGGCGGGCTGAATGTTCGCCGCCGCGCCCGGGCGATTCACGACAAGCTGCAGGAGGAATGGCGCAGCAACCGCATCAACCCGCTGCTCGCGAACGACTGGCTGAGCGTCTACGCCATGGCCGTCAACGAGGAGAATGCTGCTGGTGGTCGCGTCGTGACCGCTCCGACGAACGGTGCCGCGGGCGTTATCCCGGCGACGATCCGCTATTATGAGCATTTCCACGACGATTGGGACCAGAACGGCATCCGCGATTATCTTCTGACCGCTGCTGCGGTCGGTGGGATCATCAAGCACAACGCCTCGATTTCCGGCGCAGAGGTCGGCTGTCAGGGTGAGGTGGGCTCCGCAGCCGCCATGGCGGCTGCCGGCCTTGCCGCGGTTATGGGCGGGACGCCAGAGCAGATCGAGAACGCCGCCGAAATCGCGCTGGAACATCATCTTGGGATGAGCTGTGATCCAGTCGCGGGTCTCGTGCAGGTTCCCTGCATCGAACGAAATGCCCTCGGCGCGGTCAAGGCGGTTACGGCTGCCTCACTGGCCATCAAGGGCGATGGCAGACACTTCGTTCCGCTCGACGCCTGCATCGAAACCATGCGGCAGACCGGCAACGACATGAGCGAGAAGTACAAGGAGACTTCTACCGGCGGCCTTGCCGTCAACGTCGTGGAATGCTGACTTTGTGAACATGCGACTTGCCGCTTGACGCTGCCCGATAAAAGGATTTGAACGGCGGCATGGCATTGCATCTCATTAAACTGTGTGTGGGCGCGGATTCGATCGACGATCTGCGTGAGTGGGTCGCCGAGCGGTCTCTCAGGGCGATTGCGGACGGGCTAGAGCCTCATTCCGTGCATACGACGAGGATGGTCCCGAAGCGGGTCGAAGAGTTACTTGACGGCGGTTCGCTCTACTGGGTGATCAAGGGGCAGGTGCAGGCGCGCCAGAAGCTGCTCGATATCCAGACCTTTACCGATGGCGAGGGAATCTCACGTTGCCATCTGGTGCTGGGGCCCGAGGTGATCGAAACTGCAGTCCAGCCGAAGCGTGCGTTCCAGGGCTGGCGCTACTATCCGCAAGATGATGTGCCGCGCGATCTGAATAGCCTTGGAGAAGGAATTGCGGAAATGCCCGCGGACCTTCGCCGCGAGCTTTCCGAACTCGGCCTGCTCTGACTAGCTTAGCGCAGGCGCAACGTTACCGGTGCCCGACCTTCCGGGCAGGTGACGTGAAGGTGGATACTGGTTTCCGCCTGTGAGCAACGCCAGGCCCGCGCGCCGTGGCACAGTAGCAGATTGATCAGGTCCTTGGTCTTTGCCGATTTCGGCTTCTGCCGCTGCAATCCTACCTCTGCCAGTCGCAAAGCCGCTTCATGTAGCGGGTGCAAACCGGCTCGCGGATTTTTGCCGGTCACCCGACCATGTGGCGGAAATTCCGGAATATTCTCGTTGATCGCCATTCTCATCCCCGTACGCATTACAAACCGAGTCTCAGAACTCCGTCGGATCAAACACACGATCACGACGTCTG
The DNA here is from genome assembly GCF_012932765.1 of Rhizobium sp. 57MFTsu3.2. Taxonomy (NCBI): domain Bacteria; kingdom Pseudomonadati; phylum Pseudomonadota; class Alphaproteobacteria; order Hyphomicrobiales; family Rhizobiaceae; genus Rhizobium; species Rhizobium sp. 57MFTsu3.2. Next base: position 316,663 of record NZ_JDWI01000003.1, read on the forward strand.
TGACATGCCGCCCGGTCTAGTGGGCGGCATGTCAGCTGATCATTGGGCCGTAGCCCAGCACTTCACGCCGGCGCGCTTGAGGGCGTTGCAGGCGTTCACAGCAGAACGCTGGTCATCGAAACCGCTGAAGCGAGCACGGTAGCTTCCGGCATTGGCGACTGCGATAGGCTTTGCGGAACGAAGGGACTTGCCACCCTTGTTCTTGGCGCTGTCGAGCAGGTCCATCGCGCCTTCCTTGCTGGAAGAAACGCCAATCTGAACGGCCCAACCGGCCAGCTGCGGTTCCTTGGTCGATGCGGTCGTCAGTTCGTCGACAGACGTATCGCCCTGTTCCGGCGGGACATAGGCAGGAGCAGGTGTGGGCGTAGCAACAGATGCCTGCTTGATCGCCTGGGTCTTGACCTTCGTCGGTGCTGGCATTTCCTGCTGGAGGAGCGGATTGTCGGACTTCGACTTGGCAACGTCGGCATACGCAACCTGCGCGGAGGCCGCTTGATCGCGGGTATCCGGCGTTGGCGCTGTCCGAGGCAGGCTGATTTCAGGTGCAGCCGAAGCGACGCGTGTTTCGGCGACGGGCGCTACCGGTTGTGGCGCGGTCTGGGCGATCAGATCCGAGGAACCACTGCGGCTGGATGCCTTGGGCAGGTAGGCGGCGATCAGCTTGCGCATCTGATTGTCGCGGGCAGGGGTCGAGGCCCCGCCGAGAACAACGCCAACGATCGACTTTCCATCGACCTGAACGGAGCTAACCAGATTAAAACCAGCCGCCCGGGTATAACCCGTCTTGATGCCATCGACGCCGCGCACGGAGCCGACAAGACGGTTGTGGCTACGGATGATGCGATTTCCGAACTTAAAGCTCTGCGTGGAGAAGTAGCCGTAATACTGCGGAAAATGCTGGCGAAGTGCGATACCCAGACGGGCCTGGTCGCGCGCAGTCGTCATCTGGGCGGTATTCGGCAGGCCGTTGGCATTACGATAGGTCGTACGCGTCATACCAAGCGCATGCGCTTTCGCGGTCATCAGCTGGGCGAAACGATCCTCTGTGCCACCAAGCAACTCGCCGAGAGCAGTGGACGCGTCATTGGCCGACAGCGTCACGAGGCCAAGGATTGCCTGTTCGACGGAGATCGCACCACCTGCGCGAACACCGAGCTTCGTCGGCGCCTGGGCGGAAGCGTGGGCGGAAAAGGGCACCGAGCTGTCCAGGCGGATGCGCCCCTGCTCCAATGCTTCGAAGGTCAGGTAGAGCGTCATCATCTTTGTGAGAGAGGCCGGATACTGCAGGCGATCCGCGTTCTCGCTATAGAGAACGTTGCCGGTTTTCGCGTCAACGACGATACCCGCGTATTTTGAGTTGGCAGCCTCCGCATCGGCATCGATCGAGTCGGCCATAATGATACCGGCCGCCAGAGACAGCGCCGTGATCGCTCTTATAAGAATATTGCGGGATCGCGATGGTGATACGGAGGAGACTGACCTTGGCACTATTCTACTCTTCGCTTGCATTTCGGACACTGGAGAGATCGGCCGCCCTCCCGGCGCGATCGTTCTCTCAGCAAATTATCCGTCCGGGGTTACCAATCCGTTTATGATTAATCGTTTCTTTCGCCACATCGGATCATTCTAGCGACCTGGCGCAGAAGCGTTCACAAGTCGCTCTTCCACAAAATGGCGAATAGCGGCATCAATATGGTCCCAATCAGGCAGATGCGTGCTGGAGAACCGGTAAAGCACAGTTAAGTCGCGACCGAGTTTTATGTCACGCTGGCAATCCCCGCTGGTGGCCATTTGACGCGTCGCCGGCAAGGCGCAACGTACGACATAGTCCTGGCCGCCGGCGCGCGGCGCGGTCAACAGAACCTCATCGGCATAGCCCGCGTCTGCGCGCAGGTGATGCAGCGTCATGCCATTGGCAAAGGGGACGCCGTCGCCCTCGACGAGATGCGAGTAGATCGGTTCTAGTCGTCCCGACATATCCCGGGACATAGTGCTTTGGGTGACCTGAAGGAAGATCAGTCCCGACGACTGGGTAACATCGTCGAAGCGCTCGTGGTGTTCCTTGCTGTAGCCCTGCATTTCCGGCCAAGTGAGATAGAGGTCCGCCCTTTCGAACAGGCCGTCCTTCCGCTGGCTAGGGAAGCGCAGCGTGTTTTCGGGAAGGCGGAGAGTATCGCGGCCAATCGTCAGGGTTATCGGCGTTATCGCATCGGTATTGCCAGCGAGGGAAATGCGAGCGCCAAACCAGCGACCACCGAAACTGATGGCCAGTGTCAAAGCCGCAAGGCAGGCGACAGCGATCGTAAAACGGACGACGAAACGCGTCGAAAGGAGTGGCGACTCCTCAATTTCGCGTGCGGTACCGGTATGGTTCATGGCGGCCTTCGGATGTCAGACCGCCGCGAAAGGAACAAGAGTCGCCGGTGCCGTTGGTTGATGCAGCGATTGTCTGGCTGATACGGTTAACGAACACTTAAGCGCCGCCTTGCGGCAAGAAAAAAACGAACCGCTCCCGGGACAGCGGGAGCGGCTCTGTGGCGCCGGTCAGGCACGGGGATGCGGGGGACGACCGGAGCCGTATGGTTACGCCGGATATTCCCGGCGTTACGCGCTTACTTGACGCTGCCGACCGCCACCGCGCGACCATCCTGCAGCTTGACCCAGCGGCTCGGATCGTTAGCGGACTGACGCTTGAGGTAGGTGTATTCGGTATCGGCCCAAAGCATGACCTTGTTGCGCATGTTATCGAGGATGAAATCGCCGCGGTCCGTGCGGACCGTCAGCACCGCATGGCCTTCGCCATTCGGCTGCAGGACGACGGTGATCAGCAGATCGGAAGGCGAGAAGCCGGCATCGATCAGCATCTTGCGCTTCAGCAGCGCATAGTCTTCGCAATCGCCGGCGGTGCGCGGATAGGCCCAGCGTTCTTCGACACCGTAGATTTCCTTGTCGGTCAACGGCGTGATCGACGAATTGACCTGGTAGTTCGCTTTGAGGATCGTCTTCCAGCGTTCCTCCGTCAGAAGCAGCTCGCCTTGATCGCCGTCTGCATTGGCGCACTCGGTAGGCATTTCCTTGCAGAACTGGTAGGCACCGATCGGCGGGCTCGCATTTCCAAGGACCGTCATGTTGAGGGGGCTCGCTTGTCCCAAACCCGCCATCGCGATCAACATTGCACCGACGGCCAGACTGCCTTTGATGAAACTCGTTATTGTCATTTGTCGTGTCCCCGTTGTGAGGAGAACCTGACACAGACATTTTTATTCGACGCAAAATTACGCAGTTAAATTAAAGGCTTAGTTGATTCAAACACGCAGAGAAATCGACTAAAAACAAAATCGAATTCGCCTAAAATTCGAAGGGCTTTCGCGCTAAACTTGATTAAAATTGCTCCTTCCTCGGAAAGAGGTTCGGCGTTTAATCGCAGCATTTTGGGACAAGTTATTAACGCAGCGTCCGGATCCGAGGCTTTGGGAGGACTTCATTTACCATCTGGACTGCCGCCGCGATGGTCCGCGCCTAGATCATAATCGCGGTGCTGGCGGTGAAATTCGCCGATTGGCACGTTTCGGCAGCAAAATTATTATCGAGAAATTTTGCGGAAAAGCAGCTGTCGGATCCACGGCCCACGATCGATGAGAACTACTTTGCGGCTAGGCTCTGAAAAATTGCCATGCGCCCGCAAGCGGCTTCTCAAGGTCCAGCTGCCTTTGAGCAGGCGCCGAGTGACCAATCGGCAGGGCTGGGCGGGTGCGGCCGCCGTTGCGTTGATCGAGAGAATGATGTGCAACAGGCCGAGGGATCAAATTCGCGATAAGCGAACATCGAACAGCAGGCACCCGGGCGGCGCGCCTGCGGCACGATTAGAGAAATTCGCGCAGTGTTTCCCGCGACTGGATCGACAGGAATTCGATCGCAACGCCTTCCACGAAATGGCGTACGACGCGGCCGCGCATATTGCCGAGGCGGAGAGGTGTGCCAATGGGCGGACGCACCTCGACATCGACTGCAGCGCCGGAAAGCGACAGGTCCATGATGCGGCAGCTGTAGCGGGCGCCGTCTTCCAGCGTGATTTCGGTTTTCGTCTCGCGCGGCGTCAGGCGGTCGTGACGGCGGTCTTCCGGAAGGCCAAGCTCATGCTTATTTGCAAGCCAAGTTAGCTGTGCTGCGAGCTTTTCGCGCTTGCGTTCGGTCGCATGGATCGACATGACAAAGCCACGACCATCGATCGTCTGCACATAGCCTTCGACGCGCCCGAGGTGATCGATATAGGCCACCACACGCTCGTTGGCACGAGGGCGGCCCAGGCAAGTCACGTACATGTCGCCCGGCGACATATCGATGACCAGGCACTCAAATTCCTCGTAGTTCGCCAGCATAAGCCGGCCCTGCATGTTGATTGGGACACGTTGAAAGGCACCTTGTTCGAGGCGAGGCGCAGTTCGTTGCGTCTGAACTTGCTGGAACGCGTGCATCAAAGGGCTTCTTCATGAAATACAACCAACCGATCATTACCCGGAATCCCTTAACAGAAGGTTGTTCAGATTCGTCCACTATGCACGCATTCAGTTGTGCCTAACCGAGCCTGGAACGCCGAATTCAGCAAATAGATTGGACATAACGCGTCGCATTGTGTCAGCGATCGACGGGGTACGCTCGTATAGCGGGTGCTCATCTCCGAACTCGGCATCCTTGAGCTCCCTGTCGGAGCCAAGCCCTTCGTGCAGCGATCGGATGCGATCGAGAGCGAGGAACTGGAGCGGCACGACTTCCAGCCAGCTTGATGCGACCGCGGGGGCGATAGCCCCCAGAAGTTTGTCGCATTGACACTCGTCCGAGCGAAGCGGCAGGAGGACAATTTCGAAGGAGGCACAATGGCCGGCCGCGGTGAAACCCGTGGCGTTGAGCAGCTCCGGCATCGCGTTGCTCATGAGGCCCGCGGCCATCTGTTCGATGTCGTCCTTCCCATGCGCCCAAAGCTCGGAAAACGGGACCCCACGGAGATCGCGACCAAAGAGATCGCAAATACGGGTTCCGGCAAGGCGGAATGCAATGCGGCCCGAATCACCTGTTTCGAGGAGAAACACGCTCGACAGAATCTGCCGCAAATGCGTTGGCTCGACCTGCGATCTCAACGGCGCAACGTCTTTGCCGCGGATCCGAGTCCAATATTCGAATAGGTCGATCGTCGTTTTGAGACGCATTGCTGCACCGGCTGTTTCATTTTGGATCAAAACACGGCCGTCATGGCCATGCGCTATGATGCTGTGCGTATCTCGTGCCAGCTCGGAGCAGTTAAGGTTAAGGAACGGTTTCGATTGAGCCGCACATCGCGCCGTGACAATGTCTGTCCATCGCTTCCTGTCTTCGGGAAGTTCAGCACAGACTGTCGGGCGCGGATATCCTCGACGCTCGAAGCCGTCCGGTCTTTGCCGGACGGCTTTTTTTTTGACCTTTCGTCCTGTAAGGCTGTGCCGCAATCAATTGAGGACGAAGATGAACGAGCAGTCGGAGCCGCAAACGGCGATAGAGCCCCCGCCGCCGTCACCCATCTTCAACCTTCCGGGCCCGGTGCTCGCGGCACTTGCGCTGCTGGGGCTGATATATGCGGTTCAATCGCTGCTTCTATCCGGCAGCGGCCTCGACTGGCTGTTCTTCAATTTCGGCTTCATTCCGTTGCGCTACATCACGCCGCTGTCAGAGCAGGGCCCGCAACTTTTCTGGACGCCGATTACTTATTCGCTGCTTCACGGCAGTATAGAGCATATCGTTTTCAACGGGCTGTGGCTCATGGCCTTCGGCACACCGGTGGCGCGCCGGATTGGAACGTTTCGCTTCATCGTTTTCTGGGTGCTCTCGGCAACTGCGTCCGCCGCCTTCCATGCGGCCTTAAATTGGGGAGGGGCCACGCTGCTGATCGGCGCGTCGGGCGTGGTGTCCGGCCTGATGGGCGCTGCCTGCCGCTTTGCGTTCCCGCCTGAACAGCGGATGAGCGGGCCGGCGCATCTTAATCCGCGACTCTCGATGCTGGGAGCGTTTCGCAGCCGCACGGTCGTCGCCTTCATTCTCTTCTGGTTCGTGGGCAATCTCCTGATCGCCGTCGGCGTCCCGTTGATTGGCGACGGATCCCAGGCAATCGCCTGGGACGCCCATATCGGAGGCTTCGTTTTCGGCTTCGTTCTCTTCGGCTTTTTCGACCGGGAGCCACCCGAGCAGCCGCTCATTTCAGAGACATCGGATATATTGCAATCTTGAGCATTGGAGTGCACCATTCCTCCTGATCCGTGATGGGAGGAGAGCCGCCACGGATGCCTGTGATCAGTTGAAGTGTTTCACTTTCGACATAGGAGGTTCAAGAATGTCCAACTCAGTCAAGGCCATACTCGATGCGAAGGGCAGGGATGTCGTAACCGCCGGGCCAAACACGACCGTTGCCGAGGCGGCTGTGATTCTCAGCAAGAAGAAGATCGGCGCTATCGTTATCGTCGGGATGGAAAACAAGATTTCCGGGATTTTCACGGAGCGCGACGTCGTGCACGCGATCGCCAAGGCGGGGGCGGCCTGCCTCGATCAGCCGGTTGGCTCGCTTATGACCGCAAAGGTCTATCGGTGCCATGAAGATTCGACAGTGTATGACCTGATGGGGCTGATGACGAGCCGACGCTTCCGTCACGTTCCTGTCGAAACGAACGGCAAACTTGCCGGTATCATTTCGATTGGTGACGTCGTGAAGACGCGTATTGCTGAAGTCGAACTGGAAGCCGAACAGATCAAGGCCTACATCGCCGGCTGAATGCTTCGCCGGCGCCTAGAGAGAGCCGGCGAATAGTTCCTGCATCCGTTTCAACTCGGGAAGCCTCAGCTTGGCTTCTTCATAGCCGCGCTCAATCGCTTCTCCAGCGCGATGGAATTCCGAGAGGCCGATATCGCCGAGACGCGGCTGAAGCGATATGTCCGGCGGATCGCCCGCCAAGCGCGCACGCGCGATCCTATCCTGGATGATGTTGAAAGCCTGCACCATCACACCGGTCATGCCGAGCTTGGTATAGGGCACCTCCTCGCGTCGCTGGACTTCGGAGCGCGAGAGGGTTGCATTGTGCCGGACGACAGCCGATCGACCGTAAAGATCGTAGTTCAGATTGACGGCAACCACGAGCGGTTGCTCGTAGGCGCGACATACGGAAACGGGAACCGGATTGACCAGCGCGCCATCGACGAGTGTCCGTTGATTGCTGCGGATGGGTTCGAAAATGCCGGGGAGGGCATAGGAGGCGCGAAGAGCCGTAATTAGCGATCCGTTTGCGATCCAAACTTCGTGCCCGGTGTTTACTTCGGCGGCGACAGCCACGAATGGCCGGTCCAGATCTTCGACGTTGAGCCCCTCAAGATGCTCCTGCATGCGCTTCGTCAACCGCATGCCGCCGAACAGACCACTGCCGCCGATCGTCAGATCAAGCAGGCTCGCTATACGCCGCATCGTCAGCGAACGAGCGAATCCTTCCAGTTCGTCGAGCTTGCCCGCCAGATAGCAGCCGCCGACCAGCGCACCGATCGAGGTTCCGGCAACCATGCCGATCTCGATACCTTCTTCGTCCAGGGCGCGCAGAACCCCTATATGCGCCCAGCCGCGTGCGGCGCCGCCGCCCAGCGCAAGGGCAAGCTTGGTTCTCTTGGGGGCAGGCGGAGGAGATGCGGGAGCGTTCATGTCTGGCGCGGTCGGGGTGCTGGCATTGGACGCGCCCGCCTCGGAGCTTTGGCGGTACAATCCCCAATTCAGCATGGCTCGTATCCCTCCCGGCAAACAATTAAAAACGAACTATATTAGTGTCCCGCGTCCCTTTCCAATTCGTATATAGGCGTAGATTTTGGCCCAATAAGAGGCAACTGCCTGCTTTTATGACTCTTTACCGTAGACTTCGTCCGGATCGAACTGGAGCTCGTCATCGACGATTTCGAGCATCGGCTTGCCGTCTTCGAGGTTCACGGTCCTATAGAAGCAGGATCGGCGACCGGTGTGACAGGTGGCATCATGGCCTGCGACCTCGACCTTCAGCCAGATGGCGTCCTGGTCGCAGTCCGTTCGGATTTCCTTGACCATCTGGGTGTTGCCCGAGGTTTCGCCCTTGATCCAGAGCTTGCCCCGCGAGCGGCTGAAGTAATGAGCCTTCCCGGTCTGAATGGTCAGTGCGAGGGCCTGGGCGTTCATATGCGCCACCATCAGCAACTCGCCATCGGCGGAATCGGTGACAATCGCGGTGATCAGGCCGCGATCGTCAAAGCGTGGCGTGAAGTCGCCCGCGTCCTCAAGTTCTGATTTATCATCGGACGGCGCATTGAACGCAAAGGGCATCATCGCGGCTTTCTTAACTGAAGCCGTATTCAGCGGCTCCGGACCATGGACATGAATCGGGCTTGATCAGCCGGCTCAGTTTTGAACGTTCCGGTAAATGTTGTCGTCAATGTGGTCGAGCCCTGCTTTTGCACACCGCGCATCGCCATGCACATGTGTTCGGCCTCAATCATGACGGCTACACCGCGCGGAGTGAGCGTGTCGTCAATGGCCTTAGCGATCTGGGCGGTCATGGTTTCCTGCGTTTGCAGGCGACGACCGTAGATCTCAACGACGCGTGCGATCTTCGAAAGGCCCAGCACCTTGCCATCCGGCATGTAGGCAACATGGGCCTTGCCGATGATTGGAACCATGTGGTGTTCGCAATGAGAGAAGAACGGAATATCCCTCACCAGGACCATGTCGTCGTAGCCGGCAACCTCTTCAAAGGTACGGCCCAGCACATCTTCCGGGTCCATATCATAGCCGGCAAAGAGTTCACGATAGGCTTTGGCCACGCGTGCTGGCGTATCGAGCAGGCCTTCGCGCGTCGGATCGTCACCTGCCCAACGCAACAGCGTGCGGACGGCATCCTCTGCTTCTTTCTGGCTGGGCCGATCCGCATCGAGATCGGCGGGGGTCTGCGGAAAATTCTTGATGATGGCGTCCATATGTAACAGTCTCCTGATCCGCTTTGGCGGACCGTCTTTCGGACTAGCCACTGGCAATTCCACTCAAGGGAATTCATGCACCTTTGGCAGGCTCCGGGGCTTTCAGGGCTTGGTTTGCTGCCCTTCCGGCACGGTTTCCCAATCAAACTTAGCCGAGGCCATTGCATTTTTCTGGCCTTCGAACGACATACATATAGGAAAACGGCATCCTTATGTAAGTCTCCCGGCACGACACGCTGTGTTTTTCTTTTGTGCTACAATGAGTTTTGAGGCGCCGATCCGCATGAATTCTGGAGCGGAATCCACGATGGACGATATCTACAACAGCAAAATCCTGGAATTCGCGGGCAATATTCCGCTGATCGGCAGCTTGCCGGATGCGGACGCCAGCGCCCAGGCGCACTCCAAACTTTGCGGCTCCAAGGTCAAGATCTGGCTGAAGATGGACGGCGATACGGTCACCGCCTTCGCGCACGACGTCAAAGCCTGCGCGCTCGGACAGGCATCGTCTTCGATCATGGCCCGCCATGTGATCGGCGCCAGCGCGACTGAGTTGCGCAAGGCGCGAGAGGACATGCTGGCAATGCTGAAGGCGGACGGCGAGGGGCCGGAAGGCCGCTTCGAGGACATGCGTTATCTCCGCCCCGTGAAGGACTACAAGGCACGACATGCCTCGACGATGCTGACCTTCGACGCCGTCGTCGATGCGGTCAGCCAGGTCGAGGCCAAGCGCGGCGAAACCATCGAGGCCTGAGCGGCATAACCGATGTGCAAATTCTGTTCGATCAATCGCGATGAGGACGAAGACGAGGGTGGCGCCGCCGCACCGCGTCGATCCACGCGCTCCTACTCCCGAAATTACTCCGGCCCGTTTCGGAAGACGGCCGGCAGGGTGCTGGGGATGGGTTTCATTCGCGCCTACCAGTTGACCCTCTCCGGTTTCATCGGCAATTCCTGCCGCCACATCCCGACCTGCTCGGAATACGGCTATGAGGCAGTCGCCCGTTACGGGCTGTGGAACGGCGGATGGATGACGCTCTTTCGCGTCGCGCGCTGCGGCCCGGGCGGCACCAGCGGGCTCGACCCGGTTCCTGAGCAGCTCGGCGAACGCTTTCACTGGTGGACGCCCTGGCGCTACCTCGCGCTTGGTCGCAAGGCGGGCTGAACGATGACGCAAGGTGCATTTCGGGTGTTTCGCCGTCGCCTCGACGTCCCCGATGCCTCGCTCAAGTATGTGGATGCGGCCGCGTCCAAGCACGAACTCGAAGATTTTGGCGAGGGCGCGGCAGAGTTCTGCAAAGCATGATCTACGTCGCGCTCCTGCACAGCATTGTGCTTGCGCCCGGTCGCCGCGTGGTGATGTCCGACCTTCGCGACATGGCCAAGGACATCGGGTACAAGAATCCGAGGACACTTGTCTCGACCGGGAACATCGTTTTCGAGGCCGATGCCGCCCTGCTCGCAGAGATCGAGGCGAAGCTGGAATCGGCCTTCAAGGCTCGTTTCGGCAAACCGGTCGATATCATCGTGCGCAAAGGTATCGACTGGTTGACCCTTGCGAAGTCCAATCCTTTTGCAGACGGCGAGGGCAGTCAGGTGATCGTGCGCGTCATGCGCAGGCCGCTTCCACCTACTGCCATGGAGGCGCTTCGCCCTTATGCCGATCTTAAGCAGCGAATGGCACTCACCGCCGGCGACCTTTGGATCGATTTTGCCGGCAAGCCGAGCGAGTGGAAGTTGCTCTCGGCACTGACGACCAAGCGAATGGGCGTCGGAACATTGCGGAACTGGAACACGGTGCGTGGCCTTGCCGAAATGATCGGCTAAGCTGGCTTTTTCTTTACTCAAGCAGCAAATCTCGGTATCAGGCGGCGGCGCATTCGTGCGGACGAAGCGCTTCATTGCAACCACCCGCATTCGTTGGCGGGACTGGACAAGGAGAATTCTAGATGTCCCAATCCGTTTCCCTGACATTTCCCGATGGTTCCGTGCGCAGCTACGATGCTGGCGCAACCGGCAAGGATGTCGCAGAATCCATTTCCAAGTCGCTTGCCAAGAAGGCAGTCGCGATCGCTATCGACGGTCAGGTCCGTGACCTTTCCGATCCGGTGACGGCAGGCGCAATTGAAATCATCACCCGCACCGACGGCCGCGCGCTGGAGTTGATCCGGCATGACGCAGCCCACGTGATGGCGGAAGCCGTGCAGGAGCTCTGGCCCGGCACGCAGGTCACGATCGGCCCTGTTATCGAGAACGGCTTCTACTACGACTTTGCCAAGAACGAGCCCTTCACACCCGACGATCTGCCGAAAATCGAAAAGAAGATGAAGGAGATCATTGCTCGCAACGCGCCGTTTACCAAGGAAGTCTGGGCGCGCGAGAAGGCCAAGGAAGTGTTCGCCGCGAAGGGCGAAAGCTACAAGGTTGAACTCGTCGATGCGATTCCGGCAGGCCAGGATCTGAAGATCTATTATCAGGGCGACTGGTTCGACCTCTGCCGCGGCCCCCATATGGCATCGACCGGCCAGATCGGGACGGCGTTCAAGTTGATGAAGGTGGCCGGCGCCTATTGGCGTGGCGACAGCAACAATCCGATGCTGACCCGCATCTACGGCACGGCATTTGCCGAACAGGCCGAACTCGACAACTACTTGCACGTGCTCGCGGAAGCCGAGAAGCGCGATCACCGCCGCCTCGGCCGCGAAATGGACCTCTTCCATTTCCAGGAAGAGGGTCCGGGCGTTGTCTTCTGGCACGGCAAGGGATGGCGCATGTTCCAGACGCTCGTCGCCTATATGCGCCGTCGTCTCGCCGAAGACTACCAGGAGGTCAATGCGCCGCAGGTGCTCGACAAGTCGCTCTGGGAAACCTCCGGTCACTGGGGCTGGTACCGCGACAACATGTTCAAGGTCACCGTCGCCGGCGACGATACGGATGATGACCGCGTGTTCGCGCTGAAGCCGATGAACTGCCCCGGCCATGTGCAGATCTTCAAGCATGGCTTGAAGTCTTATCGCGAACTGCCGATCCGTCTTGCGGAATTCGGCACAGTTCACCGCTACGAGCCGTCCGGTGCTCTGCATGGGTTGATGCGTGTGCGCGGCTTCACGCAGGACGATGCGCACATCTTCTGCACCGACGAGCAGATGGCAGCCGAGTGCCTGAAGATCAACGATCTGATCCTGTCGGTCTACAAGGACTTCGGCTTCGACGAGATCACCATCAAGCTCTCAACGCGCCCGGAAAAGCGTGTTGGTTCGGATGATCTTTGGGATCGCGCCGAAAGCGTGATGACCGACGTGCTGGACACGATCCAACACCAGTCGAACAACATCAAGACCGGCGTTCTGCCGGGCGAGGGCGCGTTCTATGGTCCGAAGTTCGAATATACGCTAAAGGACGCGATCGGCCGTGAATGGCAGTGCGGCACGACGCAGGTCGACTTCAACCTGCCGGAACGCTTCGGTGCCTTCTACATCGACAGCAATTCGGAAAAGACGCAGCCGGTGATGATCCACCGCGCGATCTGCGGTTCGATGGAGCGCTTCCTCGGCATCCTGATCGAGAACTTCGCAGGACATCTGCCGCTGTGGGTATCGCCGCAGCAGGTCGTCGTCGCGACGATCACGTCCGAGGCCGACGGCTATGGCGCCGAAGTCGCGGCAGCGCTGCGGGACGCCGGCCTGACCGTTGAGACCGACTTCCGTAACGAGAAGATCAACTACAAGATCCGCGAGCATTCCGTTACGAAAGTTCCCGTCATCATCGTCTGCGGGAAGAAGGAAGCGGAAGAGCGCACGGTCAACATCCGCCGTCTTGGCAGCCAGGAGCAAACCTCGATGTCGCTTGACGAGGCAATCGCAAGCCTCGGGCTCGAAGCCACGCCGCCGGACGTGCGCCGGAAGGCGGAAGCGAGGAAGGCAAAGGCAGCCTGAGCTGCCTCCAGCACGTGAATACAACACCGCCCGGTTTCTAAAAGAACCGGGCGGTTTTTCTTTGTCTGTGGCCCCCTAGGAGGCCGATCAGTCCGCGTCGGCGCCGGTGCCGCCCTGGAGCTGATCGTAGGTAGGTAGCGGTGCCTGCGTATTCGGCGAGCCGTCACTCGCTGGCGGTTGCTGATCCGGCTGAACCTGAACGGTTTTAGCGGCCTCTGTCGGTTCTTCGGGTTGCACGTCCTTCATAAGAACTTCGACGTCTGTGTTCTTGCCGGCTTCGACCTTGAAATCCCGCTGGTAGATCTTGTCCTTGTTTCGAGCGACGGCGGAGTATTCGCCTTCGGCGAGCACCATGGTCGGGAAAGCGCTGACGCTCTCGCCGACACTGTCGCCAGCGGCCGTCAGGATCGACCAGGCCGTATCGGCGATCGCTTCCCCACCGGCGTCGGACACGAGCTTGAACGTGATCTGTGCTGCCTTGTGCTGGATCGTTGCTTCCGTGAGCTTGCCTGCCTCCACCTGGATATCGGCGCGGATCGAGGCATTGGTGTCGCCGTATTCGGAGACGATGTGGTAGGTTCCGGCATTCAAGCGAACCACGGTGTTTGGCGGCACGTCAGCCATGACAAGACCGCGCTCGCCGTCCTCACGCACGTCGGCGGAGTAAATCGAGAAGCTGAGCTGATCCGGGCGAATGCGAACGTCCGTTCCCGAGACCGCGTTCAGCAGTAAGCCACCGGCTTCCAGCACCATCGTCTGCTTGTCGACCTGACCCTCTTCAGGAACCGTCAGCTTGCGCGTGACACCGGCGCGACCGAAAGAAACGTTGACGAAATAGTCTCCCGGCGCGAGCTGAAAATCCGCGGAGCCGCCTTGCGAGGACGCGATCAGCGGAAGCTTTCCGTCGGTGCCCGCTGCCGGGCTGAACACATACCAGGAGAGACCATCCTGAACAGGATCGCCGTTGGCGGTCAGTTTCGCCTCGAGCGCGATCTCGCGCAGCTTCGAGCCCTGCGGGGCGGTGCCCGGCGCGATGAAGGCATTCAGCTTCGGCATTTTCGCAGTCGTATCCAACTGCTTGAAGGTCTGGAAGGCGTCCTGCGCCTGGCTGCTTAAAGGCAGTAGGGCGGTCAAAACCAAGGCCAGGCTTATGCGTGCATATGGCGAAATGCCAACCATCTGTCGTGCGAACCAATTGACATCTGAAATCACAGAGGCCACTTCAAGACCAACGCGATGGCAAATTCAAGACCCATCCCAAATGCTGTCATGAAAATGGAAGTCTCTCCCGCATGAAATCCGATATCAAGCTGATCGACTATCTCGGTGTCCGTCGCTCTATTCCCGCTTTCCAGATGTGCGAGCCGGGCCCCGACAAAGCCGAGATCGAAGAGATTTTGCGCCTGGCCTCCCGCGTGCCCGACCACGGCAAGCTCGCGCCATGGCGCTTCATCGTCTATCGCGGCGAAGAGCGTGCCCGGATTGGCCAAGAGCTCCTCAAGCTCGCGCTCGAGGCCAAGCCAGAACTGTCTGAGGAAATGGTCCAGGTGGAGCGTACGCGCTTTACCCGCGCTCCTGTTGTCGTTGCCGTCGTCAGCAAGTCCGGCCCGCACATCAAGATTCCCGAGTGGGAGCAGCTGATGTCTGCTGGTGCTGTCTGCCTCAACATCATCTTCGCCGCCAATGCCCACGGCTGGGTCGCCAACTGGCTGACGGAGTGGTTCGCCTATGACGAGCGCGCCTACGAACTCCTGGGCGTCAAGTCGGGCGAAAAGATCGCTGGTTTCATTCACATGGGCTCAACGACGTTTCCGCCCGTCGAGCGCCCGCGCCCGGAACTGACCGAGACTGTGACCTGGGTTGGCGGAGGGGACTGATGTTCTATACCACCGATACGAACCGGCATGGCCTGTCGCACGATCCCTTCAAGGCCATTGTCTCGCCGCGTCCGATTGGCTGGATCGGCAGCAGGGGAAGCGACGGCTCGATCAACCTTGCACCGTACTCTTTCTTCAATGCGATTTCCGACCGCCCGAAACTCGTGATGTTTTCCTCCGCCGGTCTAAAGCACAGCCAGAGGAATGCGATCGAGACCGGCGAGTTCACCTGTAACTTTGTCAGCCGGAACCTGGTCGAGAAGATGAATATCTCATCTGCGGCCGTCGACTATGGCGTTGACGAGTTTGCTCTTTCCGGCCTCGCCGCCAGGAAGGGTGAGCTTGTCGACGCGCCCTACGTCGCCGAGGCCTTTGCCGTGCTCGAATGCAAGGTAACGGAGACCCTTGTGCCGAAGTCACTCACCGGTGAAAATTCCGAGAACATCATGATCCTCGGTCAGGTTGTCGGCATCCACATCGACGAGACGATCATTCGCGATGGGCGACTCGATATGGCGATCGCCAGGCCAGTCGCCCGCATGGGTTACATGGACTACAGCGAAGGCAGCGACGTGTTCGAAATGTTCCGGCCGCAGGTTTGACGTTGGCCGTCAGCGCTTAAGGAACATGGTGAACCAATCATAAACTTTTCCAAGATACCGTGATCTCACTGATTGGAATGCGAGAGAATCGCATTCGGGCATGGGGCACACGGGTGATCGTAGAAGCATTTCTTCGTTGGGCGGAAACTGCCAAGGCCGGAGACAGGGCCCGTGCGGCCAGTGCCCTCGGCAGAGCCTATCTGCAGTCCGAAATGGCAGCAGAAGAACGCGCCGCGGCCGAGATGGCCATGACTTTCCTGCTCGACGACCCATCCCCCAAGGTGAGGCTGGCGCTTGCCGAAGCAATCTCTTGGTCACCGGAGGCGCCGCGAGCGGTTATTCTCTCGCTGGCCGCGGATCAGCCGGAGATCGCCTGCCATGCGGTCACATGCTCACCCTTACTGTCGGACGCAGACCTCGTGGATCTCGCGGCCAGCGGCAGCGACATCACGCGAATGCTGATTGCCGCGCGCGGCACGATTTCACGGCCGGTTTCAGCCGCGCTCGCCGAGATCGGTGAAGAAGAGGCCGTCCTCTGCCTTCTCGAGAACGGCGGGGCGGCCATCGCGCCTTACTCTCTTAAAAGAATTGCCGAGCGGCTCGGCCATCACTGCGAAATCCGCAATCTGCTGCTGGAGCGCGGGGATCTTGCGGCGGACGCGCGTCAGTTGTTGACGCAGCATGTCAGCGCCGCCCTCGTTGGTCTGCCATTGGCGCTAGCGACGATCGATCCCGGCCGACTGCACAGGATCAGCAGAGAGGCCAATGAAACTGCCATCGTGTCGATTGCTGGCGAGATTACGCCGCGCGAGATTTCAGACCTTGTCGAGCATTTACGGGTTAGTGGCCACCTAACGCCGTCGTGCCTGATCCACGCTCTTTGCTCCGGAAAGGTCGAGTTCTTCGCAGGCGCCATCGTCAACCTGACTGGCTGCGAAGAGCGACGCGTTCGCTCCATTCTCGCAACCGGTCGCATGCACGCGGTGCGCGCCCTCTATGAGACGGCCGGCCTTTCCCGCGAGATCAGCACGATCTTCGTCGAAGCGACGCTGTTGTGGCGGGACGCATCGAAAGATCTGGCAGCGACGATGCTCGGCGACGTCTGCGGCAAGCTGCTTGAGAAGTTCCGCCGGCATGCAACGCATGGGGCCGTGCAGGAACTCCTGGAGATGATCGAAAGGCTGCACATCGCTGAACAGCGGCAGCATGCACGCGCTTATGCTCAATTTACGTCGCTCGCCGCAGCCTAGCGGTGCAGCCGCTTCGCCACCCAGGAATAGCTGCCCGAGACGAAGTGGACGGGTGAAGCCAGCGCTGTTTTCATTTCGCTACCGGACGGCAGGTACGCGCGCACCTCACTCGCCACCCGGTCAGCGAGGGCCGACAATCGACCCTGCGTTTCGGCTGGAACGGGCGGCGTCGGCGCGCTTTCCACGACCGCCTTTGGCGCTTCCGGGGAGGCAGGCTTCGGTGGCTCACAGACAGCAATTACCGTTGGGTAGCTGACATTCGTATAGCGCTTCAGCTGCCTTTCCGAATCGGCGTCGCACATGGCGACGGTCTGCCATTTCTGCTCAACCGTGGCGAGATAGTTGCATTGTGTGACCGAGTCGTTGCAGCCTAGGATCGTCATTGCAACCAGCACCGCTTGCATAATATCGCCTTTTGAATATTGAACCTTCGCCTCTTAGATGCTGAAATTCCAACAGAATGAAGGCGCCCCAACATTTTTTACGCGGGCGCCACAAGACAGGAAAAACCCGTGTCCATTACGATTGCATTGGAAACACCGCGCCAAGACGGCGTGCTCCGCTTGCTCGACATGTCCGACGCCTATGCCCAGTCTCTGTATCCGCCAGAAAGCAATCACCTCGTCGATGTATCGACCCTGGAGAAGCCGGCCGTCAGCTTCTTCGTCGCCCGCAACGAGGGTGCGATCGTTGGCTGCTGTGCACTGGTCGAGGCTGGCGACGGAACGGCGGAGATCAAGCGGATGTTCGTCGATCCCGGCGCCCGCGGCTTGAAAGTGGCAAGCAAGCTGATGGACGCACTCGAAACGACGGCCGCTGAAAAGAAGCTCCAAGCCGTCCGTCTTGAAACCGGCATTTACCAGCCAGAAGCGATCGCTCTCTACCGAAAGTACGGCTATGGCGAAATCGAAGCGTTTGGCAGCTACCTGCCAGACCCACTTAGCCTGTTCATGGAAAAGCGGCTGCCCTGATCATTCGGCCGCGCGAGACGCCGGCGGGGCCTGCTCGTCGATCATGACGTTCGGGCCGGTTTCGGCACTCCGGACCTCGTGCATCCATTCGCGCCAGATCGCCACAATGAGGGCCATCAGCACCGGCCCGATGAAGAGGCCGAGAAAGCCCATGGTTTTCACGCCGCCGACAAGGCCGAAGAAGGTCGGCAGGAATGGCAGCTTGATGGGACCGCCAACAAGCTTCGGACGAAGTGTCTTGTCGACAATGAACAGCTCGACCGTTCCCCAAACGAAAAGGCCGATGCCTGCGATATGTGAGCCACTGGCGAGCAGGTAGACAGACACCAGGGTAAAGGACAGCGGGGCACCACCGGGTATCAGGGCCATGATACCGGTCAGGACGCCGAGCGTGACGGGCGAGGGGACACCGGCGATCCAATAAGCGACGCCGAGCACGATGCCTTCGCCGATCGCGATCAGCGTCATGCCCATGACAGTCGAGCTGATGGTTGCCGGAACGACGCGGGAAATTCGCTCCCAGCGGTTCGGAAGAATGCGTTCGCCGAGCATATCGATCTGCTGCGAGAAGGAGGAACCATCGCGGTAGACGAAGAACAGCGCGATCAACATGAAGAGCAGCGTGAGGAGCAGGTGGAAGGCGCCACCGCCAGCTGCCAGAATCGCCCGATAGATGTTGCCGATATGGGCGCCGCTCACAGCCTGGATTAGCTCACCCATGGCACCGGGGCTGCCGATATATCTGGTCCACAGTTCATCGAGATACGGACCGGCAAAAGGCAGGGCGATGATCCACTGCGGGGTTGGCGCACCGGACCTGTTTGCGTGCACGGCCCAGGCCACCCATTCGCGCACCTCACCTGTCGTATAGGTGACGGCGAAAAAGATCGGCAACACGAGAAACGTCACGATCATCAGAATGGCGATGGTGGCGGCGACCGTTGTGTTTCCACCGACACGGCTGAGAAGCCGGCGATACAGCGGCCAGCTTGCAAAGCCGATGACAAGGGCGGCGAGAACCGGGACAGCAAAGCCGTAGAAGAAGTAGACGCCAGCAGCGACAACAAGCACGAGCAGCCAGCGCGCCGCGGAGATGGAGGGAATTAACGGCGTGCGGGCTGGGCCTGAGGGGCCGAGCCATCGCGGCTCTCGCTGGATGTTGTTGTTCGGAAGGCTCACGTCGTTCTTTTCCCCTGTTTTGGCTATGGATATGGGCCATGCGTCCCTCGGGCGCAAGCACAATGACCGATTCATGTCATCGACTGGCGCCCGTGAGACCACCGGCGATCCATACTACGCTCCCTAACGCTATTCTTCGCAATCAATATGACAGAAATCCTGCCACAGCGTTGCCAAAATACACTTGCGCGTTTACTTTGGATCCATGGATACAAACCTGATTGCAACGGCGCTGCGGCGCGAAATAGAAGGCGGGAGCCTGCCGCCAGGGACCGTCCTGAAACAAGAGCTCCTGGCAGAGCGGTTTGGCGTGAGCCGCCAGCCGGTACGCCAGGCGCTAGATCGGTTGCTAGCGTCAGGCCTGCTCGACCGGCGGCCTGACCGAAGCCTGGCCGTCGCCGGTTTGACGGAAGAGCAAGCACGTGAACTCGCCGAGATCCGCGCAGCCTTGGAGAGCATGGCGCTGCGCGCTGCGCTGCCGCTGCTCGGCGACAGCGACCTGCGCAAGGCGCGCCGTCTCAATGAAGATCTGATCGAAGAGGATGATCCGGCCACGCTGGAGGAGCTGGATGTCGCCTTTCATCGAACGCTCTACGGGCGATGTGGCAATCGCCGCCTTCTGTCCATGATCGACGAACTGCGGCGTGAATCGCGTCGTGCCTATCTGAGGCAGCCAAAGGGCTCCAACGAGCGTGTGATCCTCCACGCCGAGCATCGCGCCATCATAGACGCATGCGCGCGTCGCGACGAGGCTGAGGCACTGAAGGCCCTGTCGGGCCACCTGCAGATGACAACAGCGCGCCTGACGCGCAAGGGAGAATGAGAGATGACGACGTTTTCCGCGGAGGTCGCATGGGAGCGGGGCGCGGCAAGTTTTATCGACGGACGCTATAGCCGCGGGCACAGATGGAGCTTTGATGGCGGCGCCACCGTCGCTGCCTCCGCTTCGTCGCACAATGTGCCGTTGCCGTACGCGCTTGCCGAGAATGTTGATCCGGAAGAGGCATACGTTGCAGCACTGTCGAGCTGCCACATGCTCTTCTATCTCTGGCTGGCCTCAAAGAAGCGCATCCTGGTCGATAGCTATGTCGATGCGGCAACCGGCCTTATGGAAACTGTGCAGGGCAGGACAATGGTGAGCCGCGTGGAGCTTCGACCGCAGGTTACCTATGCCGGCGACAGGCCGAACCGAGAGATCGAACAGAAACTCCACCACGAAGCGCACGAGTTGTGCTTTCTTGCCAACTCCGTGAAGACGGAAATTACGGTGCGCCTCGACTAGCCGGTTCAGATATCGAGGTTTTCCGCAAAGGCGGCGCGATCCTGAATGAACCGGAAGCGCGCTTCCGGCTTCGTTCCCATCAGGTCGTCGACCGCCGTGCGCGTACCCTCGAAATCCACCTCGTCGATAATCACGCGCAACAGCGTGCGCTTGCCTGGGTCCATGGTGGTTTCTTTGAGCTGCGCCGGCAGCATTTCGCCGAGGCCTTTGAAACGGCTGATTTCGACTTTCGCCTTGCCCTTGAACTCGGTCTCCATCAGCTCGGCGCGGTGCGCATCGTCGCGGGCGTAAGCGGACTTCGCGCCCTGGGTGATCTTGTAGAGCGGCGGTACGGCCAGGAAGAGGTGACCGCCACGGACCAGCTCCGGCATTTCCTGATAGAAGAACGTGATCAGTAGCGAGGCAATGTGGGCACCGTCGACGTCGGCATCGGTCATGACGATGATGCGTTCGTAGCGAAGGTCTTCCTCACGATACTTCGAGCGGGTACCGCAACCGAGCGCCTGAACGAGATCGGCGAGCTGCTGGTTGGCGCCAAGCTTTTCGCGACCGGCACTGGCGACGTTGAGGATTTTGCCGCGCAGGGGGAGGATCGCCTGGTTGGCACGATTGCGAGCCTGCTTGGCCGAGCCACCTGCCGAGTCACCTTCGACGATGAAAAGTTCGGCACCCTGGGCGGTGTTCTGTGCGCAATCGGCTAGCTTGCCGGGCAGGCGCAGCTTGCGCACGGCGGTCTTGCGGTTGACTTCCTTTTCCTTGCGACGGCGCAGGCGTTCTTCCGCACGCTCTATAACCCAGTCGAGCAGCTTGGCTGCCTCGTTCGGATTGTCGGCAAGGTAGTGGTCAAAGGGGTCGCGGAGTGCGTTTTCAACGATCCGCTGGGCTTCGACCGTGGCGAGCTTGTCCTTCGTCTGGCCGACGAATTCCGGCTCGCGGATAAAGACCGAGAGCATGCCGACGGCGGAGATCATCACGTCATCGGTGGTGATCTGGGCAGCGCGCTTGTTCTGCGTCAGTTCGGCGTAATTCTTCAGGCCCTTGGTCAGCGCGATGCGCAGGCCCGCCTCGTGCGTGCCGCCTTCGGGCGTCGGGATCGTGTTGCAGTAGGAGTGGACCTGGGGATCGCCGCCGTACCAGGTGATCGCCCACTCCAGGGAGCCATGACCACTGGTCTTCTCGGTTTTCCCTGCGAATATCTCGCGGGTAACGGTGAATTCCTTGCCCATCGTCGCCTGCAGGTAATCCTTCAGGCCGCCGGGGAAGTGGAAGACCGCCTTGTCAGGTATCTCCGAGCCTTGCGGCAGAACGCCTTCCTCGCAACTCCAGCGGATTTCGACGCCGCCAAAGAGGTAAGCCTTGGAGCGTGCCATACGGAACACACGCCCGGCATCGAACTTCGCGTGCTCGCCAAAGATCTGCGGATCGGGGTGAAAGCGGACTCGCGTGCCACGACGATTGTGGACGTCGCCGAGTTCTTCCAGTTCGCCCTGGGGCAAACCGCGGGAAAAGCGCTGACGATATAGCTTCCGATTGCGCGCAACCTCGACTTCCAGCACGTCGGAAAGCGCATTGACGACGGAAACGCCGACGCCGTGCAGACCACCTGACGTCTCATATGCCTTGCCGTCGAACTTGCCGCCCGCGTGCAGCTTCGTCATGATGACTTCAAGGGTCGACTTC
The DNA here is from genome assembly GCF_012932765.1 of Rhizobium sp. 57MFTsu3.2. Classification (NCBI taxonomy): domain Bacteria; kingdom Pseudomonadati; phylum Pseudomonadota; class Alphaproteobacteria; order Hyphomicrobiales; family Rhizobiaceae; genus Rhizobium; species Rhizobium sp. 57MFTsu3.2. Next base: position 338,439 of record NZ_JDWI01000003.1, read on the forward strand.
CCGGGAACTTGCGGGTGATTCTCGACGGGGATACCGCGGCCATTGTCGCTGACCGTCAAGTAGCCCTGCAGGTCAAGGTGAACCTCAATGAAGTTGGCGTGGCCGGCGACAGCTTCGTCCATCGAATTGTCGATGACTTCGGCGAAGAGATGGTGAAGAGCCTTTTCGTCGGTGCCGCCGATATACATGCCCGGCCGCATGCGGACGGGTTCAAGACCCTCGAGAACGCGGATCGAGGACGCGCCGTAGTCTTCCGACGTCGAGTTCACGGGCGCCGGACGCAGGGCGGGGGCAGCAGCCTTAGCGGGTGCGGCCTTTTGTGGCTCGGCAGACTTTGGAGCTTCCTCCTGCTTCGGTGTCAGGGGCAGTCCGGAAAAGAGGTCGTTGCTATCGTCCATGGGGCCGTTCAGATCTTTATCCTGTCGGGCAGGGGCCTTACGCCAAGCCTGACCCAAAATCACCGCATTTGATGTCACGTTTGCGAATCAGGCAGATTCTGCCAGAAAGCGCCTCGTTACGCGACGCCGCCCGATCAGGCGGACTTCCTTAGGAAGTGGTTTGCGTTGGCGGGCGTGGAATGGCAAGCGGCCAGAAGGCTCAGGGAACCATGCTCATGCGAATGTCCACAAGTCATTGCACCATTATTACCGCAATTGCGGCCTTTTTCCTGACGACGACGGCAAGCGGCCGAGCGGCCGAGAGCCTGCCGCCCTTTAAGGACGAGCTCTTCTCCACACAAAATGTGCTGCGGACGAGCGATAATGGCGCCCTTGACGTCATCGAATACGACGAGATGCGGGACATCAACGGCCGCGATCAGATACCCCAAAAGCGCGCCCAACAAAAATACGTGTCTCTCGGCGTCAAAAGGCAGCAGTCGGACGAGACCTTGCAGCTTGGTTCGCAAAGACTCGACGTTACCAGGGTGGGACAAAGCTCGGGAGCGGCATTTACGGTCATTTTCATTCACGGTCGTAACGGCGACCGGCGCCTCGGCGTGAACGACTACAGTTTCGGGGGCAACTTCAATCGCCTGAAAAACCTGGTCGCCGGCAATGGCGGTGTCTATTATTCGCCGACGGTCAAGAGCTTCGACAGCGATGGCGTCGCCGCGATCAAAGGGCTGATCCGCTACGCTTCCCAGCAGTCGCCCGGCAAGCCGGTCATTCTGGCGTGTGCGTCGATGGGCAGCCAGGTCTGCTGGGGCTTGAGCCGTGACCCCGCCAGCGTGAAAGCCCTCAAGGGAATGGTGATCCTCAGCGGCGTTACCGATCCGGACTTCGGCAAGAGCCCGTCCTTCAAGGCCAAACTGCCGCTTTGGTTCGCGCATGGCAGCCGGGATCCGGTCTATGCAGCGACAGACCAGCAGGCACTCTTCGAAAAACTGCTGAAGGGGGATTACCCTGCACATTTCACGCTCTATCAGACGGGAAATCACGGAACACCGATCCGGATGATCGACTGGCGCCGCACGCTGAACTGGATATTGGGTTCGTGACGACAGCCTAAGTCGCCTGACCGCCGGGCGAGCGTCATGGCGGCCGCCTGGTCTATGATTTTCAGCAACATGGGCTCCGAATTTTAAGCATTTGCGCGACAAAAGGCCGTTATTTCCCTTAGGGAAGGTGCCCAAACCTTTTCATTGATCCCCGCTTTTGCTAAGGCCCCACGATACGTGGAAGATGGGAAGGCTGGCATGACACCTGACGTGCGTCCGCTTGTGGCGGGAAACTGGAAAATGAACGGCACGCGTGCCTCCCTCGACCAAATCAAGGCAATCGCCGAAGGTGTTCAGGGGCCACTTTCCGATAAGGTGGAGGCGCTGATCTGCCCTCCGGCAACGTTGCTTTATGTCGCCACTGCGCTCTGCACCGACAGCCCGCTGGCGATCGGCGCACAGGACTGCCACCAGAAGCCCTCGGGCGCCCACACCGGCGATATTTCGGCCGAAATGATCGCAGACTGCTTCGGCACTTACGTGATCGTCGGACATTCGGAGCGTCGCACCGACCATGCCGAGACCGACCATCTTGTTCGCGCCAAAGCGGAGGCTGCGTTCGCGGCCGACCTGACGGCAATCGTGTGCATCGGCGAAACGGCGGACGAACGCAAGGCAGGCCAGACCCTCGACATCATCAAGCGTCAGCTTTCCGCCTCGGTGCCGGATAGCGCGACGCCGGAGAATGCCGTCATTGCCTACGAGCCCGTCTGGGCGATCGGCACCGGCGTTACCCCAACCGTGGAAGACGTAGAGAAGGCGCACGCCTTCATGCGTTCCGAGCTCGTCGCCCGCTTCGGGGCGGCTGGCAAGAAGATCCGCATCCTCTATGGCGGCTCGGTCAAGCCAAGCAATGCAAGGGAGTTGATGGGCGTCGCGAATGTCGATGGCGCACTGATCGGCGGTGCAAGCTTGAAAGCGGCCGATTTCCTCGCCATCTACGGCGCATACGGAGCGCTGGTTGCTTAGAGCCGTGTATATTCCGAGCCTAAGGGCTTGGAATAGCGGATCACCTCATGTAAAGAGCGCCAGAATTTTACTTTATGCCCGCCGCGCGCGTGGGCAGGACTGGACCCATGCAGACCGTTTTGATTGTCATCCATCTCATGATCGTGCTGGCGCTTGTCGGCGTCGTGCTCATTCAGCGCTCGGAAGGCGGCGGCCTCGGCATCGGCGGCGGCTCGGGCTTCATGTCTGCCCGTGGCACGGCCAATGCGCTGACACGCACGACCGCGATCCTGGCGACGCTGTTCTTCATCACGTCGCTCGGCCTCGGCATTCTCAACCGCTATGAAAGCCGTCCGACGGATATTCTGAACCGTATTCCGGCGACGAGCGGTGAGGGCAAGGGTATTCTCGACTCGCTCGGCGGCCAGAACGGCAATGCCGCTCCGGCTGCACCGGCCGCGCAGAACAACAACGGCGTTCCGACCGGCGGTGAGACCGCTCCGGCTCCGGCAGCAACTGCTCCGGCCGCACCGGCACCTGCCGAAACGGCTCCGTCTACTCAAACTGCTCCGGCAGCACCGCAGGCGGCTACGCCTTCCGCTCCGGCGCCCGCCACCGTCCCAAGCGGACAGTAAGCGGCACACAGCATCAACCGCCGGCAGGCCCTCGGGTCTGCCGGTTTTCTTTTGTTCAGATTCCGCGCTGGCACCAAAAGTTCTGGAAAAGAATTTTTGGGCTGGTGGAATCGTTTTTGAAAAGGTATCCGGTGACTCCCATGGCGCGATACGTATTTATCACTGGCGGCGTGGTTTCCTCTCTCGGTAAAGGAATTGCGGCCGCGGCTCTCGGAGCGTTGCTGCAGGCCCGTGGTTATCGGGTGCGGCTTCGCAAACTCGACCCCTATCTGAACGTGGACCCGGGCACCATGAGCCCGACCCAGCACGGCGAAGTCTTCGTCACCGATGACGGTGCCGAAACGGATCTCGATCTCGGCCACTACGAGCGCTTTACCGGGCGTTCGGCGACCAAGACCGACAACATCACCACCGGACGCATCTACAAGAACATCATCGACAAGGAACGCCGCGGCGACTATCTCGGCGCGACCGTTCAGGTCATTCCGCACGTCACCAACGAGATCAAGGACTTCGTCACCGAAGGCAACGGCGACTACGACTTCGTCATCTGCGAGATCGGCGGCACGGTCGGCGATATCGAGGCGATGCCGTTCATGGAAGCGATCCGCCAGCTCGGCAACGACCTGCCGCGCGGCACTGCGATCTACGTCCACCTGACGCTGATGCCGTATATTCCGGCTGCCGGCGAACTGAAGACCAAGCCAACCCAGCACTCCGTCAAGGAACTGCAGGCGCTCGGCATTCATCCGGACATCCTGCTGGTGCGCGCCGACCGCGAAATTCCGGAAGCGGAACGCCGCAAGCTGTCGCTCTTCTGCAACGTCCGTCCGTCCGCGGTGATCCAGGCGCTCGACGTCGCCAACATCTACGACGTCCCGATGGCCTACCACAAGGAAGGGCTCGACAACGAAGTGCTGGCAGCCTTCGGCATCGAGCCGGCACCTAAGCCCCGCCTTGACCAATGGGAAGAGGTCTGCAACCGCATCCGCACGCCTGAGGGCGAGGTCACGATTGCCATCGTCGGCAAGTACACCGGCCTCAAGGATGCCTACAAGTCGCTGATCGAAGCGCTGCATCACGGCGGCATAGCCAATCGCGTCAAGGTCAACCTGGAATGGATCGAATCTGAGGTCTTCGAAAAGGAAGACCCGGCGCCGTATCTCGAGAAGGTCCATGGCATCCTCGTTCCCGGCGGGTTCGGCGAGCGCGGCTCGGAAGGCAAGATCCATGCGGCCCGCTTCGCACGCGAACGGAAGGTACCGTATTTCGGGATCTGCTTTGGCATGCAGATGGCCGTCATTGAAGCCGCCCGCAACCTTGCCGGCGTGGAAAGCGCCTCGTCGACCGAGTTCGGCCCGACGAAGGAGCCCGTTGTCGGCCTGATGACCGAATGGGTGAAGGGCAATGAGCTGCAGAAGCGCACGGAAGCGGGCGATCTCGGCGGCACGATGCGCCTCGGCGCCTACAAGGCTGCGTTGAAGAAGGATACGAAGATCTCGGAGATCTACGGTTCGACCGATATTTCCGAGCGCCATCGCCATCGCTACGAAGTCAACATCGACTACAAGGACCGTTTGGAAGACTGCGGTCTCGTCTTTTCGGGAATGTCACCGGACGGTGTACTGCCCGAGACGATCGAGTATGCTGAGCATCCCTGGTTCATCGGCGTTCAGTACCATCCGGAACTGAAGAGCCGTCCTCTCGACCCGCATCCGCTCTTCGCAAGCTTCATCGAAGCCGCAACCGAACAGAGCCGCCTAGTCTGACCTTCAAGAGGCCGCCTCAACGAGGCGGCCTTATACATTGCGAGGCCGGTGCATCGGTTATGATGCACCGGCCTCGTTTGCCATTGAGGTGATTGCAACACCGCAGTGACGATGCGCAGAGCGGTTGGTCCTAGCGGGCCTGAACTTTCGTTCGTAAAAAAGCAGAACCCTTTGCGCATTTCGAGGCTTCGTCGAACCGTTGAGAGAGCTTCGCGCTCGCGTATAAGGGAGACATCGCCTCATGACCTATACTAGCCGCTTTATCGGCATCGACATATCGAAATCGTCCTTCGACATCTGCGTGCTTCCCGACATGCAC
>NZ_JDWI01000021.1:0-106904 GCF_012932765.1 Rhizobium sp. 57MFTsu3.2
ACATAGCCGAGGTAGAGCAGCGGCGGGTGGATCGCCAGACCGACGTCCTGCAGCACCGGGTTGAGGTCCTTCCCCTCGGCCGGGGCCGGATCCAGCCGCATGAAGGGATTGGAGGTCAGCAGGATGAACAGGATGAAGGCGACCGATATCCAGGCCTGCACGGCGAGCACGTTTGCCCGCAGCGTATCGGGCAAATTCCGTCCGAAGACCGCGACCAGGGCGCTGAACAGCACCAGGATCAGCAGCCAGAGCATCATCGAGCCCTCGTGATTGCCCCAGACGCCTGACAACTTGAACAGCAGCGGCACAAGCGAATGGGAGTTCTCCCAGACGTTGGCGACAGAGAAGTCGGAGACGACGTGGGCGTAGGTCAGAACTCCGAAGGAGAACGCCACCAGCGCGAACATCGCCAGGGACCCTACAGAGGCCAGATCCATCATCGCACGGTCGAGGCGCCTTGCACCGATCACCGGCACGACGGAGACCACGAGCGCCGTCGCCAGCGCCAGGATCAGGGCATAGTGGCCGATCTCGATGATCATTGCGATTCTCCCGCGTGTTGCCACAGCCCCTGCTCTTTCAACTTGTCGGCAACTTCCTTCGGCATGTATTTCTCGTCGTGCTTGGCCAGCACCGTATCGGCGGTGAAGACGTCGCTGCCCGTTTCGAAACGCCCCTCGGTCACCACGCCCTGGCCCTCGCGAAAGAGGTCGGGAAGAATGCCGGTATATCGTACCCTGACCAGATCGCCGGTCGCATCGGTCACCGCAAACTGCACTGTCGATCCCCCCCCGCGCACGATGCTGCCCTCGCCCACCAGGCCACCGAGACGTATGCGCGTTCCAGGCGGCACCGGGTTCTTGGCGATATCCGCAGGCATATAGAAATAGGCCACCGACTGGCTGAAGGCGAACATGACGAGCAGCACCGCCGCAATGATGAAGCTCATGCCGCCACCGATCACCGCCAGGCGCTTCTGCTTGCGCGTCATTCCGTCATTCCTTCTGTCGCAATGTCGAGCTCTCGCGCCAGCGCCAACAGTTGCTTGCCTTGCTCGCCGGTTGCAGGGAATACCGCGAGTCCACGCTGCAACGCGTCGACCGCGTGCGCCTTTTCGTTCAATACGGCATAAGAACGCACAAGCCGCAGCCAGCCTTCCAGATTGTTCGGGTCCTGGGTAAGCTTGGCATCAAGGCTTTCCACCATGCCGCGGATCATCTGTTGCTGGTCACCGGCACTCATGCTCTCGGCTGCGGCAACCTCAGCCTGGGTGGGATTACCGGGCGCGCTCGCGGCGCCGCTCGGCGACACGCCGCCATCCATCGCAATGCCAAGTTCTTGCGCCAGCGCAAGGAGTTGCTTGCCTTGTCCGCTGCTGGCCGGAAACGTTGCCAGTCCGCGCTTCAGAGCCGCAACTGCGCGATCCGTGTCTTTCAATACGACATAAGAGCGGACAAGCCGTAGCCAGCCTTCCAGATTGTTCGGGTCCTGGGTCAGCTTGGCATCAAGGCTCTCCACCATGCCGCGGATCATCTGTTGCTGGTCGCCCGGACTCATGCTCTCCGCAGCGGCAACCTCAGCCTGCGTCGGATTACCCGGCACGCGCGCGGCACCGCTCGGCGGCGCGCCGCCATTCTTCGCAATGTGTTCGGCGACCAGCGGCAACCAGGGCGCGTCGGCCGGCGATTGCTTCGCGAGCGCCTCGAAGGCGACCTTGGCCTCTGCTGCCTGACCAGCCTGCTCCATGCTAAGCGCAATGTAGAACCGGGCCTTCGGATTGTCGGGATCTAGCTGAAGCGACTGCTCCAACACCTTGCGCGCATCTTCGGTGACCACACCGTCCGAGATCGCCATCAGCGTCTCGGCAAGGCCGTCCAGCCGCGCCGGGCTCGGCCCGAGCAGACGGATCGCGCGGCGATAGGCATTCTCGGCATCGGCGACACGCATAGTGTTGAAGTATATCGGTGCCAGGACGTCCCAGCCCTTGCCGTCATCGGGATTTTGCGCCAGGTGCCGCTCGGCCTTGGCGACCAGGATCGCCATATCGTTGCCGGGATTCTCAAGTCTGGCTTGCAGCGGCTGCGACGGCAAATCGGGTCGCCCAACAAAAATGTAAAGACAGAGCCCCACCATCGGCAGGAGCAACAGCACGAACGCCTCGGAAAGACGGTGATGTTTCGAGGCCTTGCGATCGATGACCGGCGCGGCCGAGACAGTGATCAGGCGCCGGCCAATTTCGGCTCGCGCGTAATCGGCCTCATCCTCTGAAATCAGCCCACCAGAGAGATCGCGATCGAGTTCCCGCAACTGATCGCGATAGACGGCAGCCTCCCCGGCATGCGCGTCATCGACCGCTCTCGTGTCACGCAGAAGCGGGTAAAGCAGAACGGCAGCGACGGCGGCCGTCAGAGCGGCCACAAGAATCCAGAAAAGCATAGATGCCAAATACTCGAAGCGAACATCTATTCCAACAAGCAAAGCCGCAATGACGATTATTTGAGGCGTTTGGCCGCAACATGGCCCGAGCAGTTAGTTCTGCCGTCGCTCAGCCGAGGGGCGACCAACTGCCATTATCGTTTCGGCAGGCGGAACCGCGCGCCACCGTTTCCTTGCCGCCGATCGTCACGCTATGGGTATACTGACGGCAGTTCTGCGAGCCGACCTGGTAGGGTGCAGACGCGACGACCCTGCCGCTGACATTGCGCCCGCTCCAGACAACAGGCTGTCCGACTGCAGCACTTTCCAGCGCGCGATACTCGGCTTCCAGGGCGCGCTGGAGGTCGCTGTCGCTGATATCCACGCCGCTGCGACCGATGATGCCGCCCTGCAACGCCGCGATATAGGTAGCCGAAGCAGGAGGTTTCCTCGAGAAAAGACCGCCGGAGCCACCGCTTTTTGTCGATTGGCACGCTGAAAGCGTGATGGCGACAAGAAGCGAGGAAACGATCATGCCTTGCGAACGTAGCATCATTCAGCCGAACCAGAATTAGGTGTCAATTACGCAGCCACACGCGCACCAAGCCGTGTCGGCAATAAGGCAAAGCATGCTATGCAATCGCCTATGTCTATGTGACATCAAGCAAATGCTCACGCAACATCCTTTGTGATGCCAGGCAAAATAAGCCGGGCCTTCAATCCCTGCCATTCGCCGCGGGACAATTCGAGCCGCCCCTGATACTCGTTGGAAATCTCCGTCACGATCGAAAGTCCAAGGCCGGTACCCGGTTTGCTTTCGTCCAGCCGCTTGCCGCGCTTCAGCGCCTCGCGAACCTGATCCTGCTCAAGTCCTGGCCCATCGTCCTCGACAACGAGCTCGACCCAGTGGCGACGCCCGCTGCCTTCCGTGCCCTTGACCTCCTCCGGTGCTTCCGCGACGGAAACGCGAACCTTGGTCGCCGCGAAACGGGCGGCGTTCTCCAAAAGGTTACCGACGATCTCTTCTAGGTCCTGCTGTTCCATGGCGACCGCAACATGTGGCTGCGCCGCCGTGAGTTCAAACTGCTTGTCGGGGTTCAAGCGCCGCATCACGCGCACCAGGCGCTCAAGAGCGGGTTCGGCGTCGGTGCGGGCAAGCACGGATTCGCGTTGCGCCGCAATGCGGGCACGGTTCAGATACGACTGCACCTGGCCTTGCATCGCCTCCGCCTGGCCGCGCACGAGATCGCCGTGCGTGCGTTCCAGCACGCGCGCCTCGTTGAGCAGCACGGCAATCGGCGTCTTCAGGGAGTGGGCAAGGTTGCCGACCTGCATGCGCGCCCTCTCGACAATGCGGCGATTGCTGTCGATCAGCGCGTTGACCTCGTTGGCGAGCGGCAGGATTTCGCGCGGAAAATCGCCCTTCAACTGCTCGCTCTCGCCGGCGCGAATTCGCTCGAGCGCGGCGCGCGCCTTGTCGAGCGGCTTGAGGCCGTAGAGAATCGCCAGTGCGTTGACGATCAGGCTGCCGACACCGAAGCCGGCTAGCGCCAGGTAAAGGCTATGGGAGAAATTGCGAACGTCGTTCTCGACAACATCGACGTTGCCGGTCACGCGGAAGCGGGCGGCGCGACCGTCAGTATCCAGCACGACCTCGGTCTCGGCAACCTGGATCCGATTCCCCGCAGCATCCGTCACCTGATAGTAGCGCTCATAATTCTTGTCGAAGGGCGCTTCGAGAACAGAGGGTACAGGGATCGACGCGGAACCCAGCGAGGGCGACACGAGCGGCGGCGCCGTGTAGGTGCCGAGTGGTTCGACGACCCAATACCAGCCCGTCTTCGGCTGCGCAAAACGCAGGTCGCCAAGTTGCGGGCTGCCGCTGAGCGCCCCTTGGTCGCCGATCGTAACGGAATTGACGACGTTATAGAGCTGGGCGCGCAAAAGGTCCTGGAAGCCGCGCTCCGCGCTCTTTCGGTAGAGCGTCGAGATCAGCAACCCGATGACGACAAGCGCGACAGTCGACCAGATCGTGGTCAGCAGCAGGACGCGTGCAGTAAGCGATTTAATTCGCATTGTTCGGCGCTTGGATACGGTAGCCGAGCCCGCGCACCGTTTCGATCAGATCGACGCCCATCTTCTTGCGAAGGCGCCCGACGAAAACCTCGATCGTATTGGAATCGCGGTCGAAATCCTGATCGTACATATGTTCGACCAGCTCGGTACGCGAAACCACTTCCCCCATGTGATGCATGAGATAGGACAGCAGCCGGTACTCATGCGAGGTCAGCTTCAGCGCCACACCATTGACTGTCGCCTTTGAGCTCTTGGTATCGAGCCGCACGGGGCCGCAGATGATCTCGGACGAAGAATGCCCCGCCGCGCGGCGGATCAGGGCGCGGATGCGTGCCAGCACTTCCTCGACATGGAACGGCTTGGTGACGTAGTCATCCGCGCCGGCGTCGATGCCCGCGACCTTGTCGCTCCAGCGGTCGCGCGCCGTCAGGATCAGCACGGGCATGCCGCGACCTGCGCCACGCCACTTTTCGAGCACCGTGACGCCATCCAGTTCCGGCAGTCCGATATCGAGAATGATCGCGTCATAAGGCTCGGTATCGCCGAGGAAGTAGCCCTCCTCGCCGTCAAAGGCCTGATCGACGACGTAACCGGCTTCCTTCAACGTGTCGCTGAGCTGCCGGTTCAGGTTGACATCGTCTTCGACTACCAGAATGCGCATCGGTCCGCTTTGCTCCGCTTGATCTCTTGGCGTCTAGATAGGGCGATTCTGCCTACATCGGAACCTTGACGGTCACTTTACGCGGGCGCTGTCCGTTGCCTTGGACGAGGACGGTGATGATGCAGCTGTCGCCAGCAGGCTGAACGGAAAGGAGCTGACCTCCCGTTTTTTCCACAACCTCACGCGCGGCCTCGCTGCAATCGCCTGCAACACGCACCGTCAAGGTACGCGGATTATCCGGTGAGGGCGACGTTATCGCCAGCCCGGCGGCTAGCGCTGCGACGCTCAAGGGAGAGGCCATGTGCAATGCTTTCAATGGATACTAACTTGGCCCAGACTATGTACTCAAGAGACCTGAATGGCAAATGAATGCCTTGTAATCCTTGATATTTAGAACAATTCCGAATTCACGCCAGGCGTGTTCAAAAGTCCGGTCGGCGAACGAAGCTTTCCGCTCGCCGCGCCGGATTCAAGAAACGGACTTGATGGTCGCCTTGGCGGTGACACGCCCGTAAGCAGCGAGCAGGCCGCCGAGTGCGCCAGCTATGTTGACGACTGTGTCGACCAACTGGCTCTTGTCCGTCGCACCAAGGTCGATACTGACAAAATGCAACACAGATGCGACGATTGAAATCAGCGCGCCCCAAATGGTCTTCGAACTGTACCAATTCTTCAGATCTATCATTTTCTCTCCTTCAAGATGAAATTCACACAACACATGTCGCGTGCGCCGGAATGCCGAGCGACACACGTTCCCCAAGTTGCCGGACACGCAGGCTGAGGCTGTTTTGCGGATGGCCGAAATCGGCGAGTTCGTCAGCGGTGGGATAAACCCACTCCGCCCTGTCGGATTCGCTTACTCTCAGAACCGCGTCACCGTCCATAATCTCGACGCGGTAGCGTTCAAACGGCTCATCCAGCGGAATTTCGGCGGCGAGCCAGTTGTCGGCGCTGTCGCGCCCGCGCCGGATCCAGGGACCTTCACGCCATCGTCGTTGCGCGCGCATCTGATGTGGACGGGGGCAAGCGGCGTCAGTGCCCGCAGGCCTCCCTCGAAGGCAAAGGGGCCGGCCTTCCCAGCCGACGAGGCCGTTTCGGCGATCCAATTCAACCGCAGGTCCATTTCGTCGCTGCCGAGGCCGAGCGGCTTGACCGCTTCGTCGAGCAGCACGACGGCCGAGCCGACTGCTGCCCCGGAAAGCATCGCATCCTCGATGCCGGCAAGCGCCCGTAACAAGCCATGCAGCGCCCAACGCCCACTCTCTACCTCCTCGGCCTCCCGGAACGCCAGGACTTCCCAGGCACCGTTGACCGACAAGAGCGCCATAAGGTTGGCGCCATTCAGAACTGAGGTCGCCGGTGCCGAAGCCAGGCCGCCATATGGCAGATCAAGTTCGAGCGGCAGTGACCAGTCAAAGCGGCCGACAACCCCTGCCGCGAGCGCGCATGTCAATGAGCCAATGCGGGCCGGCCGATCGAGTAGCACCCTGCCCTTGTAACCCTCGCTCGTAGCAGACGACGATAGCCCGATTGTTGTCCACGGTTTTGCAAAGGCTGCGCCTCGGGCGAAGCTCGAAGGATCGCTGCCATCGAATCGCGGCAGATCCATCAGCTGAACGACGGGAGAAAACAGGTTCGAGCCGCCCTCGCCGCTCGGCTTTGCACCAGTAACCGTCCCTGCACTCCTATCGACCGAGGCCGCAAATTCGCGCGCCTCGACCCGGCGGGCGTCCCCATCTTCGACGCGGGTGATCAGGAAGCGACCGTGGGGTCCGTCTGGGAGTGTAACGATATCGCCAGTCTGGATACGCATCTCATTCGGCGGCAGTGAGAACCGGATGGAGCGCCGGGCAATGCGATTGTCGCGCAACAACGCCTCGTTAGCGGCAAGCGCCGTCTCCTCAGGTACGACGGCTGTGAGATGCTGCTGAATGATCCGGTTCGTCGATTGCGCCACGCGATGGGAACGGGCGCTCGCCTGCTCATAATCGAGGTCGGGGTTGTAGAAGCTCAGCAAGGCTTCGGCGGCAAAATCGCTGTCATGACCACGCGTCTCCTGCCACAGCGGCTCGTCTTCGCGGTCCACAAGAATTTCGACTGGCAGCGCCGGCAGGCTTGTCCGCATGCGGGACCGGAAACGCAAAAGCCCCGCATCTTCGATCGCATCGATCCGAAACGCTTCCTGGAGTGGCTAGATCAGGCTGCGCGCGGAGTCCCCCCTGCACATACCCCGACAGATCGCCGCTGACCTCCGCTACGTCGAAATCGTCAAAGCCGTGTTCCCGCAGCACCGCGGCCACGACCTCCGCCGGAGTGCCACCACCGAGCCTGCCGTTCAGCCAATGCCCAATCCTCCAGTTGGCGCCGTCACTCCATGCTATACCGCCGTCGTCGAGCGAGCCGGACCTGACAGCAAACGGGTGATTGCCATCCTCATGCTGTTCACCGGCCTTTCGAGCGCGATCTTCTGGCCGATCCTCAGTCAGCTGAACGCGAGCGTCGGCTGGCGCATGACGTTTCTCATCTGCGCGGCGCTGCAGTTTTTCGTCTGCCTGCCGCTGCATATTTTCGCCCTGCCGAAGCCGATCGCCTTTACTGCGGACAGCAGCGCCGCACAGGAAACGCCGGTGCCGCTTTCGCCTGCGGGACAGCGCAAGGCCTTCCTGCTGATTGCCGCCGCAACGACGATATCGACTTTCGTGACTTTCGGGGTGTCGCCATCGCTGCTCGAAATACTGCGTCAGTCAGGCGCCTCGCCTGCGCTGGCGCTGCAGCTCGGTTCGGCACGCGGCGTGATCGGCATTTCCGCCCGCATCCTGGATATGCTCCTCGGGCGTCGCGGCAATCCGATCCTCAGCGCCGCAATGGGCGTGAGCCTGATGGTCTCAAGCTTCGTGATGATGCTGCTGATCCCGCCTTCGACGCCACTGCTCGTCACCTTCATCCTGCTCTATGGCTTCGGCTCCGGTGTCATGACCGTTGCCCGCACCCTGCTGCCGCTCGCCCTGTTCTCGCCGCGCGAATTCGGGCTGCAATCAGCCCGCCTGTCGCTGCCGCAGAACCTCGCCAATGCCATCGCACCCGTCGTCTTCACGGCGATCCTCGATCGCGCCGGTGCCGGAACCGCAATCGCGACATGCGCCGCGCTCGCCGTCATCTCGCTCGGCTTCGTGCTGACGCTGGCTGCGCAGGTCAAGGCAGCGACCAGGGTATACGAACCGGCCTGAGAGATGCAGGCAGTTGCTGCGATGGGCGGGACATTTCAGGTCACCTTCCCATCTTCTTCATAAGCAGCCCACCGCTTGATCTTGGAGGAGAAACAACATGGACCGGTTCACTGGCGGTTGCCGCTGCGGCAATGTCCGCCTCGTGGCTATTGGACGCCCCTATCGGGTCGGCATTTGTCATTGTCTCGACTGCCGCAAGCATCATGGCGCACTCTTTCACGCATCCGCGATCTTTCCTCAGGATGCGGTGACGGTCGAAGGCGAGACAGGTGAGTACGACGGGCGGTTCTTCTGCCCCCGCTGCGGCTCCCCGGTTTTCGGGCGCTCCGGGGATGAGGTCGAAGTGAACCTCGGATCGCTCGATGCTCCCGACCAGTTACAGCCAACTTACGAACTCTGGACCATCCGCCGCGAGTCGTGGCTGCCGCCGTTTCCGCTGGCGAGACGATACGAAGGCGACCGCGACGCCACGAGCCGCTTCGAGGCCTAGGTTGCGTCGCTATGCAGCGGCGGCTCCGTCACAGCCCGAAAGCGCAACTCGGCGACATAGAGCTTCGTCTTCGGTTCGCGGCGGCTCTGCGTCCTGAGATGCAGCAGGCTGACGAGGTGATACGCTCCAAGATCGAGCGCCACATCCTGCAGCAGGGCGTGGAGACGCGAGGCCGCCAGCTGCGCCTGCCTTCGCCCACCCACGTCGAAGCAGATTTCGAGCGATACCAAATGCTCCTCGCCTCTCTCGGTCGAAGTCGAATAGTCGTTGCTGACGAGTTCGCCGATCAGCACGCAAGGAAGCTTTCGCCCGGTCACCAGCCGATCGCGGATACCGTCGTCGCCGATCATGACGAGAAGCTCTGCGTCGCCGGTCAGGCGTGCATGGATAGCCGTCAGCAGTTCATTGGCTGCGCTCATGGCTCTCGCCTCCGTTTGCCGGCGAATTACCTGCGGTATCTCTAGCTAACCGCGCCAGGATCGCCGCCAGATCGCGGAGCGTGATCGAAAGGGCAGTGCTCATCGTAACTCTTCCTCGCAGAGGCAGCAGAGGTAGCGGCCGGTCTCATCCGGATCGCGCCAGGTGCCGATGGCAAACAGCCGATCGCCCTTGCGCAGCCGCATCCCGGCCCTGATGTCGCTGCGGAACCGCAGCCAGATACGGTGGGTCAGCGTGAAAACATCCGCGCCCGCCCGCTCCTCGCGCACTTCGCTCACCGGCTCGATCCGCGCCCACATGGAAGCAATTGCGGCAAAGGTGACGGTCGCGCCACCCTGCCCGTCCGGCGCTTCTTCCGGCGCCTCCAGGTCGAGCGCGCGGTCATCTGGCCGGGATCGAAGAAGACGGATCGCATCAGAGCCTCCGCATCAGGAACGGCGCCACCAATCGGTCGTAACCAGCGGGTACGTCTGCTGGCTGGTCCTCGACGGCGACGGCGCCCCTGAAGGCGAACATCTGGGCGACATGCATCAGCATCGCCCGCTTCAGTGTGTCGGGCACCTCGGCACCGCTCTCGCCGAAGCCGGCGGAAAAATCGATCTCGATGCCGCTTGCGGCAATGGCAGGGTTCAAGTTTCGAGCCAGCACAGACGCGCCGGCCGGGCAGTACCGTCAAGCACATGGCCGGCCGCGGGCAAGACCACTTCCTCGCCCACCTCATCGTAAATGCTCAGGCTTTCAACCGCTTGCACCGGTCCCTTGGCAATCTGAATCACGCGATCTTCAGGTAACGATTCAAGATGGAGGCGCCAGACCTGGGTGATCAGGCAGAGGCCCGTCGTGCGCTCCGGATGCTCGCGGGCGACGCTGATCAGCGAGGCCAGCAGCGCATCTTCGCTGCCGTCATCAAGCCGCAGATGGGCCTTCACTTCCGCAAGCGTCAGCGCTTCCGCCGAAGGTGGGGTAATCAGTGCAAAAGTCATGGACGATCTTGGATTGGTTTGATGCAGGCATATTCGGCAGGCGGATACGAATAGTGGCCGCACCCGCCTTGCCCCGATCAACTCACGGCGAACTTGATGAGCTTGATCGCCTCGAAATTCTGCACTCCGCCGCCGACTCGCTTGGTTGTGTAGAAGAGCACGTAAGGCCTGGCGGAATAGGGATCGCGCAGCACGCACGCCGGTGCGGTCGACGACGAGATAGCCGGCGCGGAAGTCCCCGAAGGCGATCGACAGCGCGTTGGCCGCGATATCGGGCATGTCCTCGGCCTCGACAACAGGGAAGCCGACGAGCGAAGCCGCCTCGCCTGCCGTTGCCGGCGGCTGCCAGAGATAGCGGCCGTCACCATCCTTCAACTTGCGGACCTCGGCCTGCGTCTTGCGGTTCATGACGAAGTTGGCGTTCGGCCGATGCCCCGCCTTCAGCGAATAGATCGTATCGATCAGCGTGTCGGAAGCACCCGTGGTCTTGAAGGCGCCGGCCGCACCCGTCGCGATATAGCCGAGATTGCCCCAGCTCCAGGCGCTGTCGGCGACTGTAGTGTAAGCAAGGAAGCCCTTCGGTTTGCTGGTGCCGTCGCCGTTGACGAAGGCGGTACCCTCCTGCTCGGCAAAGACGGTATCGACCTCGCTGGATATCCAAGCCTCGATATCAACCGCGGCATCGTCAAGCAGCGCTTGCGTCGCCGCCGGCATGGCGTAGAGCTCCATCGTCGGGAAGGAAAGTTCGGCAAGCTGGGCGCTCGATGTCTGCGGGCGGGCCGCCGTTTCGGCCACCCAGCCGGCCGCCATGCCCGAGGTCGCAAACGGCTTCTTCAGCACCGAGCCAGAGACCTGGCGGACGGTCGCAAGCGAGCGGATCGGCGAGACGACGGAGAGGCGACGGCCGATCTCGGTGTCCGTCTCGGGCGGCACAAGATAGCCGCCATCGGTCCCCGACCCCGCCGACATTGCCTTCGCCTCGAGCTCGCGCAAGCCGGCCTCGTCGCCGCGGCGGATATATTGCTCGAACGCCGCCTTGTGCTCGTTCGACTCGACGCCGTTTCCGCCGCCACGTCCGAGCGGCGGCCGCGCCTTCTTCAGCGCCAGCTGGTCGAGCACCTTCTTCTGCTCGTCCATCGCCCGGTTGATGCGATCCATCTTGTCGCGAGTGACGACATCGGCCGCCACCTTCTCCCCGATCTCGCCTAAGCGGCGGTCGTTGGTGTCCTTGAAGGCCTCGAACGTCTCCATGAACTCGTCGAAGGCCACAGCCATCTCGGGCGCCGCCTTGATTTCCGGCGCGATCCTCGAACCTGTCTCATGCATGTCGGTCATGTCCCGTTTTCCTATCTGAAGGTTTCTGTCAGCATCATCCGGGCGGCCCGGCGCATGGCGCGGACCAGCTCGGTCTCCTTGTCGCGGAACCACCGCGCATTCTTGATGTTCTGCACGCGCGCCGACGGAAGCATCGGGAAGGTCACAACAGAGATCTCCCAGAGGTCGGCTTCAAAAATGCGGCGCACGCCCGACTTCGCATCGGTCTTTGCCCGCACGGTGCGGAAGCCGATCGAAAGCCCGTCGAGCGCGCCTCTCTTCAGGAGCTGGTGCACCTCGCGCGCCCGGGCCACACCCTCGGCAAGCATGCCCTCGACATAGAGACCGCGGCTATCCTCGCGGATGGTCTTCCAGGCGCCGATCGGCTCTGCCGGGTCATGCTGGAAGAGCATGCGCACGCCGCACGTCCCGCGTTCAGCCAGCGACTTGCGGAAGGCGCCGCGCTCGATGGCATCCTTGCCGAGATCGACTTCGCCAAAGACGCTGGCATAGCCGGAGAAGCTGCCGTCGCGCTTCAGCCCCCTCAGCTCCAGATTGGCGAACTTGCGCGTATCCGCGCCCATGGGTGATCGCACCAGCGCGCGGCTTGCGGTCATGATATTCTCCTCGTTGTAAACTGTTATTCCGGCTAGCGCCCGCGCGCCGTATCGTCCTGCGAGGCGCGACAGGATGCCGAGACCCCACCAGGCACAGATGCCTGCCGCCGCCGACCCGACAGCACGACCTCAGAGGCCGAGAGGCGATCCGCCAGCGCCAGCCTTTCGGCAATCCAGATACCCGTCGGGCCGCCGAAGATCGTCCCGCAGGCAAGGCCGGTGAAGAAACGGCTCGCAGCCTCCCGTCGGCTTTTCGGCAGGAGATAGACGAGCGACACCGCTGCCCCCGCCGACGCGCCGAGCGCCCTGGTCGCCCAGAGCCCGGCATCGTTGGAAAGGTCTGTGATCGCAGGGATCCTTGGTTGGCGAAGAACGACAGCCGACCGGCGGTCACGACTTCGCGCCGCCGTATTCGGGGTGCCGTCCTCGCACTTCAGCGAATCTTTTGAATCGCTTGGGTGCGTTTGCTCGAACATTGAGTCCAGGCGCTCAGAGTTTGATTCATGCGCCGGCGCAGGCTTTCAATACCCCACCGCCTGGCGCTTCTCCTCGTCCGTGAAGAACGCCGCGCTTCCCAACCTTGTCCATAGTTGATCGCGTTCCGCCGCAAGCCCGGCCACCTTGTCGAGATCGGACTCAAGCCGCAGGCGGTCTTCGTAATGTCCGGAGAGCCAGGCGGAAAGCGAGGCCGCGGTGCGGGTCAGCATCGGCAGCACGGTCAGCCGATAGAAGGCGCGGTTCGCCTCCTGGTAATAGGCATAGGTGTTGTCGCCGGGAATGCCAAGCAGCATCGGCGGCACGCCGAAGGCAAGCGCGATGTCGCGGGCAGCGCGCCTCGACGAAATCCATGTCCTTCGGCGACAGCCCCATCGACTTCCAGTCGAGCCCGCCCTCGAGGAGTAGCGGGCGTCCGGCGCGCATCGGGCCGGAATAGCCTTCGTCGAGTTCCTGTTTCAGCCGCTCGTACTGGTCGGGCGAGAGATTGCCGCCCTCCTTCGGCTGGTAGACCAGCGCGCCTGACGGGCGGGCCGAATTGTCGAGCAGCGCCTTGTTAAAGGTCGCCGCCGCATTGGAGAGATCGAGCGCCACCTGGGCGGCCGCAAGCGGCGGGAAACCGAGATGATGTCGAGTGGATGGAAGAGCTTCAGATGCAGCAGCCCCAGCCCCTCCGTCTCCGCCGGAAAGCGGCGCACGGAACCGCCGGCGCGATAGTCGTAAGCCTCGGGCCACCCATCCCTGCCCTCGACGATACCGATGCGATCAGGCCGCAGCAGGTGCAGCTCACGCACATTTCCGCCGACCATCAGCGGCTCGACATAGGCATTGCCCGACAGCAGCAGGTGCCCATAGAGCGCCTCGAAGAAATCGGCGACCCATGCGTCCGTTTGGCTGGCCGAGCAGCGAGAGGATGGCATGATCCGGCCGCTCATGATCGCCCTCGTAGAGCAGCCACGGCACCGAGGCTGCGGCTTCCGCCACTAGCCTGACACTGCGGTGTGCGACCGGGTTCTTCATGAAGCCCTCGCGCGACAGTGCCGCATAGGAGCGCCCCGTCCAACTCGCCCGCCCCCCTGCGGCAAGCGACATGAAGCCACCTGCGGCCTTCTTCTCGGGCACGGTCCTGCGACCCGCCGCGGAGCTCCACGGCAGCAATGATCTCAATCTCATGGTTGGTATCCCGGAGTTAGGCGGACTCTCAAGCCTGCGGCGTGGCGACAGCCAATCGCAGGTGGAGCCCGATCAGGCCTTGAAGGCGACTTCTATGGTTTGCCGGTCCTGCGCCACGATCCGGCACTTGGTCTCGAAACCCTCGCCCTTGATGATCAGGACGAATTCCGCAGGTATGCCAGCGGAATTGGAGACGGAGAGCCCGGCGCTGTCGGTACCGAGCGAGCGTATGGTGCAGTCGATCGTCGAGCGGCGGTCGTTGAACATGATGGACCCCGCTTTCAGGACGCGACGGCGCGAACCAGTCGGACCATCAGCGCCGATAGAGTTCCACGACACGCATCGGTTTCGACCGTTGTGCTTGGCGTGGTACATTGCGGCATCGGCCTGAGCCAACAGCGTCTCGATATCCCTGGTGATGATCGAAAGCGCCGAAATGCCGAAACTTGCTGTCACGTTCAAGTCGCCGAAAGCTCCTCGGATCGGCCGGGACGAGATCGCCATCCTTACCTTTTCGGCGACCGCGAACGCCTCTTCGCGATTGATATGCGGAAGGAGAATGGCAAATTCCTCTCCCCCGAGCCGGCCGAACAGATCTCCCGCCCGCAGGTTCGCCTTGCAGGTTTCGGTGACCGCATGGAGCACCTGATCCCCCGCGGCGTGGCCATGGGTGTCGTTGACGCTCTTGAAGCGGTCGATGTCCAGAACAATGCAGGACAGGTCATGCTGGTGTCTCAGGGCAAGCGACAGAAGTTGATTGGCCTCCTGCCGGAAGGCACGGCGGGTAAGCGTGCCCGTCAGGCTATCGGTCGCGGCCGACTGCAGCAGCTCGATCCGGTCCATCGCCACGCCCGCCAGTTCGTGGAGAACAGAAAGATCCCTGGACCCGAACGATCTGGGGCGGCGATCGATCGCACATACCGTTCCGATAACGTGGCCACTCTTGGTTTTCAAAGGCACCCCGGCGTAAAACCGCACGTGGCTTTCTCCCGTTACGGCCGGGTTGTGCGCGAACCGCGGATCGCGGGTCGCATCCTGTACGAAAATCGGTTCCTCATGGTCGACCACGTAACGGCAGAACGTATCTTCGAGCGGAACCTCGTCCGCCGCCAGCCCAGAACATGCCTTGTACCATTGCCGATGCGCGTCGATGAGGGACACAAGGCCGATCTCGACCGCGAAGATCTCCTTGATCAGCCGCACGATGCGCTCGAAACCTTCGTCCTTCGGGGTATCGAGGAGGTCAAGCTGCTCCAGCGCCGCGAGACGCTCGATTTCCCGCTTTTTCGGGTCCAAGCACGACGTCCCGAAAGCCCTCACAACCACCATGCAGCATCGCTCCTAGCCCAGCTGAGATAGCATGCGTCTCATACATTCGTGAAGAAATTCAATACCGCTTTCCCCATCACATTATCGATGGCTTGTCAGAGTGGGACGGGAGATGCAGGCCTCCCTGCTTGCCGTCTGGGGGCGCCATAGCCTAGCCAGATTTACGCGAGACGCCCGGGTCCTTTCACGCTATGAAGGGGACCCTAGATCCCGCCTGTCAGATACCGAGGTTTCCAGATGGCTTTGAAAGTCCTTTTCATTGGCGGCACCGGCCAAATCTCTTACCCATGCGTCGAGCGCGCCGTTGCCGAGGGTCATGATGTCAGCGTTTTCAACCGCGGCCTGAGACAAGACCCTTTGCCTGCAGGCGTGACCTCGATCGTGGGTGAACTTGGATCGACCGCCTACGCGGATCTCGCCAGGGCCAACTTTGACGTCGTATGCCAGTTCATCGCCTTCACGCCCGACCAGATTGCGCGCGACATCGAGGTGTTTACGGGGCAATGCGGTCAGTACATTTTCATCTCCTCGGCCTCGGTCTATGAGAAGCCGCCACGTCACTATGTGATTACCGAGAAGACACCGGCGATCAATCCGTACTGGCCCTACAGCCAGGCCAAGATTGCCTGCGAGGAACTGCTCAAGAAATCCGATAACCTGGCCTGGACGATCGTCCGCCCCAGCCACACGGTACGCACCGGTGTGCCGATGATGTTGGGCGATAGCGACATCATGGCAAGGCGCATGCTGGACGGCGAGCCCACCATCGTGGCAGGCGACGGCCACACGCCCTGGACACTGACCCGCTCGGTCGATTTCGCAGTGCCTTTCGTCAGGCTTTTCGGCAAGAAGGCGGCGCTTCGCGATGTTTTCCACATCACCTCCGACCGCGCGCATATCTGGAACGATATCCAAAGGGCGATCGGCAGATTGCTCGGCGTCGAGGCCAAGATCGTTCACGTGCCGACCGACACCCTGATCAAGTATAATCCGGCCTGGGAAGGTCCCTTGATCGGCGACAAGGCCTGGACTGCGATCTTCGACAATTCGAAGGTCAAGCAGGTCGCAGGTGACTTCACCTGTGCTGAAAGCCTGGATGAGATCCTCGCCGAGCCCATCATGCACCTGAAGCAGCGCCTCGCCAAAAATCGTCCACCGAAGGGTGAACTCGATGCTCTGGTCGACAGGATCTGCGCCGCGCAGAGCGCTCTCGGCTAGGCCTGCCGTCCAACCGCATCCCTAACTGGCGCGCTGGAGGGCAGGCTGCAGCATCAGCGCAGCGGCCGCTTCACCGCCGTGTTGCTCTCGTAATCCGCCGCCATCCGCATTTCGCGGATCGGGCGCACGAGGTCGATGGAGCGCTGGTAGTCTGGATGCGCCTTGTAGGCGGCAAGAGCAGCTTCGTCCTCGAATTCGCCGTAGACAACGAGGTCGACATCGGTGCCTAGCTGGTCGGTCTTGATGTTGGTGCCGATCTCCAGCAGGCGGGCGTGCGGGATCGCCGTCAGGATCGACAGGCCGGCGCGCACCTTTTCCAGTTGGTCCGCGGGCGCTGTGAAGAAGACGATGTGGCGGATCACGCGGAACTCCTGTGAGCGTCTAGCCGAAGACCCGCGCGATAGCACGCAGCAGCCAGGCCTTCAACCGCGCAAGCGCACCTGCCGGCCGTTCGCGACGGATGGCCGCAAGGAAGGTCTTGCCGTAGCCGGCGAGCTTTTCCGCCCGGTCCGTACCGTTGACGATGCGGCGCGCATTGACCCAGTCCTCCGTCGTCTCGTTCAGGTGGTCGGCGAGCTTATGAGTGGCGAAAGAGCCCTGGACCATACCTTCGATCAGGATCGAAACGGCGGCGTCCATCTCCATCGCCCGGTCGGGCTCGGCCACGAGATCAATGCCGGTCAGCAAGCTCATCGCCTCGTAATTGCGCTTGTGGGTGAGCTGCACCAGGCCGCGGCCGAGCCAGCACTTGCCGTCCTCGTCTGGCCGCCAGTAAGGCGTCTTCACCCAGGAGAGCTTGCCTGACGCATAGGCATTTTCCAGGATCTCAATCGCCCTTGCGTCGGTCGTCGCCAGCGTCTCGCGCACCGGCTGCATCATATAGGCCGTCTCGTGGTAGGCGGTCGCCATGATGTAGGCGAGCCAGCGCGGATCGGCCTCAGCCATTCGCGCTTCCCAGAAATCGAGAATCGCGGTCATGCCCTCCACCTGCGGCTGATTAAGCGCTCCCTTAAAGAGCGCATGGCGCACAGTGTTGAAAAAGAAGGGCCTGTCGATGTGGATAACCATAATACCAGCCTCAAAAAGTGGTACGGCGTTCTACGTCTCAATCGATTAAAATTAATTCAATCGTTTAAAGTGTTTAAGCGCCTGATTTACACGTAGTTTAAGCCGTGCCAGTGATTAACTCACCGTTAAATCCAGCCTCGGAGGAGAGCATGCAGCAGCCGGCCAACAGCAATCAGCCGACCATTCCCCAGCATGTCGTCGACCAGCTCGAAAACGAGTGGCGTCAAGTTCGCCCGGAGCCGCAGTCGCCACGCCCAGCACAACAGCAACCTCAACGCTAGTCCTCAGACACCCCTCACCCGGGGTTCTCCGTATCCCTCCAGCATCGGTGCCGTCAGCGCCCAGACCAGCGCATCCAGCCGGTCGGGCGAACGGCCGGATGAAAGCCCGTCCGGGCCGAAGTCGCACATCTGGTCTTCCAGCGCGACGAAGCGCCCGGCATGGGCAACGCGCCCCTGTTCGTAGAGTGCGGCAACCGGTTCGGCCCTGAGGTACTTACCGCGCGTCGCGCGCACGGTCGTGACCGGCAGGCTCTCGTCGATGCTTTTCAGCATCGATGGCGGCCAGAAACACAAAAGCCGGGTCGAACGCCCGGCTTTCAGATCCGAAAAGCTTTGCCTCGGCACTCCGCCGCGCCCGCAACTTTCCGACTATGCCATAACCCTATCAAACGACCGTCACGCCGTCAAGGATTATTTTCCTATCAAGTGAAAATTTTCCAAAGCCACCGGACTGCTTGAGTTTTTCTGATTGGTCCACATCCATCAGCATGTGCTAATTTTATCGCATGAACCAGGAAGAGCTCATTTCCTTTGCGCTCAGCCTGCCGGAGGCGGTCGAGAGCGCGCATCATGGCACGCGCGATTTTCGCGTGCGCAGCAAGATATTCCTGACGGTGCCGGAACAAGACTATTGCGTCGTCCGCCTGACGCCCGACCAGCAACACATGACGCTGGCGGTGGCGCCCGACGACACGGCCGCGGTGCCGGGCGGCTGGGGACTGCGCGGCTCGACCCGGCTTTTCTACGGCAAGGCGAGCGACGAACTCGTGCATGGCCTCGTGCGCAAGTCATGGCAGAACGTCGCGCCAAAAACCCTGCAAAGACAATTCGTTGTCATTCCATCCGGCTAGATCGAATCAACGATAGCCGGTAGCGTCGGCGGCTTTGCCTGCGTCCATGACCTCGTCCATGTAGCGCCAGCAGTCCGGCCGCGAGCCGTCCACATCGTCAAAGCCGTAGATCTTGGCGAGCCCGCCGCTCGACAGCGACTGGCCGCTCCAGCGGACGCGTTCTGGATCGGCGGCAACGGCTGCCACCGCCCGGCCCGTGAAGCGCGGTGTCTCGGAGATGATGAAATGCGGCTGCACGGACGTCGCGTCGCGCCAGTTCTCCTCTCGCACATTGAAGATATCGAGCATCATTTCCGAGCGCATCCAGCCGGGCGTCAGCGCCACAGCCGTCGCGTCATGCGGCGCAAGATCCTTGGCATGCGCCCAGGCCATGCGGATGGCGCCCGTCTTGACGAGGTCGTAATATGGGCAGAGGCGGTAATGCGTGGCGTTGTATTCGGCCGTGCCGTCGGTCAGTTCGACCAGCAGCCCGCCGGGGCGCTCGACCATCAGCGCCAGCGCGAAATGCGCGGTGATCAGATGGGTGTCGATCGCCAGCCGCAGCATGTGCAGCCCCTTGTCGAGCGAGTGCTCCCAGACCGGCTTGTTCCATTCCGTCAGATGTTCGCCGCCCCAGATATCGTTGACCAGGATATCGAGCCGGCCCTGTTCGCGGCGGATCCTTTCGACCAGCACCTCGACTTCCGAAGGCATGGTATGATCGACGCGAACCGCGATCCCCTCGCCGCCCGCAGCGGTTACCATCTCGGCGGTCTCCTCGATCGTCTCCGGGCGGCCATACTCCGATTGCTTCTCCCGCGTCGTGCGGCCGGTAACGTAGACCGTTGCCCCGGCGGCCCCGAGTTCCAAGGCGATCCCGCGACCTGCGCCGCGCGTGCCTCCGGCCACAAGGGCGATCTTTCCTGAAAGCGCTGCTGTCACGTGCTTGTCCTCCACGCTGGACCAGGCGCAATGGGTGTTCGCCATTGCACTTGAATATAAACGAACGTTCGTTCATATTCGTCGCGAACACAAGAGGAATTTTCATGCCGCGACCCCGTACGCTTTCCGACGAACAGCTTCTCGACATGGTGCTCGGCCTCGTCCATTCGGAAGGTCCTGACGCGGCAAGCTTCGGCGCGGTGGCGAAGATCAGCGGCCTTTCCGGCTCGACGCTGGTACAGCGCTTCGGGACCAAGGCTGCAATGCTGCGGGCCTGCCTGCTGCGCGCCTGGGACCGGCTGGACATGGAGACGGCCCGGCAGATCCAGTCTCTTCCCGAGACACCCGAAGGCGCCATCAACTTGCTCGCCGGCCTTTCCAGGGATTACGGCGACGATGCCGCGTCCTACGCTGAAGGCCTGCTGGTACTGCGGGAAGATCTGCGCGACCCGGCCTTGCGTGCTCGTGGGGCTGCCTGGGGAAAGACACTGGCGGCAGCGCTCGACCGATCCCTCGGCGCCCAAGGCAAAACGCCGCTCGGACGGCTGATTCTGTCGCAGTGGCAGGGCTGCCTGCTCTGGTGGGGCTTCGAGCCGCAAGGCTCGATCGAAGACTATGTTCGCGCTGAGCTGAGAGAATTCCTTGAGACGGTCGCTCAGCCAGCGACTACTTAGCCGCCTCCGGCTGCTGGGCCTGCGCCTCGTCGCCCACTGTCAGCGGCCAATCCACCACATAATCCTCAAAGTCGTCGACCTTGACCTCGGTTTCGTCGATCGTCCGGCCGCGCGCCGAAATGCCGGCGGCATGCACAGTCTCGGGATCGCCAGAAACCAGGGGATGCCACCAGTAAAGATCGCGCCCCTCGTTGATCAGCCGGTAGCCGCAGGTCGGCGGCAGCCAAGCGATCTCGTCGACGTTTTCCTTGGAGAGCTGGACGCAATCGGGCACGAAATCCCAGCGGTTCTCGTAGGAGGAACAGCGACAGCTGTGGTCGTCGAGCAGCTTGCAGCGGATCGAGGTGAAGTAGATGTCGCCGCTATCCCACTCCTCGAGCTTGTTGAGACAACAGAGGCCGCAGCCGTCGCATACGCTCTCCCATTCGGTCGTCGTCATCTCGGCGAGCGTCTTCGTCTTCCAGAAGGGTACTTCTTCCATCATTCCGTTCTTGCAACAGCTCCGCGCAAAATCGCGTGAGAGCTTCCATTTCTCTTGTTCTTGTCAGCCAAATCAACCAATGATTCACCAAGCTCCGGTTACTCCGGGGCACTGTCGGCAGATTTGCCATAGTCCGGCGTCAGGTTCCTCCGACGTCGAAGTGACTGATCGGGCGGGAATATAAGACGTGACGGATCCGGACAATCCAGAAAAACGGCCGCGCAAGCAACGCCACCTGCTTTTGAAGATCGACTCGTGGATCGATTCGACCATCTGGAATGCCGGTTTTCGCTCGGCCGAAATCTGGGAAGACATCACCATCTTCTTCCGCCGCTTCCGCGTTCGCGGCTGGAAGCGCATTGTCTTCGAACTGGCCGGCGAAGGCCTGACATGGGGTTCCGTCGGCGCCGTCCTGATGCTCGCCCTCGCCCAGCCTGCCTTTGAAGCTACCAAGGAAGATTGGCGCAATCGCGGCGACTACGCCGTCACCTTCCTGGATCGCTATGGCAACGTCATCGGCCATCGCGGCGTCATTCACCAGAACTCCGTGCCTATCGACGAACTGCCCGACGCGCTGATCAAATCAGTGCTTGCGACCGAGGACCGGCGCTTCTTCGATCACTTCGGCATCGACGTCATCGGTCTCTTCCGCGCGCTTGTTACCAACGCCCAGGCCGGCGAAGTTGTACAGGGCGGCTCGACATTGACGCAGCAGCTCGCCAAGAACCTGTTCCTTTCCAACGAACGCTCGATCGACCGAAAAATTACCGAAGCCTTCCTGGCGCTGTGGCTCGAAGCCAACCTCTCCAAGAAGGAAATCCTCTCCACCTATCTCGACCGCGCCTACATGGGCGGTGGCACCTTCGGCGCTGCCGCAGCGGCGCAGTTCTACTTCGGCAAGAGCATCACCGACGTCAATCTGGCTGAATCCGCAATGCTCGCCGGCCTGTTCAAGGCGCCGGCGAAATATGCGCCGCACGTCAACCTGCCGGCGGCGCGCGGTCGCGCCAACGAGGTGCTGACCAACCTTGTGCAAAGCGGCCTGATGACCGAGGGCCAGGTGATCGCCGCCCGGCGTAATCCGGCGACGGTCGTCGACCGCAACCAGGTGGAATCACCCGATTTCTTCCTCGACTGGGCTTTTGACGAGGTCATGCGCCTGTCGCCGCGCTTCCCCCAGCATTCGCTCGTCGTCAGGACCACGATCGACATGGGGCTGCAGAGCGCGGCCGACGATTCAGTGGAAACGTCGCTGCGCGAATATGGCGAGCGCTATCACGCCAAACAGGGCGCGATGGTGGTGATCGAAAACGGCGGCGCGGTGCGGGCCATGGTCGGCGGCCGGGATTACGGCGAAAGCCAGTTCAACCGTGCCACCAAGGCGCTGCGGCAGCCGGGTTCATCCTTCAAGGTCTACACCTATTCGGTGGCGATGGAGAGCGGCATGACGCCCGATACCATCGTCGTCGACGCGCCGATCTACTGGGGCAACTGGGCCCCTCGCAACTACGCCAATAAGTACGCCGGCCGCGTCACCATTGCGACTGCCATCGCCCAGTCGATCAACACCATTCCAGTGCGCCTTGCCAAGGAAAAGCTCGGCATCCAGCCGATCCGGGCCATGGCGAAGAACCTCGGCGTCGAGTCGCCCGTGCGCGACGACGTGACGATCCCGATCGGCACCTCCGAGGTGACGGTGCTCGACCAGGCGACCGCCTATGCCGTCTTCCCGGCAGGTGGCTACCAGTCGCGCCGTCACGGCATCACGCAGGTCCTCGATTACGGCGGCGACGTCCTCTACGACTTCGACCGTGACGAGCCGCCCGCCAAGCGGGTGCTCTCCGAGAAGGCCGACACCTACATGAACCAGATGCTGTCCCGCGTCCCCTATGTCGGAACGGCGCGAAAGGCAGCGCTCGACAACGGCATTCTGACAGCCGGCAAGACGGGCACGACGCAGGCGTACCGCGACGCCTGGTTCATCGGCTACACCGGCAACTACACGTGCGCCGTCTGGTTTGGCAACGACGACTATACGTCGACCAACGAGATGACCGGCGGCTCGCTGCCGGCCATGACCTTCAAGCGTGCCATGGACTATGCGCACCAGGGCATCACGCTTCGACAGATCCCCGGCACGCAGCCGCTGCCGCCCGACAAGACGGCAAAAACGGTCGCCGCCGCCAAGCCGGCGGAGGGCAGCCCGCCGCCCCTCGTCCGCCCCCGGATGCTCTCGGTCGAGTCCACGCACATTCTCAAGGACCTTGGCCAGGCGCTGAAGGCGGCGCCCCCGCTTGCCGCGCAAAAGGTGGCGAGCGCCGACTAAGGGCATCAGCAGCAACTGCTTCGTAGAGCGAGGGAGGCCGATCATGTCACGCATCGTCATCATCGGAGGGAGTGGCCACGTCGGAAGCTATCTGGTGCCAGCGCTTGTCGAGCGAGGCCATCAGGTCGTCAATGTGAGCCGTGGCACAGCAAAACCGTATCGCCCCCACTACGCATGGGGTGAGATCGAGAACGTCGCGCTCGATCGCGCGGCCGAGGAGAAAGCCGGCCGGTTCGGCGCCAAGATCGCAGATCTAAGGCCTGATATCGTCGTCGATATGATATCGTTCGACCTATCCAGTACACGGCACGTGGTGGAGGCCCTCCGAGGAAAGGTTGGCCATTACCTGTTCTGTAGCTCGATCTGGGTCTATGGCCGCCTTTTTGCGATCCCCTCGACCGAGACCGATCCGCCCAATCCGATAGACGCCTACGGGAGGGGCAAGGCCGAGTGCGAAGCCTGGCTGACGCGGGAGGCGCACGTCACCGGCTTTCCCGCGACCTGTTTCCGTCCTGGCCATATCGTCGGCGAAGGCTGGAATCCGATCAACCCGATCGGAAACGCGGATCCGGAAGTCTTTTCGCTGATTGCCCGTGGCGATGAACTCGTCTTGCCGAACCTCGGACTTGAAATGGTCCATCACGTCCATGCTGATGACGTGGCTCGCTGGATCATGTGTGCGATCGAGAACCGGTCGGCTTCAATCGGCGAAGTCTTCAACACGGTATCGGAACAAGCGGTGACCCTGCGGGGCTACGCGGAAACGGCATATCGCTGGTTCGGAAAGGAGCCGCGCATCGCTTACAAGCCCTTTGAAGAATGGCTTGCCGATCTCGGCGAGTATGCCGAAAGCAGTCGTGGGCACGTGATCCGAAGCTCGTGCCACTCAATTGAAAAGAGCCGAAACCGCCTGGGCTACAAACCGCGGTACACGAGCTTGGAGGCAGTGCACGAATCTGTGCGGGCGCTGATAGCTTCCGGAAAAGTCGTCGCGGCGGGCGCCGATCTTTGAAAATCGCTTGATGCCAAAAGTCTGGACGCTGATCCAGCTATCGAAAATCGACAATCAGTCGGCCTTTCGAATGGTCCAGCGTTGATCCGTTTTGGCCGGGATATGCCGCCGATACCGCCCTGCACCATTCCGCCTAGCTAGAATCAGTGGTAACCCTTTCAACTGATTTGTTTCTCAAGGGCGCATAGTGTTTCGGTTTCCTCTCTTCATAGCGATGACTCTGATTATCGCCTTTGGTGGCGGGATCATGATTTCGCTCTACGCGCTGGATGCGACGGCCGGCTTCGGCGCGATCAAGCTCGGCGCCTGGGAAGCCTTCCCCGAGCTACAAACCGAAAGCGCCGACCCCTATGCGAAATCGCACCGGGCGCGTGCCGGACGCCTGCTTTACGGAAACGCCGAAGGCCTGATGTTTACCGCCAAGGTCGATGACGCCGGCGACCGGCTGAATGCCGGCTGCAGCTACCGTATCACGGGGCAGACGCCGCCCGCCCGCATCTGGACGCTGTTTACCGCAGACAACAGCGGCAATCCTGCCTCGCTGCGACCGGGGCTTCCCGGCGCGCTGAATTCCTGGACGGTGCTGCGGCAGCCCGACAGCAGCTTCACGATCGACATTTCCGCGCACGCCCGACCGGGAAACTGGCTAGCGCTGCCGGCGGCGGGTACCTTCCAACTCGTCCTGACCCTCTTCGATACCCCGACAGCCGGCAGCTCCGGCGTTATCGACCTTGCGATGCCGAAGCTTCAGAAAACCGGATGCGGCAATGCTTAGGATCCTGTTTGCCATCCTCGCGGGACTTTTCGGGGCGGCACTCTTGCACCTCGTCATCATTCTTTCGCTGCCGCACTTTACCGGCAAGGACGCCGCCACCCGCGTCGCCTCCGAGGGCGATCTCGACAAGTTCTACCTGCTTGGGTCGACGGACGATGCCGCGGGACTTTCCAACGATGACCCTTTTGTCCGCACTGCTGTCTGCTCGTTCGACATTGTGGAAAATCCAATCCGCCTGACGGCCAAGGGCAATGTGCCGTTCTGGTCTGTCGCGCTCTATGACGAGGCTTCGAACGAGGTCTTCAGCATGAACGACAGAACGTCTGTGGGGGGAGCGCTCGACATTCTGGTCGGAACGCCGATCCAGTTGACAGAGCTTCGCAAGGCTTTGCCGCCTGACCTGCAGAAAACCATTCTCGTGGAAAGTACGCGTTCGGAAGGCTATGTGGTGTTGAGGACATTGGCGCCCCAGGCGAGCTTCGACGCAGCCGCGCGGAACTTCCTCGCGGAGGCCGGCTGCGACGAATATGCCGGCCCCTCGGATTGAAGCAATAAGTCTATTTCTTTGCCCGCGAAATGCGAGGCGCCGGGGAACGCTTCGAGCTTTCCGTCAGGCGCTCGTAACGCACGCCCGTGAAAAGGAGGATCTGTGCCTCGACTGGTTTCCTGCCCTTGCGGCGTTGCGTCTGAGACAGACGGTCCGCCAATGCGACGACTATTGCCATTCTCGTCTCCATGCACGGCCCGAGACGGATGAACTGCGGAATCTCACCCTGCCCGCCTATGCGAGCCAGCGCGTCCTGTAGAACCCGAAACCGGGCTCCGAGGCATTCGCGCCTTTCTCACGGCACCTGTTTGAAATACCGTGATGTGAAACCGGACGACCGAAGCACTCGATCGCCGTTCATACCCGAATTGAGACATATGACAGTTAACAGATCGTTAATTTCATGCCTGGACGTTAGCTATTTGCACGACGTCTTATAAACGCGCTGAGTCCCCATTTGGTTTCAAACTTCTCATAAGAAGTTTCAATCGACAATGTCGCAACGATATTAGCATTAATTCATATACTTAACGGAGGTTGTGTCGGCGATGGCGGCCCCATCACAGCTCCGTGGTTTCTCGTCACAAAAATATCAATTGCGATCCTCACCAATACCGGTAAAGTTGTGTCATCGGCCACGGGTCCGTGGCCAGGCGGCGGGGCGCCGTCTTCCGCTTATTGCGGACAGGGAGGGGTTAAAATGTCTTTGTTTATCGGTTCGACATTCTCTCCTGAGGACCTTGACGTGCTGCGCGATGCCCTCGATGCGTGGTGTGCGGAAAAGCGGATCGACATCAAGAGCGCCGAAGCCCAGATGGCAGCGTCCGCTGCGCTTGACCTCTATCAGTCCGGGAACAATAGCGCCGAGAGGCTTTTGACGGCGCTGCGCGGACACAAAGGGCTTTAGTCACTCCGTCCCGCGGTCGTCATACGGTGAAGCCTTTCGGTACAAATTGAATAAAGTCTTTAGCAAGCGTTAACCCTGCCCATGTAGGATTTGTTCATAACCTATGTGGGGTAAGGGGCGTCCCTTCACGTCCAGTCCTGCGACATCCCTTTTTGCGTTTCCAGGGTGTGTTCTTGTGCGTGACCGGTTCCGAGACCTAGAGGCCCCATCCGCCAGCCGGAAGAAGGACGTGGTTCTCATGGCGACCGTCAGCAGCTTCGAGGGATTGCAGCCGCCAACCCGCTCCGAACTGCGCCAATTCGCCGAACTCTTCACGCCGCTGTTCCAGGCCTCCTCTCTCGAGGCAAAGCGTCAGGCCGTGGCAGCCCTTTCCCAATGCCCGCAGATTCCACCCGCCGTCGCGCTTTTCGTCGGCTGCCAGTCGATCGACATTGCAGCGCCGTTCCTCACCTCCTCGCCGGCGATCGACGACGAGACCTTGATCACCATTGCGCGCACCCAGGGCAGCGCACACATGAAGGCGATCGTCAGCCGGGATGCGCTTTCCCCGCGGGTCATCGACGCGCTGGTCGGCCTGCGTCAGGCGGAACAGCGGCTGGCAGCTCCGGCTGAGGTCGAAACCGGCATCGTACCATCCGAACCGCCGGTTCCGGCTTCCCTCGAGGAAGCCGAGGCTGCAGCGCGCCGCGCGAGTGAAGAGGAGATACGCAATAGAATCAGGGAGTTGGCACGTCATGTCAGCCGCCCGGAAGGCGATCGCCTCGGGCTGCGTAACCTGTCGCCGATCCAGGCCGCACTCCTCGTCCGCTTTGCCCGCAATCGCGAAGCGGCGCTCTTTGCAAAGGCGCTTGCCAGCGGGCTTTCGGCAAGCCGCTGGCTTGCAGAGCGCATTATGCTCGATATCTCCGGTCAGCAACTGGCGACCACGCTCATCAGTCTCGGCCTGGACTTCCGCGACGCCGTCTTTGTGCTCGAAAAGCTCTACCCGCACCTCGCGGAACCGCAGCATGGCGTCACGCGCGCATGGATGGTGCTGGACAGTCTCGATCTGGAAGAGTGCAACGCCCGCGTCGACGCCTGGCGCCGCGCCGACAGCTATACCTACCTGCCCGAAAAAACAGAAACGGCGCAAGCCACCCATGAGGAACCGCCCGCCCAGGACAGGCGCATCATCCGTACACGCTGACTTTGACTAGAGCGGGTTCTCGCGCCCGTCGCCAAGCGGAACGATATCCCCGAGCTCATCGGCTTCAAGCTCGACGATCCAGAGGTCCGGGTCGAACTTCCGCTCACGCTCGAGCATTTCCCTGACCCGATCAGGCTCTTCGCGCGTCAGCCGTTGCTCGAATAGGCGCTCCCCGCTCGTCTCGTCGTCGAAGAGGCTTTGCGGCGCTGGGCCGTAGAGAGTCTCAAGACCATCGCGGAAGTGCTGGCGAATGAAGATGGCGCCCGCCTCGTCGGCACCCTTTGCCTCGACAGCGGCAAAGTCACCTTTGGCAAAAACCCGGCGCAGGAGGGCGGAGACGAAAATATCGGTGCGTAATCTCATCGGCGAGCTATAGCAGACAAACGGCAAGCGGCAATGCTTGGCATTGCCGGGCTTCAGAGCGCGCCGATCTCCTTGAGCTTCTTCAAGACCACTTCGCTCGGCTCGCCATTCTCGGGAAGGTTGTAGTGCTTCTGGAAGTGGCGAATGGCGGTGCGGGTCTGTTCTCCCGGCACACCGTCAACGCCGACATTGGCGTAGGCCATGTTGCTGAGGCCCTTCTGGATCTTCAGGACGAGATCCACAGTCGACAACTCCGCGGATGGTGCGGCTTTCTTTGCAAGTGTCGGCGCGGTCTTCACACTCTTTTCGGCGCTGCGGATGGCGGCGGCGACAGGATCCTCGGCGGATGCCTTCGAGGTGATGTCTTCGCGCGGCTTTTCCAGCGGGATCGCCGAGGGGCCGACCGAGTCGGTTCTGAGCGCTGCCAGCACATCTGGCGTTGCGTCGCCCGTCTGCGGCATGCCCACGGTTTCTTCGAAGAAGAGGATCGCCGCACTGGTGCGCGGGCCGATGACCCCATCCGGAGTGCCGTTGTAAAGGCCACGCCGGACCAGTTCGGTCTGGATGTCCATGACGATCTGGCTCGGCTGCTGCCCGCCGGGAGCGACTGGCGGCGTCGCATTGGTCTGCGTGACGTCGGCCTCGTCCTGCCGCTGGATCTTGAAGGTGGTGACATTCCCGCTTTGCTCCTCGATGACCGGGCGACCGCCGAGCACGTTCGGAAAGAGCGGATCGCGGGTGCGCAGGAACGGGTGCGGATGCGCCCCTGGCTGATACCAGAGCGCGTTTGCGGCGACGAAGCTGAAGATGACAAGGAAGGCTGCCGTACCGCCGGCAACCGACGGGTTGCGGCCGATCACGCCGCCGAGCACGCTTGCGCCCTGCAGCCCGATACCGCCGACCATGGTTGCCCCTGTGAGAAGGAGGCTCGGCCGTTTCTGTCGGCCTCTCCGTCCCTTAGGCGATTTTCGCTTGCTCGCGGCCATCGAAAAGCCCCTCTTCCAAAACGCCCGCTAGCGCCGGCACAGCCTTCAGTCGCGGCGGAAACTCGACAAGATCGTTGCGGGCAGTACCCACAGCCGGAATGCCAGAGCCATCCGCTGCAATGGAAATCGTAATGATCGTACCGGCGCCCGGCGTGCTGGCGATTGCGAAGTCGCCGCCATGCAGCGCCACCAAGCCCTTCACCAACGACAGGCCGAGTCCCGTTCCCTCGAATCGGCGGCTATAGTCGTTCTGGATCTGGACAAAAGGTTGGCCGAGCGTTTCCAGCTTGTCGCCGGGAATGCCGATGCCGGTGTCGCTCACGCAGAGGTTCAGAACGCCGTCGCGCATCGACGCGTCGATCGAGATCGCACCGCCCGCATCGGTGAATTTCACGGCATTGCCAACCAGATTGATCAGGATCTGCTGGATCGCGCGCTGATCGGCCACGACCTCGTCGAGACCGCGCTGCACTCGGCTTGTCAGCGATACACCCTTGGACTTCGCCTGCAGCGCCAGCATGGCCTCGCAGGAACGAACGACGGATGCAATGTCGAAGGGTTCGAGGCAAAGCTCGTAGCGCCCCGCTTCGATCTTGCTCATGTCGAGCATGGTGTTGACGACGGAGAGCAGGTGCGCGCCGGATTCCCTGACAAGGCCGACATATTCCCGCTGGCGGTCGTTTTCGAGCTTGCCGAAATACTCGCCGAGCAGGATGTCGGAGAAGCCGAGGATGGCGTTGAGCGGCGTGCGCAATTCGTGGCTGACCGCGGCAAGGAACCGCGATTTTGCATCGTTTGCCGAGCGGGCGTCGGCGGCGCGGTTCTGCGCCTCCTGCCGTAACTGCTGCTCCACCGAGACATCGCGTAGCTGGGCAATCACGCTTAAGAGCGTGCCGTCGCCGTCCTGCCGCGCGGTCATATCCATACGCAGGTAGGCAAACTGCCTGTTGTCACGCGAAACCGAAGGGCGCTCCAGCCGCAGATCGACCGCGGCAGTCGCCTCACCCTGGCGAAGCTGATCCAGCGCCTGCAGGAAAAGGATGCGGTCAGAGACATGTATCTGATCGACAAAGCCCTTGCCGATCGGATCACGCATCCAGGCGAGATATTCGCGCTTGTCACGACCGCCGACGGCAGTGACGTTGCCCTGCGGATCCAGGAAGAAGGCGAGACCGGCGGTTGCTTCCATGAAAAAGTCTTCGGCGACAGGCGCGGCAATCGGCGCTGTTGCCGTACCCTGACGCGACAGGGCAATGCTGCCCACCGCAGAAAACAGGAAGGCCGCGCAGACGGTTGCGACACCGACGGGTAGCGCAATGGCAGGACTGGTCACAGAAGAGAGCCCAACGGGGACCGCGACGAGAGCCGCCGACGAAAGCAGCGCCAAGCGGCGCAGGATCATCAATTCACGCTGGCGCACCGCTGTGCCCCCTCCTGTCCGGGAGAGCCAGCTTTCCACCGCCCGGTCCACGAGGGCTGCCGCCCGCTCTGCGATCTTACTCATTACACGCACGCAATACCCGCCCAAAAAAGGCTTTTTACCAGGGCCGACAATAGGCCTTGGGCGCTTAAGGAAAGGATAAGGGAAAAGCCGCCTCCACACCGCAGAAGAGCGAAATGTCCCGTTTTTGGACATATGGAAGCGGCTTTGATTTTTTACGGTTAACGGGCGGTAAGCGACGGATTTCGCTCACATTTCAGCTTGCTGTTAACCTTTGTGGCACATCTGCCGCAAGGTTTGCCTGCAATTACAGGAGGAGGCCGATGACATGCTTAACAGCGGTCGCTACAATTTGACCGAAATGCGGTGCAAATCCCGTTCATTAAAATTCGAACTAAATTTGAGGCAAATGCCGACGAGTTTTGAAAACTGGCATTCGCAACTCTGCTCTAAGGTCAAAGCACACCGGAAGACCGGACCGATTCGGCGGTAAGACCGAACGGGAAAACAGGATGGCAACGACGATGTGGTTTCTGATCAAAGGATCATTCTGGTTCGGGCTTGTGCTCGTGTTGCTGTCGTTCTTCAGCGGCGAGAGCTCGACCAGCTCGCAGCCGACATTGCAGTTTTCCGACGCCTTTGTCGCGGCGACAGGCGCCTATGACTACGTGACAGGCATGTGCGGCGAGAAGCCGGAGGTCTGCGTCAAGGGTGCGGAGACCATGGCCGCGCTCGGCCACCGGGCCCGCGAAGGCGCCCGTGTCGCCTATGAGCTGCTGGACAGCCGTTTCGGTGACGACAACGCCGCCAAGCCTGCTGTCGCACCCAATGCGCCGATCGCTCCCGTCGCGGCACTTGCGCCCTCCCATGCCGAGGCTCAGGCCGAGGCACAGGAGCGCACCGCAGCGCTGAACCAGCCGATGCCCTATCGCCCGCCGGTTGACGACGGCGATGAAAGCCTTTCCGACACCGTGACGACGGGCACCATTCCGCTGCCGACGCCGCGTCCGGCCACCTGAGAATTACGCGGGATTTCCCGCAACCAAGCTTGCACCGGCGATCCGCAAGCCGCGGAATATCCCATGCCTGACGTGCCTGCCCTGTTTATTTCCAGCTTTTGCTGCGCCGCGAGGATGCCTATCCTCCGCGGCGTTTCTTTTTAATGGTTCAAATCTGGCCGCGTTTCACCTATATGAAACCTGATAACGAAAGGCCACAATACATGACGTCCCTCGAGCAGATCATTGACGACTTCTCCTTCCTCGACGACTGGGAAGATCGCTATCGCTATGTGATCGAGCTCGGAAAGGCGCTTCCGGACCTTCCCGACGACAAGAAGACATCGGCTAACAAGGTGATGGGCTGCGCCAGCCAGGTCTGGCTCGTAACGCACACCGCGGGGGATCCAGACAATCCCGTCATGACCTTCGAGGGCGACTCCGACGCGCATATCGTGCGCGGGCTCGTGGCCATCGTTCTTGCAACCTATTCCGGCAAGACGGCATCGGATATCGCGGCCCTCGACGCCTTCGACGTATTCTCGAAGATCGGCCTCGTCGAGCATCTCTCCTCGCAGCGCGCCAACGGCCTGCGCTCGATGGTCAACCGCATCCGCGAGGAAGCCCGCGTACGCGCGGTGGCCTAAGCAACCACCCGCCTCATCACGAATAGAGTTCGGGCCTGTAGCCCTGCGCACCCCAATGCTCCACGCGCGATCGGCGCGCGGGCGCCGGCGGATTGTAATGCCGGGAGAGCGCCATCAGGGCCGTGCGCAGCATCAGTTTGGCCGCTTCCCCCTTTCTTCCCCGGCCAAAAACACAAAAGCCGGGCTTCCGCCCGGCTCTACAGGATCAAATCCTTGGCAACGATCAGCCGCGTCCGCGCTTGCGACGCTGGCCGAGCCCCATTTCCTTTGCGAGGCGCGAGCGCGCTTCGGCATAGGCCGGCGCTACCATCGGGTAGTCGACGGGGAGCTCCCATTTCTCGCGGTATTCTTCCGGCGAGAGATTGTGGTGGGTCATCAGGTGACGCTTGAGCGACTTGAAGTTGCCGCCGCACTCCAGGCATGTGATCTGTTCATCCTGAACGGATTTACGCACCGATACAGCCGGCTTCTGCTTCTCGACAACCGCCGTTGCAGCTTGCGGCGTCGACGTATTGCTAAGTGCCGAATGCACGTCAGAAATCAGGTTAGCGAGATCGCCAACCGGGACCACGTGGTTGCTGACATAGGCGGCAACAATATCTGCGGTGAGCTCGACCAGCAACTCCGGCCCGCTACCGGCTGCAGTATCCGTCATAATACGTTTCTCCTGTTTCAATGCTCCAAAGGTCTAAGCCTCGTCAGCCAAGACCGTCATCGTAGAGCCAACAGCAAAAAACCCAGGCTACGGCAACCTGTTTCGAAAAACTGAAATCCACCCCTAGATTCCTGAGGCCGAAACCCGTTCTTATACTGCCCGATTTCGAATTAGTACGCTACCACGCAGCTTACTTCCTCAATTAAACACTGAAATCCAAAGCCAACGAGGAAATAAGCAACGTGATTCTAATTCAATATCAGAACTCTACTTGATCACCAATTATCACCGTTTTACGAAAACGCCAATTATTATTTCATATATATCTACCGAAAAATGTCTATTTCGCAAGAATTGCCTGCCATAAACCCAAACATTAACCATTAAGAAATCTGCAAAAGGGTGCAAAAATCAACTTAAAATACTGAATCGGAAGCGCTCTCATCTTTTGGCGAGGTCATCGCGCACCGATTGGGGGCCGAGGCGATATCCAGACTGGTGCGCGGCCTTGGCAAGGAGGTGCGCCGCGACCGGCGCCGTCAGCAGGAAGAAGACGAAACCGGCGAGCGCCCGCGCAAAGACCGAAACCTCGCCCGCGGCGACACCGGCGGCAAAAAGCAGCATGCCGGAACCGACCGTTCCAGCCTTGGAAGCGGCGTGCATGCGCGTGTAGAGATCCGGCAACCGCACGACGCCGAGTGCGGCAACGAGCGCAAACAACGAACCGGCCAGCAAAAGGAAAGCGACGACGAGCGCTGTCGCATAGTCCATCATTTCTTGCCCTTCCTGCCATTCTTGTCGCTGCGTTTGGCCGCGACTTTGGGCTTTTTCGGGGCACGCGCCTTTTTTTCGCTGTGCCGTTCCGCGACAGGAGCGCGCGACATCACGAAACGCGCGAAGGCGACCGTTGCCAGAAAGGCGACAAGTCCCAGCGAAATGGCGATGTCGATATAGAGGCTGAAGCCCGTCTTGACCGCCAATACGGCGATGAAGCCGATTGCCGTGCCTGACAGTGTATCGAGCGCCAGGATCCTGTCGGGCAGCGTCGGCCCGACGAGGACCCGCCATCCCGCCAGGAGAAAGGCAATTCCAAGGATGACCAGGGCAACCGCGGCGGCCGTGGACATGATGGCAAGCGGGGAGATCATCGAAATGCCTCCATGATCCGGCGCTCGAAACCGTTGGCGATATCGCGCTTGGTCGCCTCGGGATCGGCGCAATCCAGCGCATGCACGTAAAGCGTCTTGCGATCGTCGGAGACATCGACCGACAGTGTGCCCGGCGTCAGGGTGATCATGTTGGCTAGAAGCGTGATCTCGAAATCGCGGTCGACGGTCAGCGGAAAGGCGAAGATGCCGGGTTGCAGCCGCATGTTGGGCGTCAGCACCGTGACGGCGACCTTCCAGGCCGAGATCGCCAACTCCTTGAGAAAAAGAAGGGCAAGCCGCACGATCGCGAAGGACCGGCGAAGATATCCCCGGCTGCCATAGGGTTCGCGGATGATGGACAAGCACAGGGCGCCGATCGCAAAGCCGAAGAGGAGGTTGTGCGGCGACGCGCTGCCGGTAACGGTCGCCCAGGCAATGGCGAGCAGCACGTTCAGCAGCAGGGCGATCATGGCATCCCTCCATCCGGGAAGACCGACTGCAGATAAGCTGTCGGATCGATGAGGCCGGTCGCCGCAGCTTGCGCCATGTCCAGCAGCTGTTCGGGCAGGATGCCGAAAGCAACGACAAGAGCTGTCAGGATGAAAAGCGGCAGCCCCGCCTGCCAGCTGATTGACACTGCCGCCTGCGGTGCCGTTGCCGGTCGCCAGTAGGCGAGCAGGAAGACGCGTCCGAATACGACCGTCAGCAGGAAGCCGCCGATCAGGATCGCGGCGGCCAGCCACCAGGCGCCGACGTCGATCGATGCTCTGACCAAAATCACCTTCGGCCAGAAGCCGGAAAAGGGCGGCAACCCACACGCGGCGACGAAGAGGATGAAAGAGAACGCGGCAAAACCGCCGTTCTTGCGATAGAGGCCGCCGAGCGCGGTCAGCGAGAAACCGCCGGCAAGGGCGGCAGCCTGCCCGGCGAGAAGATAGAGCGCCGTCATCAGCACCATCGAATGCAGCGCGTAGAAGATCGCGCCGGACAGGCCGCCGGGCGTGCCTAGCGCTATGCCGACCAGCATGTTGCCGATGCCCGAGATCACGACATAGCCGAGGAGCTTGCGGATATCGTCCTGCGCCAGCGCCCCAAGCGCGCCGACGACGATGGTCGCTGCCCCCACCGCCGCAATCAGAAGGCTCAATTGTTCGCGCTCGATCGGCAGCAGCATGACCATGACGCGAATGAGGGCGTAGACGCCGACCTTGGTCAGCAGACCGGCAAACAGTGCCGACACGACGATGCGCGGCGTATGATAGGAGGCCGGCAGCCAGAAATTGACAGGAAAGGCAGCGGCCTTCATGGCAAAGGCCAGCAGCAAGAGGGCGGACAGGGTCATCAGCGGCGCGGTGTCGCGCACACTCTCCACCTTGCCAGCGATATCGGCCATGTTGAGCGTGCCGAAGACAGCGTAGACGATGCCGACCGAGATCAGGAACAGCGTCGTGCCGATCAGGTTCAGCACCGCATATTTCATGGCCCCGTCGATCTGCCCGCGCTCGGAGCCGAGGATCAACATCCCGAAGGACGAAATGAGAAGCACCTCGAACCAGACATAGAGGTTGAAGACGTCGCCTGTCAGGAACGCGCCGGAAACGCCTGCCATCAGAAGCAAAAGGAAGGGAAAGAAACCGTATCGGCGGCCGCTTTCGGTGACGTCCTTCAACGCATAAAGGCCGCCGGCGAGCGCTGCGATGGCAGCGGTCAGGGCCATCAGCGCGCCGAAGAGATCGACGGTGAAGGCGATGCCGAACGGCGGAAGCCAGCGCCCCATGACCATGGTCAGCGGGCCATGCGCCACCACCTTCGCCAACAGCGCGGCATCCAGCAGGACCAGACCGGCAAGGCCCGGAATGGCGACCTGCGCCTGCAGTCGCAGCGAGCCGCGCATCATCAAGAGGACGGCGCCGAGCGTGATGCAGAGCGCCACGGGTGCGATGACGAGCCAGTTGGCGAGCGGCACAGACGCCGTGACCATCGCAGCCGAGAGATCGGTGATCGTGCTTACCGGAGCCGCCATCTAGTACCCCATCGGCGGCAGCGGTGGATCGACGGGCTCGGCGACACGCATTTCGTCGGTGTTGTCGGTGCCGATGTCCTGATAGGCGCGATAGGTCAGCACCAGCAGGAAGGCGAGGAAGGAAAAGGAGATGACGATCGCCGTCAGGATCAGCGCCTGCGGCAGCGGATTGGCGGCGCCGTTAGGGAGCGTATCGAGGTTTGCCGCGATGATCGGCGGCACCTCGCGCGTCAAACGTCCTGCGGTAAACAGCAACAGGTTCACCGCGTTGCCGAGGACGGCGATCCCGAGCATGATCCGGATCGAGAATTTCGACAGCATCAGATAGATCGCGGCGGCGAAGAACAGGCCGACGAGGATCGCAAACAGCGGCTCCATCACTCGATCTCCCTTTCCTCAAGCGCCAGCGCGATCGAGGTGATGGCACCGACGACCACCAGGTAGACCCCGATATCGAAGAGCATGACGGTCGAGAGCGGCACCTCGACACTGGCTATCTCAGGATAGATCCACAGCCCGGTCATGAACGGCACGGCAAAGACGACCGACAGCAGACCGGCGGAGCAGGACATCAACAGTCCGGCCCCTGATATCGCCAGGGGATGGAAGACGATGGCGCGGCGCACGGCGCCGACGCCGCGGGCAATGCCGAAGATCGCCAGCGCCGAGGCGGCAATCAACCCGCCGATGAAGCCGCCGCCCGGCTCGTTGTGGCCGCGCAGGAGCACAAAGACGGAAAAGAGCAGCATCAGAGCCGTCAACACCGGCGTGATCGTGCGGAAGATCAGTGTGTTCATGGGCGCTCGATCCCCAGATCCTCAGGCGCGTCAGGATCGTTTTCGGCAAGCTTGCGCTCGGTCTGCGCGCGGATTCGAATGAGGGCGAGGATCGCAAGGCCGGTGATGGCGACGACCGCGATCTCACCCAGCGTGTCGGTGCCGCGGAAATCGACGATGATGACGTTCACGACGTTGGCGCCGTGCGCGATGGTCTTTGAGTAAGTGTTGAAGAACTCCGTCAGCGCATTGTTGAACGGCCCCTGCGTGGCCTTCATCAGAAGCAGCGCGAAGCCAGAGCCGCAGGCGATCGCGATGCAGCCGTCGAATATCTTCTGGCTGAGCGGCCGCCGATCGGTCGGCGACAATTGAAGGCGGGTCATGACAAGCGCCAGGATGACGACCGACAGGGTCTCCACCATGAACTGCGTGAAGGACAGGTCGGGCGCGCCGAACAGCAGGAATATGATGGCGACGGAGAAGCCCTGGATGCCGAGCGAGACGATCGCCGTCAGCCGGTCGCGCGCGATGACAACGCTCAACAGACCAAGAACGGCGAGCAGGAAGATCGCCCATTCGTGGACCTGGACCTGCCGTGGCCAGACAGGCAGCATCGGCATTTCGCCATAGAGCCAGAGGGGGACGAGCAGGATTGCGGCAAGGCAGAGGAAGGTGCAGGTGATGTAGAGTTCAAGTCGCCCCGGCTGGACGAACCGCGTTACGCGCATCGATAATCTAATCAGACCTACGATGAAGTAATCGAAGCCACGATCCGGTCCGGGTCCTAGCTTGCACAGTACCGTCGCCATGGCCAGACGCGCCTGGTCTATCCGCCAATAAACGAGCGTGCCGAGCGCGATCGTAAGACCAGACAGAAGCAGCGGCACGCCGACATGCGGGATAAGGGAAATCTCGATCACGCTCGCCGATCCACGGATGGCGGATCCCGTTGGAGACGAGATGTAATGGTGCGCCGTTGCGGAGAAAACCGCAGTCATCAGGCCCAATAGCGCCAGCAAGACAGGACCGACCCAAAGCAATGGCGGTGCCTCGTGTGGGTGCTTGGGCGTTGCACGGACCGGCCCGAGAAACGGCTTCAGCGCCACGGCGAAGCCAATCGCGAACATCAACGCGTTGCCCGCGACCGCAACCATTGTGAAGACGATCGATCGTGGGTCCGCATGTGCCAGCGCGGCGTAAATCTCTTCCTTGGCGAGGAATCCGAAGAACGGCGGCAGACCGCCCATGGAAATAGCCGCGGCGAGTGCTGCCGCAAAGGTCAGCGGCATCGCCGCTTTCAAGCCGCGCAGACTGGTGATGTCGCGCGTGCCGGTCTCATGGTCGATGATGCCCGCAACCATGAACAGCGCACCCTTGAAGAGCGAATGCGCCATGAGGTAGAGCGCCGCGGCCTCGGTGGCATAGGGCGCGCCGAAGCCGGTCAACAGCACGAGAAGGCCAAGCGAGGAAACGGTCGTATAGGCGAGTTGCAGCTTGAGATCGGTCTGGCGGATCGCAAGCAGCGTGCCGACGATCAGCGTCACGCCACCGAAGAGCGGCAGCAACGTCTCCCAGGCCGGTGTCCCGCCCATGACGGGATTGAGGCGCATCAGGAGATAGACGCCCGCCTTCACCATCGTTGCCGAATGCAGGTAGGCCGAGACCGGCGTCGGCGCCTCCATCGCGTTCGGCAGCCAGAAGTGAAACGGAAACTGCGCCGATTTGGTAAAGGCGCCACAGAGGATGAGGATCAGGATCGCCAGATAATATGGATTGCCACGCAGCAGATCGCCGGATTGCAGCAGCGTCGACAAATCAGTCGCGTTTGTCGTGCTCCAGATCAGGAGCAGGCCCGCCAGCAGCAGCAGGCCGCCACCGCCGGTAACGACGAGCGCCTGCAGGGCGGCGCGACGCGCTGCCTCGCGCTCGTGGTCGAACCCGATCAAGAGGAAGGAGGTAATCGACGTCAGTTCCCAGAAGATGAAGAGCATCAGCAGGCTGTCCGAGACGACGAGGCCGAGCATGGCGCCCATGAACAGGAAAATAAAGGAGAAGAAGCGCCCCTGATCCAGATGCCCCTTCAGGTATCCGCCCGAATAGAGGACGATCAGCGTGCCGATCCCGGTAATCAGCAGCGCGAAGGTCAGCGAAAGACCGTCGAGCAGCCAGGAAAAGCGGAGGTCGAAGCTCGGCACCCAGGCATAGCCGCCTGTTATCACCTCGCCGCCCGCTATGACCGGCAGCAGGCTGGCGAAGTGCGCAAAGGCCAAAAGCGGCGCAAGCGCCAAGAGCCAAGCGGCGTTCGCCCCAAGGACGCGAACGAGAAAGGGAGCGAGAACTGCGCCGAGAAGTGGCAGACACAAGGCCGCAAATGTCAAAGCCGTGACACCGGCCATATTCCCTCCTCTGCTGGCAGTGCTTCGTGGAGCCGGCGAAAGCCGGAAGTCCGTCAGGTTTACGAGAACAGGCGCGCGGTCACAAGTCTTGTTCGACCGGGAGCAACCGGCAGCGGCAGGATACTCACAGGGAACGGATCATCTCGGGTCGGTCAGCCCCTTGCAGTATCTTCGAAGCGTCTATTGAAGCGATAGTCACAGACTCTGTCCAGGGCGCCTCAAACCTCCGGGGCGATCGGTTTATCGACGAAATATCA
Organism: Rhizobium sp. 57MFTsu3.2; assembly: GCF_012932765.1. Taxonomy (NCBI): domain Bacteria; kingdom Pseudomonadati; phylum Pseudomonadota; class Alphaproteobacteria; order Hyphomicrobiales; family Rhizobiaceae; genus Rhizobium; species Rhizobium sp. 57MFTsu3.2. The sequence goes on from NZ_JDWI01000021.1 coordinate 39,156, forward strand.
ACGGCATCGCCGTTTTCGCCGGAACGGGATGACGCTTTGACGAGCTCGGCATCCCTTGATCCATGCGACCTTTCGCACCACATTGCTGTCGAAAATCAAAGCTGCCCCCCGGCGCGAAAGGAACAAGCCATGGCCGATACGACAATCGCCAAAGTTCACAAGACCGACGCGGAGTGGAAGGAGCAGCTGACTCCCGAGCAATACCGGATCACCCGCCAGCATGGCACCGAGCGTGCCTTTACCGGCCCCTATTGGGATTCGTTCGAAACCGGGCTCTATCGTTGCGTCGGCTGCAATGCACCGCTGTTCCGCTCAGACACGAAGTTTGATGCCGGTTGCGGATGGCCGAGCTATTTCGAAGCTGTCTCACCCGACGCGGTGACCGAACTCCGCGATACGACCTACGGCATGGTCCGCACGGAGATCCGCTGCGGCACTTGCGATGCCCATCTGGGGCATGTCTTCCCCGATGGTCCGCCGCCGACCGGCCTGCGCTACTGCATCAACGGCCACGCGATGGTGTTCGAGCCGGAGAAATAAAAGCTCGCGTCCGAGCTGCTTAGAAGCGTTCGACGACCGCCTGGACGCTTTCATCCAGCGACAAGCGGGACGTATCCAATATCGCGCATTTCTTTGCCACGGCCTCGCGGCGGAGGAAGGATGCCCAGATCATCATTTCGGTGTTGGCAAGCTCTGGCTGCCGGCGTTCGACCGCCAGGCGATGCGTTCGTGTTTCGTCATCGCAGTCGGCCAGCAGCGGCAAATAGGCAATGCCTGTTGCTGTTGCCGCTTCTTCTAGAAATGCAAGGCGCATCTGGCCTTCGAGCAACTGATTTCGGCCGGAGTGCTGTGCCTCCGCGAGGCTCTCAAACCACTTGAAGGTCATGGCCCGCTGCCATCCGGCTGGCGAGCCGTAGTCCGCCGCCATCCGCGAGAGCGGGGGAACGCCGATGTCATCGAAATGGTAGACGTCGATTTCACCAGCGAACCGAGCGGCGATCGCCTTGGAAATCGCCGTCTTGCCCGATCCGGAAGCGCCAGTGAGAACGATGAGGCTCACTTCGTGACCCTAAGCTCCATGCAAGTCAGATCGAGCCAGCGGCCGAACTTCGTGCCGACCTCCGAGAAGGTGCCGGCAACGCGGAAACCAAGCTTTTCGTGCAGTTTGATGGACGCAGCGTTTGCCGCCTCGATGCCGGCGATCATCACGTGGATGTTGGCCTCGGCCGCACGCTCGATCAGCGCCCGCATCAGCAATTCGCCGATCCCCGCGCCGCGGCAATCCTTGTCGACATAGACTGAGTGTTCGACCGTGTGGCGGTAGCCGTCGAAGGCTCGCCAGTCACCATAGGAGGCATAGCCTGTGACCTTGCCATCCTTCTCCGCAACGATGACCGGGAAGCCCTTTGCCTTGCGGGCCTTGAACCACTCGATGCGGTTGTCGAGATCAACCAGCGTTTCGTTCCAGATGGCGGTCGTATGCTCGACAGCGTGATTATAAATATCGCGGATTGCCGAGAGGTCGGCTTCGGTGGCATCGCGCACGAGAACGGCGTGGTTCATATCAAGTCCAATTTCAGTTCGGTTCCGGCAAGCGGCATACGCCCGGCATTCAGCGTTGTAAACCAACGAAATGACGGGACGAAAGCGATCATTCGCGATAGCAGAGAATTGATCGAAATGGACACGCAGGCCGGCTGATCAGACCCCGGAGCCTGCCATGCTGAAGCAGGTGAGCACCGCCGAGTAGTGCACGGCCGCCGCGGCGACCACGAAGCCGTGCCAGATGGCGTTCTGGAAGCGCAGCTTCTCCCAGACGTGGAAGATGACACCGAGGGAATAGATGATCCCGCCGATGAGGATCAGGAGCATCGATACAAAGGGGATGCGCTCCGCCACCGGCCCGGCCACGAAGATGCCGCTCCACCCCATGCCGAGGTAGAGAAGGATGGCAACCTTGTCGAAGCGGCCTGGAAGGGCGCACTTCAGGAAGATGCCGAGCCCCGCGATCGCCCAGATGCCGATGAGCATCCCGAACAGCAGCGGACTGTCGGCGCCACGCTCCAGGAAGGGTGTGTAGGTGGCGGCGATCAGGATGAAAATCGAGGAATGATCGAGCCGGCGAAGGAACCACTTCGTCCGCGAAACCGGCCAGGCGTTATAGGAGAAGGAGATGCCGATCGTCAGCACGAGGCCTACGCTGTAGATCCATGCCGCCGCGAGTTCGCCATTGGAACTCCAGAGAGTGGCGTAAAAGATCAGAACGGTCGCGCCGATGAGCGCGAAAGCAAGCCCAATGCCATGGACGACCCCATCGGCGATCAGCTCATATTTGTCGTAAGCCCAGCGGATGCCGTTGAACTCTGTCATGCCGGGAAACCCCTCACCTTTCCAACCGATCGTCGCACCGAAACGGTGTGCAGGCAACACAACAGCGATGGCACGCCGTTACATCTTCGTGAGCCTTGGACGCTCTGGCTTCGGCGTGGAGATACACAGGTGGAAGGCAGAAGGGTAGCCTGAAAATGGGCCACCCTTGATGACATGCCACCTTAATGACTTAGAGCCTTCAGCTCATGCAGTCTTCGCAGAGCGGGGCATAGGGTACGGCGCCGAGACGCTTCTTCGAAATCGGCTCGCCGCAGCGGACGCAGGTGCCATACGTGCCTTTCGTGATCCGATCGAGGGCTGCGTCGATGGCGCGCAGCTCTTCCTGGCCGGCCTGGCCAAGCCCCTCCAGCACTTCGTCGTTCTCGCTCTCGATCGCGCGGTCGTCGCTGTCCTGCTCCTTGGTGCGCCCGAGATCAACGTCGATGCGACTCAGCCGCGATAGAAGCTCGCGCTGGCGGTTGCGTAGGATCTGCTCGTAGGTCTGCGTGTCGGTCATGGATATTCCTCCATCGGTCTTTTGCCGTTGTTTTCTTCTCAGCGCTGCCTATCGACCAGCACCGAGCATTTGGCATGCCTGACGACGCGGTCGGCGGTGGCACCGATGAAGTAGTTGCTGAAGTCGGGAATGTGCGAGGCGACGATGATCAGATCCGCATCATGCGCTTCGGCGGCAGCGAGGATACTGTGGGCGGGGCGGCCGTGACCGATCTCGATCATTGCCGGTATGCCGCTCGTGCGGATCAGCATGCCGAGTTTCTGTTCGGCATCGTCGATCGCGTTTTGCCGCAGCTCGGGCGGCAGATCGATCGCGACATAGGTGGGAACGTCCTCGACAACGTTGAGCAAGATGATCTCGCCACCTTTTTCAAGGAGCGTGGATGCCTTGCGGAGCGCCTTTTCGCCCCTGTCCAACCCGCCTATTTCTATCGGAACGATGATTCTCTTGTACATTCAGGCCCTCCAGCGCTGCCGTTTCTTACGGCCACATCCTCTCAAGAGATAAATAAGGCGCTTTGATCAAGATCAAGATCAGGATGGATTCTTGTCAACAAGCATCGAACGCTGAATCGTCAAAATCGGATCTTCTGTGAACAATCAGAATGCGCCATATAGGGATCAAGTACAGCGACCAAGGGAACCTCTGAGGCACATGAACCGGCGCAAATTCCTTGGTATTGCTACGGGCGGCGCTTTCGCCGCTACCGCCGGTATGCCTCCCCCATCCAAGGCAGGAGATACACCCATGACCACTGAAACGTCCTACGCCCTGACGCGTCCTGCCTATGTCGATCAGTCGCATCTCGTCGTCACCGACCTGCCGCTGGTTTCCAATTTCTATCAATCGATGCTTGGCCTTAATGTCATCGAGAAAAGCGCGAGCGGCGAAATCCTCGGTGTCGACGGCACGCCGCTTCTGACGCTGACGACAGGCAAGGATGTGCGTGTCGCACCGCGCAACGCAGCCGGCCTTTTCCATACGGCCTTCCTGATGCCCAGCCGCACCGAGCTCGCCCGCTGGCTGCGCCACGCGGCGCACAACAATGTCGTCCTGGACGGCGCATCCGATCACCTCGTCAGCGAGGCCATCTATCTCTCCGATCCGGAAGGCAACGGCATCGAGATTTATGCCGACCGTTCCCACGACCAATGGAAATTCCAGCCGGACGGTCAGGTGGAAATGGCGACGCTTCGCCTTGATCTGCAACCGCTCTACAACAGCGCACCCAACGATGCCTGGAACGGAATGGCCGACGGAACGGCAATCGGCCACATCCACCTGCAGGTCGGCAACATTCCGGAAGCAGACACCTTCTACCGCGATATTCTTGGCCTGAAGCTGATGGCGCGCTATCCCGGCGCCAGCTTCTTTGCGACCGGCGACTACCATCACCATGTCGCCGCCAACATCTGGAACAGCCGCGGCGCCGGCACCCGCGCCGAGGGCATGACGGGCCTTTCCGACTACACGCTACGCTTCAACGACAAGGAAGCGCTCAAAAAAGCTGTCACCAAGCTCGACGAACTGGAGATCAAGAGTGAAACGCGCAATGGCGGTGTCTTCCTGCATGATCCCTGGGGCATCGGCCTGACCCTGTCTACCTGACCTTAGGAACCTGAAGGGGTTCCGCGCGTTTCCGTCGCGAAGCAACTGGGCTTCCGGGGATCGTCTATCGATGGGAATTGCCAACGGCATCCGCAAGCAGGCCAGCAAAATGACAGTGGGCACGACTCCCGTCAGCGCCTGGGCAGAAAAACTGACCCAGGACACGGAGGAGATGCCACAAGCGCCGATGCGTCGCCTGGAGAAGGACGGGCTTGATGTCAGCATGGCTTGGGCCATCATCGGTATCTTTGGAGTGCTTGCACTATCGGCCATCTACATGATGTCGTTGATCCTCATTCCGGTGACGCTCGCCGTCGTCGTCGGCATGATCCTTGGGCTGCTGGCGGAAAAGCTCAGCAAGCTCGGCGTGCCGCGCATCACCAATGCGGTCATCCTGTCTACTGCGGTTGCGCTTGTGATCGCGCTTCTCGCCAATTCGCTTGCCGGACCGGTGACAAGGCTCGTCAACGAGGGCCCGGCCTTCGTCGAGAAGAGCTTCAACCGCCTCATGCCCTATCTCGAGCGCATCAAGTGGCTGCACATTACGCCGGAGACTTTCCAGACCGGGCCAATGTCGAGTGAGAAGCTTCTGGAGAACACTGGCAACGTCGTGCATCTCGTCAGCACCAACCTCACCCCTGCCCTCGTGCAGGCGTTGATCTTCTTCGCCGCGTTGCTGCTTTTCCTTGCCGGACGGGTGACGTTGCGCAAATCCATCATTATGGTGTTCCGGTCGCGCTCGCAGCGGCTTGCCGCCATCCGCGTGATCAACGGCGTGGAACAGGTTCTCGGATTTTATTTTGCGACGGCGTCGCTGATCTACGTCTGCCTTGGCCTCGTGATGATGGTGATCGCCTATGTAGGGGGCCTGTCGGCGCCGGTGCTCTGGGGCTTCTTCGCGTTCCTGTCGAGCTTCATCCCCTATCTCGGCATTACGATGATGACGCTGGCGGTCGCCATCGCGGGGATCATCACGCATGACGGCATCGTGGTGGGCCTTATGCCAGCGGCGGCATTCTTCATCGTCCACCTCGTCATGGAAAACCTGATCTTCCCGGCGGTCATGGGAAAGCGCCTGGAAATCAATCCCTTCGTGGTGTTTCTGGCGATCTTGTTCTGGACTTGGATGTGGGGCGCAGTTGGTGCTATGCTGGCACTACCACTATCGCTGATTGTCATGACCATCGTCGATGAACTTTTCATCGAAGAGAGACTGCAACCGCAATTGCCGAAATAATTGAGGTAAGAAGCGTCAGATGGCAGAAATCGATCTTGCAGATTCCAGCCAGAACCGGCTGAAGAGCGGCACCTCCCCTTGGAGCCACGCAGGAACAAAGCCCAATTACCAGCCACTTCAGGACAATCTCAAAGTCGACGCCATGGTGATCGGCGGCGGGATTACCGGCGCGCTGATGGGCCAGCACCTCGCGGAACGAGGTCTTTCCGTGGTCATCGTCGACCGCGAGACGCCGGGTCTCGGCAGCACGGCAGTGAGCACCGCCATGCTGCAGTGGGAGATAGACCGAACGCTGAGCGAACTCGAGCGTTTCCATGGCTTCGAACGCGCCGCCGGCATCTACAGGCGGAGCGCAGCCTCGGTCGCCGGTCTCTCCAAGCTGATCGTCGCCCACCGGATCGCCTGCAACCTGCTTCCCCGGCAATCGCTGTTCCTCGCCAATAACCAGGAGGGCGCGGGCGATCTTCGCAGGGAGGTCGAGCTGCGTCGTCGTGCCGGACTGCCAAGCCGGTATCTGGAACATTGCGATCTCTTTACCGAGTTCGAAATCGACCGCGATGGGGGCATCCTGTCGCGCGGCTCGGCGGAGGCCGATCCGCTGCTCCTGACCTGGGGCCTGCTGGACATTGCCGTGAAGCAAGGCGCGCGCCTGATCAGCGCCTCGGTCACCAAGCTACATAGCGAAGGCGGGCGGGTCAGCGCCGAAACAGACGGTGCGTTCGTCATCGAGGCGAAAACGGCGGTGCTCGCCACCGGCTACGCCATGCCGGGCATCGATATGCCGAAACAGCACCGGATGACATCGAGCTGGGCGCTGGCGACGATACCGCAGGATCCGGCAGCGCTCTGGCGCGATCAGGTGCTGATCTGGGAAGACAGCCACCCCTATCTCTACATGCGCACGACGCCTGATGGGCGGATCATCGCTGGCGGCGAGGATGACGACACCGTCGACCCCGCGGCCCGCGACGCCAAGCTGGCCGAAAAGATCATGACGATCCGGGAGAAGATGAAGCGGCTCTGGTCCAGCGCCGACACCCGCGTCGCGACGGCATGGTGCGGCACGTTCGGGGCGACGTCGGACGGGCTACCGCTGATCGGTCCGGTTCCCTCGATGCCACAAGTCTATGCCGCCTATGGCTATGGCGGCAACGGCATCACCTTCTCCTATCTTGCGACACAGGTTATCGGCGCACTGATCGGCGGAGGGTACCGCGACTGGTTTGATGATTTCGCGCTGGATCGCGACGCGCCCGACGTGCCCCGACGCTCGAACGTGAGTGAGGAAACGCTACAGAGCGCCCTTGGCTAGCTCACTGCGTCGTCCGGTCGTCGCCGGTGTCCTCGACATCCTGCAGCCGGACGAATTCGACACCCTTGGCCATGAGATCGACGATCGCCTTGGCGACGCCCTCGCCGGCGGCGTGGGTCGGCTGGTTGATGTGGGAGATCACGACGTCGCCGTCTTTGGCCGATGCAATGCGCTTTTCCGTGACAACGGCGCCGAGCAGCGAGCCGCCGTCTCCATTCACCGAGTAACCGGCGATGCGGTACCCCATGTCGCGAATCTGGGCGATGGCGGAGAGGTCGTATTTGGCGGTCGAGCCGCGGAACCAGTGCGGCGGGGCAATACCGGCTGCGAGCATCGCATCGGCACCGCCCTGCACTTCCTGCCGCACGGCCTCGGGCGAGCCCGCGGACGCGATGCCATAGATCGAGACCGGCTTGTCGACGGCTGGAACGTGATTCTGACCGTGGTTCTCGAGTTCGAACAGATCGGGATTCTCAAGGAAGACCTGCAGCGCCTGCGGATTGTGCTTCAGCCAGCGCGCAGTGACGAAAATGGTCGCGGGAATGCGCTCCTGGACCAGCACCGAGAGGATGCGGTCGTCGGCCTGACCCATGCAAGCGTCAAAGGTCAGCGCCACCCGCGCGTGACCCTTGATGCCCGACCGGGCAATGCGCAGATGCGGCTCAACCAGCTTCGGCCCTGCTGCCATCTTGGGGGCCTGCACGACCTTCGAGGGCGCGGTGACGACCGGCGCTTCCTCCGGCGGAGGAGCGGCAGCGGACACAATCGAGGCGGATGCGATCAGCAACGCCGAAACGAGAAGAATACGATTCATGCCAAAGAGAAGCCGTTCGTGGTTCAAGCGCTGCATAATGCACATCGCGGTCAGGCGCCATGTGGTTTGATGCCGCCTGCGGTCGCTGCTGCGATTCGCCGCCGGCTTCAGCGGCAATTCTGATGCCTGAGGACTAAGGCTTCAGAAAGGCAACTCACGGCGCGCGCCGCGATCAATCATAGAGGTAATATTTTTCCCACTTCTCGCGCGGGACCTTTTCGCCAATCTTGTATTGCAGATCGCGGACATTGATGTGCTGCGGGCCGGTGATGCAGGTGTAGGAGAGATGATACCAGTCGCCCTTGCTGCGGAAGACCGCGCCTGGCGCCTCCAGCCTGTCGTCGCTCGGAACGGGATCCTTGAACGTGTAGGCGATGACCTTGTCGGGCTTGTAGCCGGTCTCGTCCTTGTTGATTCGGCTCATCGCCTCCGTGTCACAGCTCTGTTCGAGGCGGGTCGCGGGATCGAGCTTTTCGAGTTGCTTCTTGATGGCGGGATCGACTGCGAAGGCTGGAAAAGCAAGGCTAAATGCGGACAGAAGCAACACGAGACGTTTTGGCATTACGGTGGGATTCCTTTGCATTCTCATTCCGGAATCGCCTGTGGAGAACCGTGGTTTTGACGGTCGTACGAGGGGCGAATTCCGGGTGGCATAGCGGACTTTCTTAAACAATGTGGTGACATCAAGGCAACGTGAGCATTCCTTCGCTTTTGCCACAGGTCCGTCTTGGGCGCTTGATCCCAGGCATCCGCCTCTCTATCTCTTGCCCACCTGACATCACGTTTCCGGAGCTTTCCTTGACCGTCTTCAAGAACCTGCCGAACCCACCCGTCGCCACCAAGAAGCCGATCTCCGATACGCGCCACGGCATCACCCGCACCGACGACTATGCCTGGCTGCGCGCCGACAACTGGCAGGCGATGTTCAAGGATCCCGCGATCCTCGATCCCGCGATCCGCCAACATCTGGAAGCCGAAAACGTCTACATGAACGCGGCCATGGAAGACACAAAGGTGCTGCAGAAGACGCTGTTTTCGGAGATGCGCGGCCGCATCAAGGAAGACGACAGCTCCGTGCCGATGAAGGACGGCGACTACGCCTACGGTACCTTCTTCGTGACCGGCGGCGAACAGCCTCGCTATTTCCGGATTCCGCGTAACGGCGCCGTCAAGGACGAGGCTATCCGCACCGTTCTGCTCGACGGCGACAAGGAGGCCGCGGGCAAGGCCTATTTCAGGCTCGCCGGCCTCGATCACTCGACCGACCACAGCCGCGGCATCTGGGGTTACGACGACAAGGGTTCTGAGTTCTATACGCTGCGCGTGCGTGACCTTGCGACTGGCGAGGACCTGGCCGACGTGATCGGGAACACCGGCGGCGGCGGCGTCTGGGCGCCCGATGGCAAGAGCTTCTTCTATTCTGCGCTCGATGAGAACCACCGCCCGTCGAAGGTGTTTCACCACATTCTTGGCACGCCTCAATCTGAAGACCGGCTGGTTTATGAGGAAAAGGATGCGGGCTTTTTCATGGGCGTCGGCGGTTCGCTGCTCGACGACTTCATCTACATCGACATCCACGATCACGAGACCTCGGAATACCGCCTGCTGTCCACCAAGGACCTGACGGCCGAGCCGAAGCTGGTCGCCGAGCGCGAGGAAGGCATCGAATATTCGATGACGGAAGGCGGCGACGTCTTCTACATCCTGACCAATGACGGCGACGCCAAGGATTTCAAGATCATGGAAGCGCCGGTTGAAAACCCGGGCAAGGCGAACTGGCGCGAGGTCGTGCCGCACAAGCCGGGAACCTTGATCATCAGCCACATGGCCTATGCCCGCCACCTGCTCTGGCTGGAGCGCAAGGATGGCCTGCCGCAGATAATCATCCGTGACCGTCGCACCGGCGAGGAACACGCGATCGCCTTTGCCGAAGAGGCCTATTCGCTCGGGCTGCAGGGGGCCGCGGAATACGACACCGACGTCATCCGCTTCTCCTATTCCTCGATGACGACGCCGTCGCAGCTATACGACTACAACATGGTGACGCGCGAGCGCACGCTGTTGAAGACCCAGGAGGTGCCCTCGGGCCACAATCCGGACGATTACGTCACCCGCCGCGTGTTCGCGCCCGCCTGGGATGGCGAACAGGTGCCCGTCACCCTGCTCTATCGCAAGGACACGCCGCTCGACGGTTCGGCACCCTGCCTGCTCTACGGCTACGGCGCCTACGGCATCACCATTCCGGCCGGCTTCAACACCAACTGCCTGTCGCTCGCCGATCGCGGCTTCGTCTATGCCATCGCCCATATCCGCGGCGGCAAGGACAAGGGCTTTGCCTGGTACGAAGACGGCAAGATGGAAAAGAAGACCAACACCTTCAAGGACTTCATTGCCGCCGCTGACTATCTGAATCAGGAGAAGTTCACCTCCTATGCCAACATCATCGCCGAGGGCGGCTCGGCCGGTGGCATGCTGATGGGCGCCGTTGCCAACATGGCGCCGGAAAAGTTCGCCGGCCTGATCGCCGCCGTTCCCTTCGTCGACGTGCTGAACACCATGCTCGACGACACGCTACCGCTGACCCCGCCGGAATGGCCGGAATGGGGCAACCCGATCGAGAGCAAGGAAGACTACGAGCAGATCGCCGCCTATTCGCCCTACGACAATGTCGGCGCCAAGGCCTATCCGCCGATCCTGGCGCTCGGCGGCCTCACCGATCCGCGCGTCACCTATTGGGAGCCGGCAAAGTGGGCGGCGCGGCTGCGCGAAAAGACCACCGGCTCGGCACCGATCCTGTTGAAGACCAACATGGATGCCGGCCATGGCGGCGCTTCGGGACGCTTCCAGCGCCTCGAGGAGATCGCCTTCGAATATGCTTTCGCGATCAAGGTCGCGGGCAAGATATAATCGGCTGGAGGAGCCCGTGACGGTCTATGTGGCGCTCCTGAGGGCGATCAATGTCGGCGGCACGGGCAAGCTGCCCATGGCGGAGCTGAAGGCGGTCTGCGAAGAGCTCGGCTTCAGCGACGTGAAGACCTACATCCAGAGCGGCAACGTGCTGTTTCGCGCCGATGCAGCAGAGGTCGAGGTCGAGCAGAAGCTGGACGACGCGCTGGGAAAGCTGCTCGGCAAGAAGCCCGGCGTGATGCTGCGCAGCCGCAAGGAGTTGGAAGCGATTGCCGCCAACGCGCCCTTCCCAGATGCCAAGCCCAACTATCTCCTGGTAAGCTTCCTACCGGAAGCGGCGCCTGATGATGCGCTGGACAAGATGGTGGCCCCCGATGGCGAAGAGGCCGTTCTCGCCGGGCGCGAAATCTATGTCCACTTCCCTGTTGGCTCCGGCAAATCGAAGCTCAAGCTGCCGGCCTTGAAACTAGGAACGGCGCGCAATCTCAATACCGTGCGCAAGCTCGCCGAGATGGCGGCTGCCATGGAAGACGACCGCTAGGCCGGATCACTGGCGAACGATCTGCGGCTGAAACAGCAGCTTCACGAAGCTGCGCAGCACGAGAACCTGGTCGGCGAGCCCCTGCGGTTCCTTCAAGGCCTTCGACAGGACGATGCCGCCCTCGAGCACCGTCGAAACCATGTCGGCCAGTTGGTCGATCTCGATCGGTTCGCGCGGCGTGTAGACTACCATGATCTCCTCGAACATGCCGCGGAACCGCCGTCGCCAGGCGAGCACCGCCTGCTTGTTGGTTTCCTGGATGTCGCGGTCGAACAGGCGTTCATAGTAGCAGACCGTGGCCACGAGGCAGCCCGGATGGCCGTTCGGCAGGTCGGACAGCAGTTCGGCAAGCAGCTTCAGACCGAGCATGAAGGATTGCAGCGGATCTTCGGTCAGCTCGCGGGCGCGGGTGAATATCTCGTCGTAGATTCGTTCGTCGTTTTCGATGTACCGCTCGAGCAGCGCCTTGGCGAGCGCGTTCTTGTCCCGGAAGTGGTAGAAGAAGCCGCTCTTGGTGATGCCGGTCTCGGCGATCAGCTCTTCGATCGAGGTGCCGCCGAAGCCCTTCTGCAGGACGGCAGTTTCGGCCACATCCAGGATGCGGGTTCTGGTCTCCTGGCCCTTGCGCATCAAATTCCCTGTACCGCCGGTACGGTTTTTGCCCGCCAGCTCTGGTCTATATGGAGGCCTTTTGTCATCCGCCCCGCGGAAGCGGCTGAAATCAAAGGCAAACATCATGCGATGCCCAACTATACCGCAAGTCGTCTAGTTTCGCAGCCCGGAAGCGGAGAACTTGTTCGTGAGAATTGCTTGCACATAGAGGGATTGTCATGGCCAAGTACAGACACAGCCTGCCGCAACTCAAGGGCGGCGCATTCGTCACCGACGGCGGCATGGAAACGACCTTCATCTTTCATGACGGACTGCAGCTGCCGCACTTCGCATCCTTCGTGATGATGGCTTCAGAAGAAGGCCGCGACCGGCTGCGCGCCTACTATCGCCGTTACCTCGACATCGCCCGCAAGCATGGCGCCGGCTTCATTCTCGACAGCCCGACATGGAGGGCGAGCCCCGATTGGGCGGAAAAGCTGGGTTACACGTCGGAGGCGCTGCATGACGCAAACGTTCAAAGCATTGCCCTGCTTGCGGGATTGCGCGAGCGGCACGAGGAGCCGGGGCGGCCGATCGTGCTCAGCGGCGCGATGGGGCCACGCGGCGATGGGTACAAGGCCGGCCGGATGAACGCGGCCGAAGCCGAGGATTATCACAGCGTCCAGATCGGCAGCTTTGCCGAGAGCGATGCGGACATGATCTCCGCCGTCACGCTGAACAACATCGACGAGGCAATCGGTATCGCCCGGGCGGCCTCGGCCCGCGATATGCCCTGCGTTATCTCCTTCACGGTCGAGACCGACGGCAAGCTGGTGACCGGGCGCAGCATGCAGGAGGTAATCGAGACGACGGATGCGGCGACGGGCGGTTCGGTGGCCTATTACATGATCAATTGCGCGCATCCGACGCATTTTGCCGAGGCGCTGGATCATCGCGCGGGATGGACAAAACGCATTCATGGGCTGCGGGCAAATGCCTCGCGCATGAGCCATGCCGAACTGGACGACAGCGAAACGCTGGATGCCGGCGATCCGGTCGATCTCGGGCAGCGGTACAGGGAGCTGATGCAGAGAATGCCGCAAATCAGGATCGTCGGCGGCTGCTGCGGCACCGATCACCGGCATGTTGCCGCGATCTGCGAGGCTTGCCTGCCGGCGCTTCCGAGTGCCGCGTGACGGTCAGTTCTCTGCCGCGTCGCGGTCAGTGTTCTGCGGTGTGCGCAGCCTTGCCGGCGTTATGACCGCTGATGTCGGCGCCGGCGCTGCGCGAAAAGCGCAGGTTCCAGAAGGTCGCCGTGATCGAGATCGCGGTGACGAAAAGGAAGGCGGCGGAGAAATCGTGGAGCTCCGGCGTCTCGCTGCCGTTGACCGTCATCGACGTGTGGAGCGCCAGCGCGCCGACGCAGATGCCGAGCGACAGCATCAGCTGCTGGAACGTCGTGTAGAAGCTGGTGGCCGAGCTCATGCGATCGCGGTCGATCTCATCGTAGGCCACCGTGTTGTAGGCCGTGAACTGGAACGACATGAAGAAGCCGCACATGACGAGGATCGCAAAGATCAGCCCCAGCGGCCAGTCGGGCCGGAAGGCGGCGCAGAGGGCATAGCCGCAGGTGGCAATGATGCCGTTCGCGACCAGGCTGCTGCGGAAGCCGAAACGGCGCAGTACGCTGGGTGCGACGGCCTTCATCGCCATCGAGCCGAGGGCCGCTGCGGTGACGAGCTGGCCGGCCTTGGCCGCCGACAGTCCGAAACCGAGCTGGAAATAGAGCGGCAGCAGGAAGGGCTGCGCGCCCTGCGTGATACGGGTCAGCGAACCGGCAATGACCGACGTGCCGAAGCTCGACACCTTCATCAGCGAAAAGTCCATGATCGGCGCCGGGTGGCGGCGGGCATGCTTGAGATAGGCTACGCCGAAGAGCAGACCGACCGCGATGAGGAACAGCGAGAACGCACCCTCGCCCGGACGGCTCGAGCTTTCAAAACCGAACAACAGCGAGCCGAGCGCAATACCGGAGAGAATGAAACCAACCGTATCGAACGGGCGCTTCGCCTCGCCCTTGAAGTCCTCGATGAAGATCGAGACCAGGGTGAAGCCGATGATGCCGATCGGCACGTTGATGTAGAAGATCCAGCGCCAGTCGAGATAGGTGACGATCAGGCCGCCAACCGGAGGGCCGAGGATCGGGCCGATCAGCGCCGGCACCAGCAGCCACGACATGGCGTTGACCATGTCCTTGCGGGAGACGCTGCGGAGCAGCACGAGGCGCCCGACCGGCAGCATCATCGCGCCGCCAAGGCCCTGCAGCAGTCGCGCCAGCACGAGACAGAGGAGATTGGGCGACAGCGCGCAGAAGATGGAGCCTGTCACGAAGACGGCGATCGCCGAGCGGAAAACGGTGCGCGAGCCGAAGCGATCGGCAATCAGGCCGCTTGCCGGAATGAAAATCGCCAGGCTGAGAAGGTAGGAAGTCAGCGCGATGCTCATCGACGGGGCGCTGACGCCGAAATCGCGTGCCATGGTCGGCAGCGCCGTCGCCAGAACGGTGGCGTCGAGCTGCTCCATAAACATGGCGCTCGCCACGATCATCGCTATCACGCGGAAATTGGGCTTGGCGCGCCCGACGGCAGCCGCCTGATAGATCTGATCCGACATCGTCAGGGATCACTCGCAATGGCGTGGCCGGCGCGGAAGCGATGGCCGCGGTATGGTATGGCGTGATGCCAAAAGGGGATTAGAGATCCTTGTATACGCCCGCAAATGTGGCGTCGTTATGCTTATATGGAAAGGCAGCCGTGCCATCCGGGAATGGCTGGGTTACTGAAGCGCCGCACGACCAGCCGCAAGCTCGGAGCAAGGGCTCCCGGCTTGCGTCATGCGCGCCGGAGCCCTACCTAAAGCATATGACCCTTGCTCAGAATGCATCCCCTTCGCGGCCCTTCGCCTTCGACAACAGCTATGCGCGGTTGCCACAGCAATTCTTTACGCGCCAGGCGCCCTCGCAGGCCGCCGAGCCGTGGCTGATCAAACTGAACGAACCGCTTGCGGAAGAACTCGGCCTCGATGTCGAGGCGCTGAAGCGCGACGGCGCGGCGATCTTTTCGGGCAACCTCGTGCCTGAAGGCGCCGATCCGCTGGCGATGGCCTATGCAGGGCACCAGTTCGGCTCCTTCGTGCCATTGCTCGGCGACGGGCGGGCGATCCTGCTTGGCGAGGTGATCGACCGAAACGGCCAGCGCTGGGACATCCAGCTGAAGGGTGCGGGCCAGACCGCCTATTCCCGCCGCGGCGATGGCCGTGCCGCGCTCGGCCCGGTGCTTCGGGAATATATCGTCAGCGAAGCGATGTATGCGCTCGGCGTCCCGGCAACCCGCGCGCTGGCCGCCGTTTCGACCGGGCAGCCCGTTTATCGCGAGAACATGCTGCCAGGTGCAGTGTTTACCCGTGTTGCCGCAAGCCACATTCGCGTCGGCACGTTCCAGTTCTTCACCGCGCGGGGCGATACCGACGGCGTTCGGGCGCTGGCCGATTATGTGATCGACCGGCACTATCCGGAACTCAAGGACAGGGACAATCCCTACCTCGCGCTCTACGAGACCGTCTGCGAGCGGCAGGCGGCCTTGATCGCCAGGTGGCTGCATATCGGCTTCATCCACGGCGTCATGAATACCGACAACATGACCATTTCGGGCGAGACGATCGATTTCGGCCCCTGCGCCTTCATGGACGAATACCATCCCGGCACGGTCTTTTCCTCGATCGACCAGGGCGGCCGCTATGCCTATGCCAATCAACCCGGCATCGGCCAATGGAACCTGGCACGGCTTGGCGAAACCCTGTTGCCGCTCTTTGATGCGGATGCGGAAAAGGCCGTCGAGCTCGCCAACAGCGTGATCCGGCAATATGGCGAGCGCTTCCAGATCCACTGGCTGCGCGGCATGCGCGAGAAGATCGGCCTATCGACCGTCGAAGACGGCGATCTGGACCTTATTCAATCGCTGCTTGCCGCGATGCAGGCAAGCCAGGCCGATCTTACCCTCGCCTTCCGCCGCCTTTCCGACGCCGTCGGTCCAGGAGATGGCGAGGCACTGTTCCTCTCGGCTTTCCGGGAACCGGATGGGGCGCGCGAATGGCTTGCCCGCTGGCGCGACCGCCTGACCCGTGACGAGGGCCGGACCGAGGCCGAGCGCAGGGCGGCCATGCGCTCTGTCAATCCCGCCTTCATTCCGCGCAACCACCGCATCGAGCAGGCGATCAACGCCGCCGTCGAGGATGCCGACTTTTCGCTGTTCGAGGCGTTGCTTGCCGTTCTCGCCAAGCCGTATGACGACCAACCGGACTTTGCGGCCTACATGGAGCCGCCGAAGCCGGAAGAACGTGTGCTGCAGACCTTCTGCGGCACGTGATCGGATGCAAACCTATCCCCTCTGACACCTATGGTCGCAGTTGACGCCCATTGCGACCGCTCTATCTCGCTGATTAGAAGGCATTTTTCGCGCCTGACCGCACCCGGCTAACCTCAGCGGGAGTTCCCCATAATGGTAGTAATCGTCATTACCTCCGTTCTTTTCATGCTCCTCGGCCTTGCCCTGGTCGGCGGCGGGCTTTGGCTCATCATCCTTGGCGGCAGCTTCTTTTACCTCTTCGCCGGTGCGATGTTTCTCATCACCGCCGTCCTGCTTCTGCTGCGTCGTGCAGCCGCCCTGTGGGTCCACGCGGCTCTGATCATCGTTGCGCTTGTCTGGGCGATCTGGGAGGTCGGTTTCGATTGGTGGCAACTCGGTCCGCGCGGCGGTCTGATCATCCTGCTCGGACTGTGGCTGCTGACGCCCTGGATCCGTCGGCCCCTCGGCTTCCAGAGTCCGACCGGGACGTCCTACGGGGCCAGCCACTGGCCGCTTACCATTCCGGTGCTGATCGCCATCGCCGTTGCGAGCTTCTCGATGACGACGGACCCGCATGACCTGCACGGCAACCTGCCGACCGAGGCTTCCGGCACGACGACATTCGGCGGCACCGTTCAGGACGGCGAATGGCACCAGTATGGCCGCACCCCATTCGGCCAGCGCTACTCGCCGCTCGACCAGATCAATGTTAGCAACGTCAAGGATCTCAAGGAGGTCTGGCGTTATCAGACCGGTGACGTGAAGCGACCCGATGATGTCGGCGAAACGACCTACCAGGTGACACCTCTCAAAGTGGGCGACACGCTCTACCTCTGCACGCCGCATAACTGGGCGATCGCACTCGACGCGACGACCGGCAAGGAAAAATGGAAATACGACGCCAATTCCGGCATGAACCCTGACAGGCAGCACCAGACCTGCCGCGGCGTCACCTATTACCACGATACGGCGACGGCCGCCGGCCAGCCCTGCGTCGATCGGGTCTACCTGCCGACCTCGGATGCGCGGCTGATCGCTCTCGATGCGCTCGACGGAAAGGTCTGCACGAGCTTTGCGGATCAGGGTGTGCTGCATCTTGAGCAGGGCATGAAGTACAATCCGGCCGGCTACTACTATTCGACCTCGCCGCCGGTCGCGGTCGCCGGCAAGCTGATCATCGGCGGGGCCGTCAACGACAACTATTCGACGCACGAGCAGTCCGGCGTCATCCGCGCATTCGACATCAATTCAGGTGCTCTGATCTGGAACTGGGACTCCGGCAATCCCGATGTGACAACCCCCCTGCCCCAAGGCCGGACCTATACGACCAACTCTCCGAACAGCTGGTCGGTCTTCAGCGTCGATGACGGGCTCGGCATGGTCTACATCCCGCTCGGCAACCAGGTGCCGGACCAGCTCGGTATGAACAGAAGCGAGAACGTCGAGAAATTCTCCTCCTCGATCGTCGCGCTCGACATCAACACCGGGCAGCTGAAATGGGTTCAACAGTTTGTCCATCACGATCTCTGGGACATGGACGTGCCGGCCCAGCCGGTGCTCTTCGACATGAGGAAGCCCGATGGGACCGTCGTGCCGGCGCTGGTAGGCCCGACCAAGCAGGGCGACATCTACGTGCTTGACCGTCGTACCGGTGAGCCGATCATTCCCTTCAAGGAAATCCCCGCGCCATCAGGTGCCATCCCTGAGGATCATACGTCGCCGATGCAGCCGATCTCCGACCTCACCTTCTCGCCGCCGCCGCTGCAGGAGAACGACATGTGGGGGGTGACTCTGCTCGACCAGCTCGCCTGCCGCATCGATTTCCACCGATACAAATATGAAGGGCGATATACGCCGCCTTCGCTCGTGGGCTCGATCATCTACCCCGGCAATTTCGGCACCTTTAATTGGGGCAGCGTTGCTGTCGACCCGGAGCGGCAGATCATGTTCGGCATGCCGACCTATCTTGCCTTCACCTCGCGGCTGGTTCCCGCCTCCGACATCCCGCCGAAGGGGCAGGATGAGAAAGGGAGCGAACAGGGCCTCAACCGCAACGACGGCGCACCCTACGGGGTATTCATGGGACCGTTCCTCGGACCGCTCAAGGTCCCCTGCCAGGCGCCGCCATGGGGCTACGTCGCCGGCGTCGATCTCCTCACCGGCAAGATCGCCTACAAGCTGAAGAACGGCACCGTGCACGACATGACGCCGCTGCCGCTGCCGTTCAAGGTCGGCGTACCCGGCATCGGTGGCCCGATGCTAACCAAGGGCGGGGTCGCCTTCCTCGGGGCTGCCGTCGACAACTACCTGCGAGCCTACGATGTCACCAACGGGCAACAACTATGGCAGGCCCGTCTGCCGGCCGGCGGCCAGGCGACGCCGATGACCTATACGACCAGCGACAACAAGCAGTTCGTCGTCATCGTCGCCGGCGGACATGGCTCGGTCGGCACCAAGGCCGGTGACTATGTGATCGGCTACGCCCTGCCCTGACGCCTCGAGACCCATTGGATGGCCGCCACTTGTCCCGGCCATCCGAGCCCGCCGACACAAGCTCCGGGCAGGACTGCCGCGCCATTCTCCGCGCATTGCTCAAAGGAGAATTTTCATGAAGATCGGCAGCAGCATTTCCAGCACCTATGGACTGAGCAACCTCTTCAGCCAATCCGGCCAACGCAACAAGCAACAGACGGGTGATATCGAACTCAGCGTTCGCCAGAGCGGCGCGGCACTGCAGCCAAGCAGCACGCCGACGTCGATCTCCAGCACGATGTGGGCGCTGCAGAGCAGCGGCACCGTGACCATGGACGGCACCGAAGATCCCGCGAAAGCACGCCATGACGCTGTTGTCTCCGAGTTTACCGATCTCGCCGAACAGACTCCGGCGGAGCGGATCCGCGACCAGGTCCTTCAGCGGCTCGGCCTGACCGAGGACGATCTCAAGGCGATGCCGCCAGAACAGCGCGAGGCCATCGAAAAGCAGATTGCCGACGAGCTGAAGCGGCAGCTGACCGGCGACGGCGACAGCAAGGACCAGCCGAGCACCGACACGATCATCGGTGCCTAGATGCGGAGCTGGCGTAGTCGCGCTTTGCCAGCGGGTCGATCCGGCGGACCGTTTCTGACGACCGGAAGGCGGCAGAGCGGGCTCGATGACGGATTGGGGCATTTTTTGCTGTCGGCACTGGAGGGAGGATGATCTAACCGCACAAGCTGGATCCGCATCAATGTCCAGGGAGGGAAGATCGTGATGAAGAAGCGGTTTGCGATCGCGGCAGACGCTGCGCTCCTGCTCGCGAAGAACGCCGCAGAGGTCCCTGACAGCCACGCCTTGGTTGCCCCGACGCTCTTGCGATCCCAGGTATTGGCCCGCCTCTACTCGGCGGTTCGTAATGGCGATCTGGACAAGAGGGAAGCTGACGATCAGCTGGACTATCTTCGCGGTCTGAGAATTCGACTGCTCGGCGACCGCGTGTTGCAGCGGTACGCGTGGAACATCGCCAGCAAACTCGAATGGAAGAATACCTATTGTGCCGAATACATCGCCGTCGCGCAGCTCCAGGCGGACGCATTGGTTACTCTGGACCCTGATCTTGCCCCGGCGGCGCAGTCCTTCGTCCGCGTTGCCTCGGTGGAGGATCTGCTCGCAACGATCGCGTGAGTATGGCGATAGGCGACAACAGGGCGGCTGCTTTCGGCGCAAAGCGGTCATGTTGAGTTGCCAAAGGACCAGTGGCGCCACATTTCACGAAACCTGCCTGGCACAACGCTTCAGTTCGGCGATGAAACCTTCACAAACTGACTCAGATCGATGCGACGGAGATTCACGTTTCCGTAGCATTTCTTTGAGAGGAAAGCGCTATCCGACCATATCGGCCACGATCTTTCCGACCTCGGCGAAGACAGGGTTGATCTCGGAGACCGGCGCCTTGGCCTGCGTCAGGTAAGCCGCGACCAGGATCGCACCGTGACCGGGCGGCCAGACGACGGCGATATCGGCAGCGCTGCCGTTGTTTCCGGTGCCCGTCTTGTCGCCGATCTTCCACGTGTCCGGCAGGCCGGCGCGCAGCCGCGCGCCGCCTGTCGTGTTCGCCACCATCCACGCCACCAGCTTGTCACGCGAAGGTTCCGACAGGGCCGAGCCCAGCGTCAGGTTACCGAGTGTGTCGACCATCGCGTCCGGCGTGGTCGTATCCTGCGGGTCGCCGTCCTTGGCTTCGTTGAGCGCCGTTTCCCAGCGGTCGAGCCGCGTCGATCGATCGCCGAGCGTGCGCAGCCATTTGGTCAACTCGGCCGGTCCGCCGAAGCTCTCCAGCAGCAGGTTGCCTGCCGTGTTATCGCTCAGTGTGATCGCCGCCTCGCAGAGTTCGCCGATGCTCATGCCCTCGCCGCCGACGTGCTTTTCCGTTTCCGGCGAATAGGTGACGAGCTCGTCCTGCTCGTAGACGACGCGCCGCTCGAGATTTTCCTGTCCCTTGTCGACACGCGCCAGCACCAACCCCGCAGCCAGGACCTTGAAGGTGCTGCAGAGGGGGAAGCGCTCGGTCTCGCGGTAACCGAAGGAGATGTTGGTCTCCGTGTCGATCGCCGACACGCCGATGCGACCGCCGATCGCCTTTTCGAGCGCGTCCATCCGCCGGTTGATTTCATCGTCGCTGTCTTCCGACCACGCAACGCGCGGCAGGAGCAAGGCAGGTGAAAGCAATGCCGAACCGAGAAGGGTCCGGCGACGGATCGAAAAGCCACGCATGAAAATTCCTCTGCCTCAAATCAACGAACACTTGGCTAGAGACTGATTGTGGCCCCGATGAGTCGCGTCAAGCGGCTGCGGACTGCGTGACCTCGACGGTGACATGCGAGAGGCCGGCAACGGGTCCGAGCTTTGCCTTGTAGAAGGCAGGACTTTCCGCCTGTGGGGTCACCAGAGCGACGATCGCGGCGTGGTGGCCGGGACCGACCTGCCAGACATGGAGATCGGTGATCCGCTCGCCGCCCGTTTCCAGCGCCGAACGGATCTCGTCCTGTAGATCTGCCTCCTGCGGCACGACATCGAGCAGCACGCGGCCGGACGACCGCATCAGGCCCCACGACCACTGGGCGATGATAAGGCCCCCGACGATGCCCATCAGCGGATCAAGCCAGAGCCAACCGTAGAGGCTGCCGAACAGCAGTGCGGCGATGGCAAGTACCGAGGTCAGCGCATCCGCGATGACATGGACGTAGGCGGCGCGCATGTTGTTGTCCGAGGCATGTGCGGAATGTGCATGGTCGCCATGGTAGGCATGATCGCCGTGATGGTGATGCTCGTGATGGTGGGAATGGCCATGGCTGTGGCCATGATGGTCGTCCTTCAGGAGCCAGGCGCTCGCCAGATTGACCAGCAGACCGACGACAGCGACGCCGATCGCCTGGGCGAAACTGATCTGCACGGGATGGGTGATGCGCAGGAAGCTCTCCCAGGCCATCAGGAGCGCAATCAGCATCAGAATGATGGCGCTGGCAAAGCCCGCGAGATCGCCGAGCTTGCCGGTGCCGAAGGTGAAGCGCGGATTGTGCGCCTGACGGCGGGCATAGAGATAGGCAACCGCCGAGATCAGCAGCGCACTCGCGTGGGTCGACATGTGCCAGCCATCGGCGACCAGCGCCATGGAGCCGTAGTAGGTTCCGGCGCCGATCTCGACCACCATCATGACGGCGGTGAGCGCAATGACGAACCAAACGCGCCGGGCGTTGCGGTCGTGGTCGGCACCCAGGAAAACGTGGTCGTGCTCAAGTGTTTGGGTCTGTGCGGCCATCGCACGCTCCTCATGTCGGTTGTCTCAGCGAATGTAGGTTCGCAGAACTTCGGATATTTCCTCGACGGCCTCCATCCGGGCCTTCTCATCGGCGGCATGCAGGACATGCTCGTGAAGGTGGTCGTCCAGCACTTCACCGGTCAGGCCGTTCAGGGCGCCGCGGATCGAGGCAAGCAGCTGCAAGATCTCTCCGCAGGGTCGCTCCGCCTCCAGCGCGCGCTCGACGGCTTCCAGTTGGCCTTTCAGACGGCTGACGCGAGCCAGCAGCTTCTTCTTCTGGTGCGTGGTGTGGGACATAAGCTTATCCATTTAGCATAGGGGGGTACCCTATATACAAATATCCCTGAGATGAAAAGCGACATCAACGGCCTCGCGATTTCGGCGCCAAGAGCGATCAGCGGCGGCGTACAGATCGGCATGACACTTGCCGATCTGGCTCTCGATGTCGGTGACCGAGCGATCGGACGGCTGCGTCAGGCGACGCTGTTCGCTTCCAAGCGCGAGCTCACAAAACCCATTGACAAACACCGCGTTCTGGATGATCTATCAACACATGATCAAGAACGCGCACATCACCAGCTCGTATTTTTGGCTGTACCTGTAAGGGGCGGCCGGACAGATCATATTGTCAACAAGCCGCCGTCAGGCGGCTTTGTTGTATCGGCAGCGTCCTGACGGCAGAACACCACACAAGGACGCGAAGACCATGCTTGAAATCGAAGACACCGAAATCTCATTGATCCGCCCGCCGGTGATCAATATCCGCGCCGCCAAGCCGCGTGACCTGCCCGAACTCAACGAAATGATCGGCCTGCTCGCCAAGCACCACGGCGATCCGGCCGCCTCGAGCCCGGAGCAGCTCGAGCGTGACCTGTTCGGTCCGGTGCCATGGATCAGCGCCCTGGTTGCCGAAAGCGATGAAGGCCTGATCGGCTACGCCATTCTTGTGCCGCTCTACAGGGCGCAGGACGGTGCTCGCGGCATGGATCTGCATCATCTCTTCGTGCGGGACGGCCATCGCGGCCATGGCGTCGGTCAGCATCTCGTCAACCGCGCCCGCGACACGGCCCGCAGTGCAGGCTGCGGCTACCTCTCAGTCAGCGCCGCCACCGGCAATGTACAGGCCCATCGCTTCTACGAGAATATGGACTTCGTGCCTCGCCCGGTCACCGGCATGCGCTATATGCAAGCTTTGGCATGAGCGGCATTGACCGCCCCGGACAGCCTGCAAGGAGAAACGGATGACCCGACTTGCAATCGTCCTCACCGATGGATTCGCCGACTGGGAGGTCGCCCAACTGACGGCCTCCGCGCGCTCCTATTTCGGCTTCGACGTGGTGATCGCAACGCCCGACGGCGCTGAGGTGCGCTCGATGGGCGGCATGCGCGTTGCGTCCGACACCGTCGCGGAAAACCTGCATGCCAATGCCTTCGACGGGCTGGTGCTGTGTGGGGGCACGATCTGGGAAACGGAAAAGGCACCCGATCTGAAGCCTGTGATCGACGACTTCACTACGCATGGCAAGCTCGTGGCGGGAATCTGCGGCGCGACTCTGGCGCTTGCGCGCGCCGGAGCATTGAATGCGACCGACCATACCAGCAACGCCGCCGACTTCATCGCCAGCGCGCCGGGCTATGCCGGCCAGGCGCACTACAAGGACAGCCCGCAGGCAGTGCGCGCCGGAAAGCTGGTGACGGCGCCGGGATCGGCACCGATGACCTTTGCTGCTGAAATCTACCGCGCCCTCGGGCACGCAGGCGACGACCTCGACCAATATGTCCTGATGTTCGGCGCCGAGCACCAGCCGAAGGCGGCCTAGGCCGACGCGCCGCTTGTCTTATCGAAGGACCGGCTCACCGTGGAAGCGGCGGCGTGAGGGCTTGGAAACACCGAAGCCCACCTCCATCATCAGACGCGGCTTCGTCTTGGCAACCGTGCCCATATGAAAACCGAAGGGATCCTCGGCGAAGCCGAAGCCGGCCGCGCCGGTCAGCGTCATCACGCTCTCCTTGCCGTAGAATTCGAGGATCTCGTGCGCGGGGTGGCCGACCAGAAGGGTCAACTGGTGCTTGAGGCGCCGCTTGTTGTGGCTGCCCCTGACATAGACATGCGGACCGGTGCCCTCGTCGACATCGACGAGATAGAAAAAGAACTTCAGCATCCGCCAGTCATCGAGATCGAAGTGATACTTGTCGAGCGATGCCAGGCTGCGGTCGGCTTCGCTTGCTCTCGTCGGAAAACTCCACCAGGTGCGGGTGGTGATCAGCCGGGCCTGCGCACCGAGATAGCAGCGCGCAATCTCCGACAGAACCGGATCGCGCTGGACAGCACGAACGGCTGGGCAATCAAGCGCTCGCTCGAAATGGTGGCCGCTCAGGATCGGCCGCCCCCATTGCTGCTCCACGGCTCGGCGATCGGACGCCAGGAACTCGATCTTGCGATCGAAATTTCCAAAGCATGGGGTCGCATCTGCAAAGCTGGCGATTTCACGGGTGATCGCCTCGGGTAGGCTCAGGTTCGGAAATATCCCGTCGCGCCGCAGCGCCGCGACGGCATCTGCATGATTCACGCCCTTGAAGAGCGTCGGCAGATTCTCGATCGCACCATTGCTGCGCCGCGCGGTCAGCCAATGCACCTTGCGCGCCGGGACGGTGCGCGCCAGCAGGAACATCGGCAGCCAGGCAGGATTTTCGCGGATGTCGGCCATGTAGGTCGGCAACCGGGCGACCATGCGCCGCAATTTGCCGCCCTTGCGGGCAACAGTTTCGAGATCATCCGCAGAGTTGACCGACGTAACATGCATGCGGCTGTCCTTTCGGAAGACGTTCTTGGGCGTCGTTCGGAAAGCGAACCGGGGTTCGCCACAGGGCATTCCAGTGCGTGCAGCCGAGTGGAGTGCTGCAATGCGGCATTTTTGAGATATCGCTAATATTAATGGCTCGGAACCGCCTTCAGGTAAGCTGCGATCGCCTCGAGCTCCGGCTTCGGCAGACGAGCGAGGTTGCGCTGCACCTCCGCCATCGAGCCCCCTGCCGTATCGAAGTCGGGCGTGAAGCCGGTTTCCAGATAGTTGGCGATATCGTCCTGGCTCCATGAGCCGACGGTCTTCGAGCCTGGCGTAATGTTAGGGATGCGGCCCCGGCCTTCCGGATTCGGTGCTCCCGACAGCCAGGTGTTTGCCACGAAGCCGCCAAGCCGATCGCGCGGCGTGTGGCATTCGCCGCAGTGGCCGGCGCCTTCGACCAGATACTGGCCGCGCTTGACCTTGTCGTCGACATTGGCCGCGAGCACGACGCGCGGCTCGTCGTTGAAATAGAGGAACTTCCAGCCGCCCAATGCCAGCCGGATGTTATAAGGGAAAGGCAAGTCGTGCGGCGGGGCGACGTTCCCGCTCTTCGGCAGCGTCTTCAGATAGCCGAAGAGATCGTTGATGTCCTTGTCGCTGATCCGGGCATAGGAATTGTAGGGAAAGGCCGGATAGAGATGCTGTCCGTTCGGCGAGACGCCACGCTTCATCGCATTGCCGAACTGCGCCAGCGTCCATGTCCCGATACCCGCCTTCTCATCGGGCGAGATGTTGGGCACGTGGAATGTGCCAAAGGGGCTCTTCAACGCCAGGCCGCCCGACAAGGTGAGCTTGGCATCGCCCTCCGATCCCGGCGCGGCGTGGCAACTGACGCAGCCACCCGTCCAGAAGACCATCTCGCCGTTCTTCAGGTCGGGGTCGCCGAGGTTGGCCCAGTGGCTTTCGGGGAGCGCGTTGGGCGCGGTGATGAAATAGAAGACCGCCCCGCCAATGACGAATACACCGACGAGACAGAGCAAATACCGGACGAACCTGCGGATCATTCACCGCTCCTGTTGCCAACCGCTTTGCGGAAAACATAAAACGATCCGCACCGGCGGCAAGGCTGGCACGGATCGTTCGAGCAAAATGCCTGGATCGCTATTCGGTCTTTATGCGGAATTTCTCATGACAGCCGCCGCAGTTGCCGCCAAGCGTCTTCAGAGCGCCGCCGACTCCGGCTGCGTCGGTCGGAAGCTGGGCGAGAACCTTGTCGGCATCCGCTGAAAGCTTCGCCGCACGAGCCTTGAAATCCTCGTGATCTTCCCAGATCTTCGGACTTGCTGCCTTATCCCCGGTTTCGGTGCCTGGCTTGAATTGATCCGGGAAAACCTTTGCCGTTTCCGAGATCGTCATCAGGGCAGCCTTCACCGCTTCCGCATCATAAGGCTTCTCGCCCTTGGCGATCGCTGTCATTGCCCCTGCCGCGCCCCCGACCTTCTTCATCAGCGCAGAACGTGCTTCGTGCGTGCCGTCCTCCGCTGCAATCGCAACGCCTATCACCCCCAGACCGGCGATGAGCACTGCCGCGGTTATAGCTTTCAGTCTCATGTCTGCACTCCTGTTTGATTACCAAAGGTCCTCAAAGCCCCGGCTTCGCTGGACGGGCGGCATCATTGCAAATTTTTCAGACCAAAAAAGTAACAAGTGGGTGAGACATCAGGAAAGATGGACCGTCAGGTGGCGGCGCCCTCCTCATACGGACACGCGCCAGCCATGCCATGCCGTCAGTATTGAGACGGCGATCAGAAGGGCGCCTGCGACCCGTCCGACGAGGATCGTCGCCTTGGGATTGGACACCAGCAAAGTGCGGCTTCGCGCCGCTGTCAGCGCTAGAGTGCCATAGACAGCCGCTTGGGTCGCCATCGTCATAAAGCCCATGACCAGGCCCTGCGCCCAGATCGGTCCATAGATCGGCTTCAGGAATTGCGGGTAGACGGCGATCATGAAGAGATAGGCCTTGGGATTCATCAGGCAGGTCGCCGCGCCCTGGCGGAATGCCCGCCAGCCCGAGCCCAGACCGCCCGCCCCGACGGTCTCCACGGTGATCGAACTGCGAATCAGCGTGAAGCCGATCCAGGCCATGTAAGCGGCGCCGGCAAAGAGCAGCGGGTTGAACAGGGTCGGCAGGAGGACGGCGAGCACACCGACACCGATAGCGCCATAGAGCGAATGCACCGCCCCGCCCGCCACGATGCCGGCGGTCGCAGCAATGCCCGTGCGCCTGCCGCCGCTCAGGGAGTTGGCCAGCACGAACAGCATGTCCATCCCCGGAACAATGATGATGCCGAAGAGAAGGGTGAAGTAGAGCCAGAGATTTTCGCTGTAAGTCATGTCAGTTACCCGCTATCCAATTCAAGGGTCGATTTCCAAGACCGTGTTGATTTTCAATTCGATAGGGAAAGCTATACGACTGCCCAACTGACAGTGTATTGTCAGGAGCCTGGACCAACGGAGGCGAAAAATGCGCAAGGCCTCACGGCTTTTCGAGATCATCCAGATCCTGCGATTGGCGACCAGACCGATGACGGCGGCGGCCATGGCGGAGACGCTTGAGGTGACCGTGCGCTCGATCTATCGCGACATCGCCGCCTTGCAGGCGATGCGGGTTCCGATCGAGGGCGGCCGGGGCATCGGCTACATCATGCGGCCGGGCTTCGACCTGCCGCCGCTGATGTTCTCGGTCGAGGAAATGGAGGCCATCGTCTTGTCGCTGGCTTTGCTCGATCGAACCGGCGACGAGGAACTCAAGCAGGCGGCCAAGGGCGTCAACCAGAAGATAACAGGCGCCGTACCTGCGCCGCTGCGCCAGGCGATGGAACGAAAAGCGCTCTACGCCTGGGGATCGGTTGCCCAATCTCCTGTCGGGCTCGATCTTGGTCTGGTTCGTCGCGCCATCCGCGACGAACAGAAACTGCAACTTTACTACCGCGACGAACTCGGCCGCACGACGGAGCGCAGGATCCAGCCGATCGCCCTCATCTATTACTCGCAGACCGCCAACATTGTCGCCTGGTGTGAGCTGCGTCAGGCAATCCGCAATTTTCGCAGCGATCGTGTGGAGCATTGCGAAGCGGCAGACGCCTATTTCCGAGGCGAAGGCGACCGGTTGCGGCAGCTCTGGACGAGCGAGTGGATGAACACGCCAGCCACTGCAACCACCTGAGTGGATGAAAGGTGCACGCCAGTGCTCTCCGCTTCCGCCCGAGTTTCACCGTCGGTGAAGTTGGCGCGAATCAGGTTTTGAACTCTTCGTCCAGGACCGGTGCGTCGGGCTTCTGCCGATCCAAACTCTCACGATAGCGGACGCAACCTCGGAGGAACTTCGGCCAGGGAGGCACCGCGATGTCGGGATTGAGCTTTTCCGGCAGCATTTCCCAGAGCTGAGGATGATGCCAACAGAGGTCGTGACCTGTGGCGTCGCGGTGTTTTCTGATCGCGTCGCGGAGGCGCTTCGCCTCCGTGATCAATTCGTTCCGCGACATCGTATCGAGGTCGGCATCCATCTTGCGTTCCTTCCAGTTTCATCGCTCGTGTTCACGCGTCGTCTTCGCGCTTGGGAACCTCAAGCTCGATCATCACTGGCGCATGGTCGCTCGTATGTTCCCAGCTCCTGGGCTTCCTGCGCACGCTCGCAGACTTGAGCCATGGGGCGATCATCGGGCTGAGCAGGAAATGGTCGATCCGGAGACCAGCGTCGCGTTCGAAGGAGTTTCGCCAGTACTTCCAGAAGGTATAGATGCGCTCGTTCGGATGCAGGTGCCTTACGGCGTCGGTCCAGCCTTGTGCGACCAGATCGGCATAGGCCTTGCGAACCTCCGGCCGGAACAAGGCGTCATCCAGCCAGCGCTCCGGCTTGTAGACGTCGATTTCCGTCGGCATGACGTTGAAGTCACCAGCCAAAACGGCCGGAATTTCGAGGTCGCGCAATTCGGCTGCATATTCGTGCAGCCGTCGGAACCAACGGAGCTTGTAATCGAACTTCGGGCCAGGGGCCGGATTTCCATTCGGAAGATAGAGGCACCCGACAAGGATGCCGTCGATGGCTGCCTCAATGTAGCGGCTGTGCGTGTCATCAGGATCGCTCCGAAGACCGCGCCGCGTCAGTATCGGCGTCGAGCCCCTGGATAGGACCGCGACGCCGTTCCAGCTCTTTTGTCCGTGCCAGATTGCGCCGTAGCCGGCCCGCTCGAGCGCACCGCGTGGAAACCGGGCGTCTTCCGTCTTCAGTTCCTGCAGGCATACGACGTCGGGCTTGTCCTCCTTCAGCCAGCGAAGAAGGATCTCGAGGCGTCCGTTCACGCCGTTGACGTTGTAGGTCGCAATCTTCAATGGCCGAGGCACGTTTCGATGGGTTTCGATCGAAGGGAAATGGAAAGCCAGACGCTAAAGTCCAGCCTCCAAAAAGTCCGCTTCGGATTGAATGGGCGACGGGATTGTTATCACGACCACGACCGCGCCTCCGTCGCCCACCGTAACAGCAAAATAGGATAGGGTGATGCGGGTCTATTGCGGAGGTTACGCCATGCCAAGTCCGTTCGAAGCCGTCAGTGCGTACTTCCATGCGAAAGACGGGAACCGGCCGTTCCTGATGCGCCACGCCTTCGCCGAGGATATTGCGCTGGAGATGGTGGTCAAGACCGACGCCATCTCCTTTCCAAGTTCAGCCAAGGGCCTGCCTGAGATCGAACAGATTCTCTGCCGGCGTTTCGCGAACGACTTCGAAAATGTCTATACTTTCTGCCTGGCTCGCCCCACAGACGCCAATCGACGCCATTTTCCATGCCATTGGCTCGTCGGCATGTCGGCGAAGAATAACGGAGACATCCGAATTGGCTGCGGCCGCTACGATTGGTACTTTTCCGACATCCAAGGTCTTGTCCAAAGGCTAGTCATTAGCATCGATCGGATGGAGATCATTTCGGCGGATCATTTGGGAGCGGTCATGGATTGGATCACATCGCTCCCCTATCCGTGGTGCCAACCGGAGGACATCGTCCAAAGCATGCCTGGCGTCGTCGAACTGGCGCCAATCGCACATTATCTGCGAGAGATCAGATCAATTCCCCCGGACTTCTGAGGCCAGCGCGTTTGGTGGAGGCCCGCTATGTCTTAATTAATAGCCATGCTGCGTCGCAGGCAGTATTATCCATGATCGGTCGGCATCTGTTGGCAACGGCCGCTTGGGAGTTTCGTGCTTCTGCCTGAGCGGAGCATCGAATGAAATGACAGACCTATCAAACGTGATCTCCTTTACAGATGACATCAATGTCGTGTTCGAGGCTCTTTCGGAGTGGTGCTACCTGCACAAGAAAGACCCGAATAGCCTCGAAGGCTGCCGAGCCGCCTCAACGCTCTTCGATCTTTTCCAAGATGGCTGCGACACAAAGGACGGGCTTTTGGGCGCGATGGATCGAAGCGAGATAGCACAGCAGGTGCAGCAAGCCCTACCGATGGGTTGAAGGCGGCACCCTTTGCCGGCCCTATCCAGGCAACGATTGGCGGCAGCCTAGCGGAGCTTCAGCGTCCGGCTGTCCTCACGGCCGAAACCGTGAACTTCGATGCGATCGGCCCAGATTTCCACGATAGCCAAGGTATTCTCGGTCTCGGTATCGACCATTCCCTTGAAATTGAGGAAATGGCATCCCTCGAGCGTGCCGAAATTGCCGGCGTGGTTGTGGCCGCTGAAGTAGGCCGCGACATGTTCGTGCGCCGTCAGAAGAGTGATGATGCGCTCGCGGTCCCAGCTGTCGTGCGCGTTCGGCGGATAGACGGGGTAATGGTTCATGACGATAACCCGCTCGCCTGCAGCACGGGCTTTGTTAATCTGGTCGGAAAGCCAGGCGACCTGCTCGTCGCTCGGCATGGCGTTCCACTCCTGCGCGTTGATGGCGCCGGCTGCCCTAAGCTCGGCGAGCCGACGGGCGGCTATGTCCCGATAGGGATGCCCTTCCGGCGGCGCAAAGGTGCTGACCTCGTTGCCATCGAGAACGATGAACCGCCACCCCTGCCTGGCGAAGCTGTAGTAAGTCGATGCCAGACCGACGCGGGCGGCGACATCGGCCAACCGATCGGCTGCGACGGAAAAATCATGATTGCCGAGCAGGAAGAAATTTTCGTGTCTCAGGCGGTCGTAGACGGGGAGGATGTCGTCGAAGCTCTCGAAGTCCCGATCGATGATGTCGCCGAGCGTGATGACGAAGCTCAGTTCCTCGCCATTGAAAACCTCGACCGCCGCGGAGAGCTTGGCAAGGCTTCTGGCATAGTGGCGGTTCATTCCGACATGCGGCTCCCTCGCCGCATATTGCGGATCTGCGACGACGCCGAAACGGAGAATGGGAAGATCGGAAAAGGATGTCATGTCAGCGCTTTAGGCGCGCGGCATGACAAGCTTGTGACAGTCATCGAAAACAAAAACACCCGGCGTTTCGAGGCGCCGGGTGCTGACATCTTTTTTTGTGCGAGCCGATTACTTCGCTGCGGCTTCGTAGCGCTCCAGGACGTAGTCCCAGTTGATCAGGCTATCGACGAAAGCTTCCAGGTACTTCGGACGCGCGTTGCGGTAGTCGATGTAATAGGAGTGTTCCCATACGTCGACGCCGAGGATCGGGGTCGCGCCGTGAACGAGCGGGTTTTCGCCGTTCGGGGTCTTGGAGATTTCGAGCTTGCCATTCTTGACGGAAACCCATGCCCAGCCCGAGCCGAACTGGGTCGTGCCGGCAGCGATGAAATCAGCCTTGAACTTGTCGTAGCCGCCGAGGTCGGAATTGATGGCAGCTTCGAGCTTGCTCGGCAGCTTGTTGCCGCCGCCGCCCTTCTTCATCCACTTCCAGAAGTGGACGTGGTTATAGTGCTGGGCAGCATTGTTGAAGAGGCCGGCATTGGTGCCGAACGACTTCTTCACGACGTCTTCGAGGGAGAGATCGGAAAGGCCTGCCTCTGCCGCGAGCTTGTTGCCGTTGTCGACGTAAGCCTTGTGGTGCTTGTCGTGATGGAATTCCAGGGTCTCCTTCGACATGAAGGGCTGAAGCGCTTCGTAGTCATAGGGAAGTTCGGGCAATTCGAAAGCCATTGTGGGTCTCCTCTTGGCAATAGTTTGCGTAATCGGCAGGTGAGGCGGAACATAGGAGCGCAAGCATGGAGAGGCAACCTGCGAAATATCAAAAAAGACGGGCAGAGAGGAAAAATTGCCTTCGCCAAGCACTTGGCTTTGCAGCCCTAAATCGCTGATCATGGGCGAGTTTTACAACAGCTGGAAGACGGGCTTTTCAGATGCAGAGGAATAAAATCCGCTTTTGCATACTTGCCATGGCAATCGCTGCGGCGGGAACCGCCCGCGCCTCCTCAGGCGACGCCTGGCAGGAGTTCGCGTCCGAGGTTGAAGCCAAGTGCAAACAGGCGGCGCGCGCCTCGATCGAGTTTCCACATGCAGTCGTCGATCCGTTCGGCAGCGAGCACTACGGCATCGCCCTTGTAACCGGCAAACCGAAGGGCGCGAACGGCTTCGTTAGCTACTTTTGCGTCTACGACAAGCAGACGAAAAGTGTCGAACTCGGTAGCGAGCTTGAGACGGACGGCATGCGGATTCTCCCTGAGGAATAAGGTCGCCAGGCGGCTGTTGCGCGAATGTCACAGGTCAGCCCCTCAAACCTGTTGATTGTCATCTTGCGTATTTTGACAGCGACCGCGCCGCCGTTTCTAGATGCACGCACAGCATGCGGGTACGGAATCAAGGCAATTTTCGATAGGTCGCTTAATTAGCTGAAATCCATATTTCGCCGGCGTTTTGACAGGTACTTTTGGGGCATAAGTCATGGTCATGAGTTTTTTTCGTCGCGCAGAAGACGGCGGCAAGTCGCTGTCGACAACAGGATACCGACCCGCTTCGATAACGGATCAACGCCCGGCCGCCGAAGAGCCGCTGCGCTATGCTATCCCTGACGTCAACGATTTCGCTGCTTTCGGTTCGGCACTGGAGGAAAACCAGCGGACGTCGGAAGACCTGCTGTCGAGCCTCACATCGCTACAGGAGCGCGTTTCCTCACTGCTCGGCACTCACAGCCAGTCGCTGAACGAGACCGGTGCGCTCCGCGCCGAATGCGCGCGCATCAGCTCGCTTCTCGACTACGAAAGCCATGCGCGTCAAAAGGCGGACCAGGACAATCTTCGCCTGACTGCCGAGAACAAGGCTTTTTACGCCGACAACGCGCAGCTTCGCTCCGGGATCGACGCCTTCCGCGACGAGCTGACAAAGCTGCAGAGCGTGCATCAGGTCACGCGCGAAGAATTCACGATCATCGAAAACCGGCTGCTCGATGCCGAACGTGAACTGACGGATCGCGCCATCCAGTTCGATGAAGCCTCGACACTCCTAAAGCGCGCCCAGACGGAGCTCGACCAGCGCAGCCGCGAACTCTCGGCCACCCGCGAAAAGCTCGACAACGAGACGATGGCGCACCAGCTGCTCATCGAAACCTCGCGCCGCGAAAACGGCACCCAGGCGCGCGAAATGGCCCGTCTCAACGAGGAACGCAGCCATCTGAAATCCAGCCTCATCGAACAGGAAGCCCAGGTGCGCAACCTGCAGATGGCCGTTGCGAGCCTGAAGCAGGACCTCGCCCTCTTCGAGGAGCGCCACAAGCGGCTCGAAGTCGAGCACGAGACCCTGCAGGCCTCCTCGGCGCTCGAGATCGCCCACCTGACGACGAAGCACGAGGCGATCGGCTCCAAGGCCGAACTCGTGGAGAAGCTGCTCGTCACGGCAAACGGCCGCAACAAGATGACGGATGAGGAACTGCAGGCAGCCCGCGCCGATCTCAAGCGCGTCAAATCGGAACTCGTCACCGCCCTCTCCCGCTCGGAGCGCCTTGCCGAGGAACTGCAGCGCGCACGCACGACCGGCGCCGAGAGCGAGTCCGCCCGCCGCGAACTCGCCACGCAGACCAACGAGCTGACGCTGAAGCTGCGTGAGGCGGAGAGCCTGCGCGTGCGCCGCGACCGGGATGCCGATGCGCTGCGCCGCGACATCGATACGCGCATGGATTCCGATCGCTACGAAATCGGCCAGCTGCGCACCAGCCTGGAGATTGCCAAGTCGGAGATCCGGCAGTTGCGCGCCGAGCGCGCCATCCTGACTGGCCAGCTCGAAGTCGCACGCAGCGAACGGCCGGGCGTCGTGGTCCCCACCGCCGCCCTCGAGGACCGCGACGAAGTCCGCATGCCGGCGGCAGGCTTCACACCGATGATCGACATCTCCGAAAAGTCGTTGCGTGCGCCGTCGGCCGACAGCACGCCCGCCGAATAAGGCTTGACGGCGTCAGGCTTCGGCCTGATGCCAAGCCTTGCTTTTGCCGGTATTATATTGGTTTCTTAAGGGGCTAAGGCCGATCGCGTGAACAAAGACTTACGCGACCTGCCTTAGGTCTTTGTTCATGTGCATGTCCTTGCCCCGAACGGCTGCGCGCTTTCGGAAGGCATGCATTGGCCCGGAGGAGACCATGGCGCTCGGCACGTCGCATCGCTTGCAGGAAGGCATCGAATCCGTCGAGACCATGACCCGGTTCGCATTCGCGATCCTGGCGCTCGCCTCGGGCGTCTACACCTATCTCGGCGTGCGGAGCATCCTCGACGGATCGGCAACCGCCGTGTTCTTCGCGGCGCTCATCTATTCCAGCGCCGTCTCGGTGGCGATCTACGCCTTCTGGACCTACATGGCCCGTTTTTATCCGCACGTGACCAGTACAGGCGGGCGGACGGCCATGCTCGGTGTCATGGCGCTCGGCTGCGCGATGATCATCGCCATGTCGAGCTGGCTCAACGCGGCCGCGCTGGCGGGTTCCGCGGCGCTCGAACAGCATCTGGCCGAAACGCTGGAAGACTACACGGCCGATCTCGACCAGGCGCATCAGAACGCCCTCGCTGCCCAGAGCCTGCTGCCCGACATCCAGCGCACGCAGGAACGGTTCCAGCGCCTCGCCGACCAGGAACGCGAGACCGGCGCGCTGACCGGTACGACCGGGGCCGGCAGCGTCGTGCAGCTCCTGTCGCAGATGGCCTCGCAGCTGACCGAGCTCGAAAACGGCATCAACGCCTCGCGCGAACGGGTGACGACGCTCTTCGACGCGGGCCGCAAGCATCTCGAGACGATGCGGACGCTGGTGTCGGCGCCGGGCGCGATCAATCCGCGCGCCGATCAGTTCGCTGCCGAAGTCGTCGGGCTTTCCGGCGTCATCACCTCGCTGGAGCAGACCTCGATCGCGCCGTCGGTCAAGCGCGCGGCGGAAGACCTGTCGCTCGGCTTCATCGCTCCGGTGGCGGATGGACGCGAGGCGGATCTTGTCACCCGGCAAGACCAGGTGATGGAAACGATCCGATCCTCCGTCGCGGCACAATCGAAGGTGCTCTCACAGGCAGCCGACCAGATCCTCGAGCGCAAGCCGGTGTCCGAACGGCGGTTCGTTCCACTCTCCTCGGCCGAAGCGGTGCTGCGCTACGCCGGCGACTTCATCCCCAGCTGGGCCGGCGCCATCTCGATCGATATCTTGCCGGCGGTGCTGATCTTCATGCTGTCGATCGTCCACTCGACGCTGCGCCAGCAGGAGCAGCGCCTGCCCTTCGCCGAACGGATTACCGCAGCCGAACTGTTGCAGGCGCTGGAAGTGAGGCGTGAGATCCAGCAGCAGGGTGCCGACGTCGAGGCCGCCATGGATGCTGCAGAGCGCAGTGAAGCGGCGGACCAGTCGAATGTCGCAAGCTTCGACCTGTCAGGCAAAGGACCACGCAAAGGACCGCCGGCATGAGACTGGAAACGGCGGGGCAAAGGTTGAAGGACTACGTGCTCTCCGCCGATGACGGCACGCTGATGCGGCATGCCTTCCACGCTCTCCTCGCCGCAGCCGCCGTCTTCGTGGTGATAGACTGGCATGAGATCAGCTCCGCCAGTCCCAACAGTCCGGCCTCCGATCCACTTACGCCGGGTGCCCTGCCCATGCTTCCGCCGGCTCTCACGCAGGGCAAACCCCAAAACGCACCTGCCGAGATCACCGCGGACCCCGAGGTCCTGATGAGGCCGATCCGCTTCGAACTGCGGGCGGACGGCGTGCTCCTTGCGCAGGGCACGATCGAACCCGGCGCGGCCGCACGCTTTGACGCCGAAATCCGGGCCCGTGGCGAGTACGTCAAAACAGTCGCGCTCGATTCGCCAGGCGGATCGATTGGCGACGCGATCGCCATCTCCACGGTTATCCGCGAACGCAAGATCGCGACCAGCGTCGCCAGCGGCGCGCTTTGTGTTTCCTCCTGCCCGATCGTCATGGCCGGCGGCGTCGTCCGTACGGCCGACAAGGATGCTGTCATCGGCGTACATCAGGTCTTCAACGCCACCAGGGAGAAGCTGTCGCCTGATCTCGCCATGTCCGAAGCCCAACGCACCACCGCCGATATCACCCGACATCTCGACGACATGGGAATCAAGCCGGACCTCTGGATCCACGCCATGGAAACGCCCCCCGACAGGCTCTACTACCTGTCTCCCGACGAGATGAAGGAATTCGCGCTGGTGGCGCCGGCTGTGGGGGTGGTGTCCAGGAAGACGAAATAGGCAGCCTGCCAATGCCCTAAAGCACGTGGCGATCTTCCGATTCTCTTGCCGCGCCTTGTTCTCGGCAACACGCAACGAGTGCCAACAACGACTGCTTACGGCTCGAAACGCTCCTCAGTATGAGGAGAGCGGCAGACCGCGTGATCGGAAATCCGAACCGCGGCCACCTTTGTCATTGCGCTATTACCCGTCGGTCGAGACCGTGACGGATTTCCAAGCCTCAATCTCCTGCTGCAGGCGCTCGATCCTGTCAGACACGAGTTTGAGCGCATCGCTTCCAAGCAGGAGTTGCGGTGGAGGATTGGCAGACTCGATGAGGCTAAGCACGGCTGCCGCGAGTTTGTTGGGATCGCCAAGCTGCTTGCCGCTTTTTGCTTGCCGCGCTTCTCGGATCGGATCGAACAGCGCGTCGTAGTTGTCGATGGACCGCTCAGTCCTTACCATCGAGCGGCCGGCCCAGTCGGTCCGGAACGAGCCGGGGCAGAGTGCGGTGATGTGGACACCGAACGGCGCCATTTCCGCACGCATCACCTCCGATATTCCCTGAAGCGCGAACTTGCTGCCGCAGTAATAGGCGATGCCGGGCATGGTGATCATGCCGCCCATCGACGTGACATTGACGATGAACCCGCGGCGCCTCTCGCGAAACCGCGGCAGGAAAGCCTTGGCAACAGCAACAGCGCCGAAGACGTTCACGTCGAACTGACGACGCATTTCGTCGAGCGGCGACTCCTCGAGGAGCCCTTCGTGACCGTAACCGGCATTGTTGATCAGGACGTCGACCGGGCCGTGGTCTTTCTCAGCCTGCTCGACGACGTCCGGTATCCTGTCGAATTCGGTCACGTCGCAAAGGACGGAACGGACCGCCGGCAGGCGTTCCGCAAGCCTTGCTTGCGAGGCTTCGGAGCGGACGGTGCCAATGACGGTATGTCCCTGTTCGCTGGCTGCCGTCGCGACTGCCAGGCCGAACCCGGAATTCGCGCCTGTGATGAAGAAAGTCTTCTGTGACACGGTGGACAATCTCTTCTTGATTGGTGATATTCATTTGACTGATAATCTTTCCCTACAGGTTCATCGATTGCGGAAACTATGAATGTCTTGCCAAATCCTATAAATGCGAAGGGTGCGCCATCAAGGCGCCGGGAGCTTGTGGAACTGGCCGGACGCCTCGCCCCGCGTCACGGCTACAATCCGACGGGGCTTCACGGTGTCCGCATCCTCAGGACCGAAGAGGTCCTCCACGACATCCCCGTCCTCTACAAGCCTGGTGCGGTTTTCGTGCTGCAGGGTCGCAAGCAGGGAATGCTTGAAGACGAGGTCTATCTCTACGACGAAGAGCATTATCTGGCGGTCTCGGTCCCGGTTCCGTTCCGGATGGAATCCGTAGCCAGCGCAGAATGCCCCCTGCTCGCGGTCTATTTCGAATTCGACATGCAGCTCGCGGCCGAGATCGCCTCGCACGTCGAGGCACGGCGTTCCGGACCGGCGGGCACCGCGGCGAGAAGTCTTATGTCCAGCAGAATGGAACCCGACATCGAGGATGTCGTGCTACGCCTGTTGCGAGTGCTCAACGATCCCATGGAGATTGTGGTTCTGGGCGCAGGCATCCTGCGCGAGTTGCACTATCGCATCCTCGTCGGCCCGCAGGGCGCACACATGATTGCGGCGCTACAGCAGAAAGGCACCTCCGGCAAGATCGTCCAAAGCCTCGCCCGATTGCGCGAAACCTACAGCTCGGAAATTTCAGTGACTGCGCTCGCGCAGGAAGCGGGCATGAGCGTCCCCTCCTATCACGCACATTTCAAGGCGCTGACAGGCAGCAGCCCGATGCAATACGTCAAAGCGATGCGGCTTCACGAAGCAAGGCTGATCATGGCGCGCCAGGAAAAAACGATCGCAGAGGCCGCGCTGTCGGTTGGTTACCTCAGCCCAGCCCAATTCAGCCGCGACTTCAAAAGGCACTTCCGCCGCACCGCCTCAGAGGAGGTGAAATGGGTCCGCAGTCACCTCGGCGAGCTTGCCTCGCGACCATGAGGTGTCCGGTAGCGGCGCAAATGCGTGACGAATGTCGGAGATGCAACGCCTTCAGCGTCGGAGGCTGCTGGCAGCGGCAAGCATTTCCGCCGCGTTTGGAAAGATGCAGAGGCTGTCAGGCCCGTCGCGCGCTTCAATCTGCACCCAGCGAACGATGCCATCGCCGTCGATGAGGAAGTGCCCGACAAGCTGTGTGGGGTGGCTTGCGAAGATGGCATGATCGACGTCAGTAAGCTCGAAGTCGTCTTTGGCGTTGAGTAAGGCGTTGGCCGCCATCGGGTGTAACGCTTCCGGCAATTCACCCGTCGGGTTAATGCGAGCGGCCTCGAATTGCTCCATGCTTGCCCGATAGGGCCATACTGGTTTCTCGCCGCTGTCCTCGGGCAGGAACTCACCGTGCGGCACGCCGAAGGCCTGGTGCGTGGAGCAAGCCTCGTCACACAGGAGCACGGCCGGCGTCGGCCGGTGCTCGAAATAAATGCGGGCGCGCTCTACCGGCGTGTTGATCACGGCAACTGTTTCCACCCCCGCGGCGCGCAGGGCAGGCTGTAGACTACCGAGTTGCCCCACCTGACGCCGGCAGAACGGGCAGTGCAACCCGCGGAAGAAGGCGATCAGAAAAGGTTGACCGTGGAGGCTCGCGAGTGAGACCGTTCCTTTTTGATTTGCCGAGGGAAGTGCGAAGGCGGGAGCGTATTCCCCTGGTCGGAGCGGGCGCTTCTGGTCTCCCATGGCATTTGTCCTTTGCTAGGAGTTCAGGTGAATGCTGGGCTTGATCCAAGTCCAACACCTATCACGCCACGGCACCACTCGCTATGTTCACGGTGCAATCGGGTGGAGTGCGAGGCTTGGGATAAGAGGGCAGCGAAACGCGCAAGCTTTCCGCCGCCGACGTGGCGTGACTACAGCACGTTCTTGTGGACGCGGCCATCCTTGATGATGACGGACAAATTCTTTTCCGGTGCTTCGATCAATCGAATATCGTCAAGCGGATTTCCGTTCCATACCAGCACATCCGCGAGTGCCCCTTCTTCGATAACCCCGAGTTTCCCCGTATAGGGTGTTCGCAAATTTGAAAGAGCGAGCAGCTCGGCATTAACCGAGGTTGCCATCTTCAGCGCGTCGGCATTGCTGAACCAGTTGGACAAATGGGTCAGCATGATGTTTTGACGGGGCGTCAGCTGCGGCGAGAAGAGGACATCCGATCCCCAGGCAAGCTTGATGCCGTACTTCTTGGCGTAGTCGTACACCTTCGGCGTGCTGGCAAACAGCTGCTTGACGCGCTCGACACCCGGACCCGTTTGCGACGCGGCGTCTTCCATGCTCAGAAACGGCTGGGTGCTCAGCCAGACGTTCTTGTCCGCGAACATTCTTGCCGTGTCCTCATCCATCAAACGGGCATGCTCGACGCAGGCGACGCCCCCCGCGATAGCGCGCTGCACGGTACGGGGAGCGTAAGCGTGGATCGTGACATAGGTGTTCCAATCCCTGGCCACCTCGACGGCGGCCCGGATTTCATCTTCACTGAACGTCGTCATGTCGAGAGGGCTGCGAGGCGAGGAGACACCGCCGCCTCCCACCAGTTTGATATGGGACGCGCCCTGCAAGAGTTGCTCGCGGACGCGCCGCTTCAGTGAGCCGATGTCATCGACGATCGCCGAGGCGCCAAGCAATTCGCCGACACTGAGTTGGCCATCTTTCGCGGGTATTTCCGACGGCATCCTGAGGTCGCCGTGCCCCCCGGACGTGGTGATCATTGCCCCCGCAGGAAAGATGCGGGGACCCGGAATGATGCCGGTGTCGATTGCCTGTTTGAAGGTGAAGACGGGCCCGCCCAGGTCTCTCACGGTGGTGAACCCGCGCATGAGGGTCCGCTCTGCTTCGGCAGTCGACGCGGCGTAAATTATGCCGGGATCACCTGCAAGAAGAACGTTCAATGGCACCGCGGCAAAGATCGAATGCCAATGGGCATCGATCAGGCCCGGCATCACGACCCTGCCAGCGCAGTCAATAACCGTCGCGTCGGCGGGCGGAGGATTGCCGTTCGCGTCAATGGACGACACCACATTGCCTTCGATCAGTATCTGGACCGAGTTTCGCAGGGTAGTTGTCTTGCCGTCAAACAGACGAGCCTGTCGCAGCATCAGCTTTTGCGGGGGCGAAGACTGCGCGCTTGCCAGACCTGGTAGGCCTGCCGCGATCGCGGCCCGACAGTCTTCAGAAACTTCTGCGAGAGTAATCCGCGAGGTGGTTTGAGACCCTGTGGAGCTCCGGGTTTGCACATCCGCAGCTCGCCGTTGACGCTAAGCGATTATACTTCCGGCCTAAACGAAGCATTGCTTTTTCCATCTCAAGGCGCTGAACTACAACCCGACGCTAACATGGCCTTTCTGGATAATCTACGGGCACTTGGTCTGGGTATGCAAGCTGGACGGGCGTCACGTGAAAGCGATAGCTGTATCGGCAACCCAACCTCGACCACCATTGCGGGTAGAAGGGTGAAAAATGGCAACTTCATTTTGGGCGGGTAAAGCTGCGAAATACTCAATTTCAGTTCTGGTTTTTCTGTCGCTTGCGGTGAGTGGGGCTTCTGCGGCGGAGCCCCGTCAGGCGCGGGACGAGTTGAAGGCATTTCCCGAGGCGCCAGCGGGCCAGCAACGACACGTTATCTTCCTGCCGAAGCGTTCCGACGAAGATGCGCGCCGGGTTGGCGTGATCGTCGGTCGAACCGAGTTGGTGGATTGCAATCGACATACCATCGGCTCCCAGCTGGAGAAGCGCACGGTCGATGGCTGGGGATATGACTACTACGTCGTTACCGGAGTTGGCGCGGTCGCGAGTACGCGGATGGCGTGCCCGGACAATACCAAGAAGAAAACGTTCGTGCGGAGCTCGGACGAGCCGCTCTTGCGATACAACAGCAGGCTTCCCCTCGTGGTGTTTGCACCCGTCGACGTGGAAATCCGGTACCGGATTTGGAGAGCGGGCCGAGAGAGAACGACAGACTGACGAAACTCGTCGCGCATCGCTAATATCGTGTTCGGCGGCAAGTCCGGGACGCCTGGCGCGGGCCCGCTACCGAGTTCCGTTTTCCCTTTCGCCTATGTCTCGGGCCTGCTCCCGTTTCG
The DNA here is from genome assembly GCF_012932765.1 of Rhizobium sp. 57MFTsu3.2. Lineage (NCBI taxonomy): Bacteria > Pseudomonadati > Pseudomonadota > Alphaproteobacteria > Hyphomicrobiales > Rhizobiaceae > Rhizobium > Rhizobium sp. 57MFTsu3.2. Next base: position 80,858 of record NZ_JDWI01000021.1, read on the forward strand.
AGGGACATGTTCTAGACGTTGCGACCGAAATAGACGTCCACCGAGGCGATCCTGTCGCCCCTGAAGAGCATGACCTCCATGTTGCGGAATGCCCTGCCGTCATGCTTTTCGGCCCGGTAGCGTACCACGGCCTCGTCGTCCGCGATCTCAAGGTGCTCGATCTCGATCTCGCGAAATGGCGGCGGCTCGGGCCAGCAACGGCTGAAATAGGCAACGCGATCAATGTGATCGTCGCGCGGGCTGGAGAAGGTGAAGTCCTCCGTCAGCATCCCGGCCGCGATCTCCTTGCGGCCCTGAAGATAGGCATCGTAGAGCCCGCGAACGGTCTGCTCGCGCGATGTTTGCAGGGTGTCCATGGCACAAATCCTTTCGGCGTCAGTGGCCTCGCCCCAAAATCCGATTGCATTTTGCAATCGGATTTATAGCATCTCAAGCCCATTGCGGCAACTGCGGCACCACTGGCGGCTTGGAAAGTCTGCGGCGATGGTTCAAGATCATCGCCATCATCGATGACGGACGATCGCATGTCGGAAGCGCAAACCATGTTGGAGCGGCTGCAGAAGCTTGCCGCCAAGGACAACCGCCCGCGGGCGTTGCCTGAGGTGGCGGAGCAGTTCTCCGCGCTCTTTACCTTCGTGACCCGAGAGCGCGAACGCATCGCCGGCTGCGCCTTTCCGCGCGCTTCGATCGTGGTCATCGTCGAGGGTTCGAAGGAACTCGTGACCATGGGACGGCAGATGCGCTTTGGCGCGGGCACCGTTCTGGTCCTGCCCGGCGGTTGGCGCGGCGATGTCGTCAATGACCCTGATCCTGCCAGCGGCGTCTACCGGGCGATCTTCATCGGCTTCCCCGACGAACTTGTCGCGCGGGCGGCGCGTTCGTTCCCGCCGCAGCGGGCGGTTCGGCCGATCGATTTGCCGCTCGACACGGTTCTTGCTGCCGCGATCCACCATGCCGGCGAGGGCCTGACGAGCGGGACGCTGCCTGCCCTGCTGATCGAACATCGCGTGATGGAGGTGTTGACGGTGCTTGGCATGCGCGGCGTCCTGCCGGTCAAGCCGAAGACAACGAGCGACGCGGTGCGCTCGCTCATCCGCTGGCAGCCGGACAAGTCCTGGACCGCCCATGCGATCGCCGCCGAGCTCGGCACCAGCAACGCGACGTTGCGGCGCCGGCTGACGGCGGAATCGACGTCCTTGCGCGACCTGCTGACGGAGGTGCGTGTGGACCTTGCGGCAACGCTGCTCTCGGAGGAAGGGATCTCGCTCCGCGAGGCGGCGCTTGCGGCCGGCTATCGTTCGCCGCGACGCTTCGCCGAGCGCATGCGAGCCAGGCAGCACGTCGCAAATGTTTGAGCTTTTCCGACAATTCTTTGAGCGTTTCTGCGCATCAGGCGATCATCACGATTGTTAGAGCTGTCTCATCGAAAAGGAGACACGCTCATGCGTAAAACGATAACGGCAGCGACCCTCATTCTTGCTCTCGGCGCGTTGCCGACCCTCGCCTCGGATTTGACGGTCACCTTCGAAAAGAGCGGCAAGGGCGGCACCTTGCCGGAGCAGAACGCTTCCTGCATCGCGGCCGACGGCAAGGCGGCGGCTGGCAAGAACAAGAGCCCAGCCTTGTCCTGGTCGAAGGGACCGGCAGGCACGCGGTCCTATGCGCTTGCCATGACCGATCCGGATGTGCCGCAAGACCTCTCGCTGCTCAACAAGGACGGAACGGTGATCGCGCACGACCTGCCCCGGACGGAATTCACGCACTGGATCCTTGCTGACATCCCGGCCACGGTCACAAAGCTCGCCGAAGGAGCCGATGGCGACGGCTTGCCGCCGGGCGGATTGCCACTGGAGATGACCGATCATGGCCGCCGCGGCCAGAATGGCTTCGCTGGGTTCTTGAAGGATGGTCCCTACGGCGGCTATATGGGCGCGTGCCCACCGTGGAACGATCTCCGCATCCATCGCTACCGCGTAACGGTCTATGCGCTCGACACCGAAAGGCTCCCGCTTCCCGACGCCTTCACCCGCGCCGATTTTCTTGCCGCCGCAAAGGGACATGTCCTTGCCTCCGGCGCGGCTGAACTGACCTATACGATCAATGCAAAGGCCACGAAATGACCGATACCAAATGGGACGCAGCCGTTGTCGAGAGCGGCTCGATCTACTGGAAGCGCAATCTGGTCATTTCCTTGCTCGGCTCCTTCACGACGATTGTCGCGATGACGCTGCTGCTGCCCTTCCTGCCCCTCTATGTCGAGGAGCTTGGGGTCAGTAACCACGCGGCGATCGTGCAGTGGTCGGGCATCGCCTATGGCGCGACCTTTCTGGCCGCCGCCTTCGTGGCGCCGCTCTGGGGCCGGCTTGGCGATATCTACGGGCGCAAGTTGATGCTGGTGCGCGCCAGCGCCGGGATGACGGTCGCGATCTCGCTGATGGGCATGGCTGACAACGTCTGGCAGCTGGTGGCGTTGCGCCTGTTCGTCGGCCTTGCGGGCGGCTATTCGTCCGGCTCGATGGTGCTGGTTGCGACGCAGACGCCGAAGGATCGATCCGCATGGGCGCTCGGTGTACTCGCTTCCGGCATCATGGCCGGCAACCTCGTCGGGCCGCTGATCGGCGGCGCGCTGCCGCCGTTGATCGGCATCCGCAACACCTTCCTCGCCGCCGGTGGGATGATTTTCCTGGCGTTCCTTGCAACCACCTTCCTGATCAAGGAAGAGAAGTCCCCTGCCCGCAAGCAGGCCGCGAAGGCAAGCGGCGGCTGGGCCTCGATCCCCGACAAGGGTCCCGTCATTGCGATGCTCGCCACCGGCATGCTGCTGATGCTCGCCAACATGTCGATCGAGCCGATCATCACCGTCTACGTCGCGCAGCTGGCGGAAGATCCCGGCAGGGTGACGATGATAGCAGGCATCGTCATGTCGGCGGCAGCGCTCGGGAGCATCCTGTCGGCCTCGCGTCTCGGCAAGCTTGCCGACCGGATCGGCCACTGGCCGGTCATTGCGGGTGCCCTTGCCGTCGCCGGCCTGCTGCTGATCCCGCAGGCATTCGTGACCAGCTCCTGGCAGCTGATCATCCTGCGCTTCCTGATGGGGATCGCGCTCGGCGGGCTTCTGCCCTGCATCTCCGCGGTCATCCGCCATAATGTCCCGGACAGTGCGGCCGGCAGCATCCTCGGGCTGTCGGTCTCCTCGCAATATGTCGGTCAGGTCGCCGGTCCGGTGCTCGGCGGCTTCGTCGGCGGCCATATCGGCATGCGGGCGGTGTTCCTCGGAACCTGCGTGCTTTTGATTGCCGGCGCTGCCTACGCGTGGCTCGTGCGGCCAAAACAGATGGCGAGGTAGCCGCTACATCAGCAGGTAGTCGACCGGCACTGGGAGCGGCGGCAGGTCCGTCTCTCCCAGCGCTTCGCGCAGATTGATCTCGATCGTGTCGGCAAGGGCGCCGATCGGCAGCGCGTTCGGCTGGTTGCCGAAGGGCGCTTCCAGCTCGTCGCCCAGCGCATCGAGGCCGAAGAAGGTGTAGGCGACCAGCGCCGTCGCAAACGGCATGAACCAGCCGAGAACGTCGTCGAAGCCGAACGGCAGCAGCAGGCAGAAGAGATGCGCCGTGCGGTGGAGCAGAAGCGTGTAGCCGAACGGCACCGGTGTCCAGCGGATGCGCTCGCAGGAGGCCTGCGCCAGCGTCAGCTCTCCCAGCGTCTTGTCGAGTATCTGATAGGAGATGTCTGACAGCATGTCCTTGGCACGCAGATCGGCAAGCTCCCGGGAAATTTCCAGCGAAATCGCCTCCGGCGGCGTGCGGCTCGCGTGATAGCGGGCCTTCAGCTCAGGCGACAGCAGGCACTCGACCTTTTCGCGGCCGCTGCCAGCACGCAGATGCGGCACCAGCGACTGGATGAAGGCGATGACGAGCGTGACCAGGCGTCTGCGCGCTTCGGCCCCGGCCTCGCCATGCGCCGTTTCGAGGATCAGCGTCTGCCGCGCGAAGTGACGCGCCGAGAAGATCATCTGTCCCCACTGCTTGCGCGCCTCCCACCAGCGGTCATAGCAGGCGTTGTTGCGGAAGCCGAGGAAGATGGAGATCGCGATGCCGAGAAGCGCGAAAGGCGCGCCGCTGAAGACCGGCAGAACACCCGGCCAGACGCTGTGAACGAGAACCACGAGCGAGGACAGGAAGCCGGTCAGCAGGATCTGCGGAAAAACCTGCTTGATGATCGAGCCGCGGAGAATGAAGAAGAGTTTAAGCAGGCTGGGACGGGGGCGCACGATCATGACGCGGGCTTCTCGGTCGTTCGAACAAAGAGATGTCGGCTCTCCTCCCTACAGCCGAGCGAATGGCCGCGGCAAGCGCGGCCATTGTATTCAGATCCGAGGCAACAGACTTAGCTGTCGCTTTCGCTGCGGCCGAAGGCCCAATCCATATAAAGTTCGAGCGCCTTGCGCGTGACCGGCCCTTGCTGGAAGTCGCGGCCATCGAGGCGGTTGACGCCAACGACCTTGGAGTAATTGCCCGTCGTGAAGATCTCGTCGGCGTTCATGAAATCCTCGACCGAGAGCGTCACTTCGCGAACCTCGAAGCCCGCCTTGCGCAGCAGGCCGATGACGCGGGCGCGGGTGATGCCGGCAAGGAAGGTGCGGTTGGCGATCGGCGTCGAGACGATGCCGTCCTTGACCATGAAGATGTTGGAGGACGCCGTTTCCGCAACGTTGCCGTTCATGTCGCGCATCAGCGCATTGTCGAAACCACGGCTTTTGGCCTCGGCAATGGCGCGGCCGCTGTTCGGATAGAGCGAGCCGGCCTTGGCATCCGTCATCGCCGTTTCCGGCGACGGGCGGCGGTATGGCGAGACGGTCAGCGAATTCGGCGCATTGTTGCCAAGCGGGGCTTCGAACAGGCAAAGCGCGAAGCGGGTGGATTCACCGTCGACCGTGACGACGCTGCCGGCCGAACCATGCTCGCCCCAATACATCGGCTTGATGTAAACAGGCGTCTTGCCGTCGAACCTCTTGATGCCTTCCCAGGCAAGCGCCTCGATCTCCTCAGCGGTCTTGACGGGCTTCAGGCCCATGTTGATCGCCGAGCGATTGACGCGCTGGCAATGCCGGTCGAGATCCGGCGCGATGCCGTCGAACCAACGCGCCCCATCGAAGACCGTCGAGGCCAGCCACATGGCATGCGAGGTCGGCCCGATCAGCGGCGGATTGCCGGTGAGCCACTCTCCCTCGACGTAGGTCCAGGTGGTTGAACGGGGCGATGTGTCGACGGCCATGGGCATTCTCCTTGAAAAGTCCGAAGAGCAAAATCCCCGCGCGAAGAGCCGGTCAAGCGGAAATCCGCGGCCTGGAACCCTACGCAAGAAAATGGCGACGAGGCTTTCCAGGGCGTAATATTCGTGCGCGATCCCTTGCACGCCATCGATGGGTATATCACGGAAAATCATGGATGGCGCGATTGGATGCGACACCGACGGCGTGGCATCATTCGTCGGAATCGCTGCGGCTGATAGGGAGTAAAATCGATGAAAGCCATGTTCTACGACGCCTTTGAGAAGGCTCCCGAAATTCGCGCCCTACCCGATCCGACGCCCAGCGAGGATGGTGTGGTCATTGCCGTCGGCGCGTCCGGGCTCTGCCGCAGCGACTGGCACGGCTGGATGGGCCATGATCCTGATATCAAGCTGCCGCATGTGCCGGGCCATGAACTGGCCGGCAAGGTCGTCGCAACGGGCAAGGGCGTGGTGCGCTTCAAGGTCGGCGACCGCGTGACCGTACCCTTCGTGTCCGGCTGCGGCCATTGCGGCGAATGCCATTCCGGCAACCAGCAGGTCTGCCCGAACCAGTTCCAGCCCGGCTTCACGCATTGGGGTTCGTTTGCGGAATACGTGGCGATCGATTATGCCGACACCAACCTCGTGCACCTTCCCGACAGCATCGACGATGCGACGGCGGCAAGCCTCGGCTGCCGCTTTGCGACGTCGTTTCGCGCCGTTGCCGACCAGGCGCGCACCGGTCCCGGCGAATGGATCGCCGTTCACGGCTGCGGGGGCGTCGGCCTATCGGCGATCATGATCGCAACGGCGCTTGGTGCCAACGCCATCGGTATCGATCTCTCCGACGAGAAGCTCGCCTTCGCGCGCGACTGCGGCGCGGTGGCCACGATCAATGCGAAGAGCGTCGCCGATGTGGCGCAAGCGGTTCGCGAGATCACCAAGGGTGGCGCGCATGTCTCGATCGACGCGCTCGGCCACCCCGTCACCTGCTTCAACTCGATCAAGAACCTGCGCCGGCGCGGGCGGCATGTGCAGGTCGGCCTCATGGTCGGCGAATATGCGACACCGCAGATCCCGATGGCGCAGGTGATCGGCCACGAGCTGGAGATCTACGGCAGCCACGGCATGCAGGCCTGGCGCTACGATGCGATGCTGTCGATGCTGACGTCAGGCAAGATCGCGCCACAGAAGCTAATCGGCCGGCGCATCACGCTTCAAGAGGCGATCCCGGGCTTGATGACGCTGGATCAGGCCGAAGGAGTCGGGATCAGTGTCATCACGCAGTTCTGACGGCTCGACCGCAACCGACTTCAATCAAAACGAGTGCTGCAGTTTGTAGCGTTACTGTGGTTGCGATTCATATTGCAGCGCTGCAGGCCATCGCGGCGTCCATCGCCAAGGACAATGCAAAGGCTTTGGGGGAAGTCGCCAAACGCATTCTGGCGGCGCAGAGCGAGGGCCAGGAGAGTGCTGCAGCCTTAAACGGTAGGCGCCAATGCGGTGCCGGTAACCTGTCCTTGCTTCACGCTCGCCAAATTGAGGGCCAGCGTGACATCGTTGATGATCCCCAGGCGCGCCTCGATCACTGCAATTTTCTCGGGCGTATCGGCATTGAGTGCTTCGATGTCGATGAACAGCTGCTCGCAGCCTCCAGGTGTGACGGTCCCGAACATCTGGCCCGGCTCGTCGCTGATATTCCGCCAGCTGTGCTGGACATGCGGCGGCTCTCGGACGAAGAGAGCCGCAAAGGGGCGATACGCCGCACCGTCTTGATGCCGACAGGATCATTGCCCATATGCCGGCCGACGCTGAAAACGCCAACCACGACGGACTTGGAGCCAGTTGCCATTGACCTTGGAAAGGTCTAACGGGCTCGCCGCCAAGAAAAAGAAAAGCGAGACATGATGTCCAACTCATTTGCAAAGGCGCCTGCCCAGGTGAGCGCGAGGGTGTTTTTCGTGCTGGGCGATCGGATCGAGCGACGGGCTCGTCTGCAAGGAGCCTGGCTCAACATCTTCGACATTACCGTGCCGGCGGGCAGCCGGACGCCGCTGCACCGCCACGCCAGTCCCGAAGTCTTCAGGATCATCGAGGGTCGGCTGACGATTCGCCGCGCGACGGAGAACGGCATCGACGAGTTCGAGGCGACGACCGGCGACATCGTCCGCATCGAGGCGAACCAGCCGCACGCCTACTCCAATCCCGGCCATCAGGCCGCCATCTTCTCGGCTATCGTCGACAGCGACATGGTGGAATTTCTGGAGGCAGCTGGCTCGCAGGAACCGCCGAAGGCGGCGCCGTCAGCGGAAACGCGGGACCGCATGAATGCCGCAGCCAACGCCCATGGGATCACCATATTGGCGGCCTGAGTCCTTTTGGTCTCCGCCCGAGACTATAGCTCGGGCGAGCCTCACCTGCTCCCTTAATAAATACTGTCATACAAAGACGATATGGGCGATTTCGTACGTGGCCTCTTGCGTTCGCCGCCGTTCGTCGACTGTATTTGAGCTCGACGCCGACCGGTCGCGACGTAGGCGCGATGCGAGCGCGCACCCTGGAAGCTAATTTGTAAGGGAGATGGTCATGGCATGGTCTGCCAGCCAGTATGTCAAATTCGAGGATGAACGCACACGCCCGGCGCGGGATCTGTTGGCGCAGGTGCCGCTTGAACACGTCCGCCACGCCGTGGACCTCGGCTGCGGGCCGGGCAATTCAACGGAGCTGATTGTCGAGCGTTTCGGTGCCAAAGGCGTTTCCGGCCTGGACAGCGATCTGAACATGCTGGAAGCGGCTCGCAAGCGCATGCCCGGCACGCCCTTTGTCGAGGCCGACCTTGCCACCTGGCAGCCGAGCGAACCGGCGGACCTCCTCTTTGCGAATGCCGTCTTCCAGTGGCTGCCTGAGCACCTCGACATTTTCGATCGCTTGATGGACGGACTTGCGCCGGGCGGCGTGCTGGCGGTGCAAATGCCCGATAATCTGGCCGAGCCGACGCATCTGCTGATGGAGGAGACAGCGCATGCCGGCCCGTGGAAAGCAGCGTTCGAGGCGCGGAGCGTTCGCCGCAAAACCCTGCCGCCGCCCTCCACCTATTACAGCCGGTTCATCGGCAAGGCCGCCCGCGTCGACATCTGGCATACAGCCTACAACCATCCAATGGCTGACGCCGCGGCAATCGTCGAATGGGTCAAAGGAACGGGCCTGCGGCCCTATCTCGATCACGCAGGCGAAAAGCATCGCGAGGCGTTCCTGGCGGACTATCTCGGCCGCGTTGAAAAGGCCTACCCGAAGATGTCGGACGGGCGCGTGTTGTTGCGCTTCCCTCGGATCTTCATGGTGGCGGTAAAGGGCTGACACGCCTGGCAGATCGACCGGATCCCATTGGCCGGTCGACGGGTAGGACCGATTCTGGTGACATTGCCGTGCAATGCTCAGGCGGCATCCTGCTTGCCGCCGCACAAGCGCGCAGTATAGTCGATGGAAACAGCGAGGAAACCTTCATGGACGCCGCCCCCATTCCGTCAGCCACACTCGTCATCTTCGGCGCGACCGGCGACCTGACGCGGCGCCTGCTGATACCGGCGATCATCAATCTGACGCGAAGTGGATTGGTCGGCGACGATCTGAAGATCCTCGGCGTCGGCATAGAAGCTGGCGACGACGCCTCACTGGTTGCGAGGCTGGACAGCTTCCTAGCCGGATTGAGCGACCCGATCCGCCCGGAGACCGACGACGCCTGGCGGGGTCTGCGGCAGCGTATCTCCTATATTTCAGGCGATTTCACGCAAGATGGCATATTCGTCGAGATCAAGAAGCACCTGACCAACTGTAACGCGGCCTTCTACTTCGCAGTACCGCCGCAGTTCTTCGGCCCGCTGGTCGAAAAGCTGGCCCAGCACGGACTCACCAGCGAGACTGACGGATGCTTCCGGCGGATTGCCATCGAGAAGCCTTTCGGCACCGACCTCGCCTCGGCCCGCGCGCTGAACGCCCGCATCCTCGCCAATGTCTCCGAGAGCCAGGTCTACCGCCTCGACCACTTCCTGGGGAAGGAGACGGTACAGAATATTCTGACCGCCCGCTTTGCCAACATGATGATCGAGGCGCTCTGGAACAACAACTATATCGACCACGTGCAGATCAGCGCCGCCGAAACAGTCGACGTCGGCACGCGCGGCAAATTCTACGACGCGACCGGCGCAATGCGCGATATGATCCCCAATCATCTGTTCCAACTGCTGGCGATGATCGCGATGGAGGCCCCGAACGGATTTGGCGCCGAAGCGATCCGTACGGAAAAGAGCAAGGCGCTGAGCGCGTTGCGCATCTATACGCCGGAGGAAGCCGAAGCACATGCCGTCCGCGGCGCCTACACATCAGGCAAGCTCGACGGAAACGACATTACCGCGTTCCGGGAAACCAAGGACGTCTCGCCCGACAGCAATACCGAAACCTTCGTCGCGATGAAGCTCTACGTCGATTCCTGGCGTTGGGCCGGCGTGCCCTTCTATCTCAGGACCGGCAAGGCGCTGAAGGCGCGCGATACGGAAGTCGTCATCACCTTCCAGCAGGTGCCCTTCGCGCAGTTTCGGAAAACGGATGTCAACCGTCACCTGCCGCCGAACAAGATGGTCATCCAGGTCCAGCCCGACGAAGGGCTGAGCGTCGAGATCTCCATCAAGTCGCCCGGCCTATCTGTCGACACCGTCCCGGTCTCGCTCGACTTCCGCTATGCCGACGAGTTCGACATCGGCAAGATGACCGGGTACGAGTCGCTGCTCTACGATCTTTTCACCGGTGACCAGACGCTGTTCCAGCGCGCCGACGGCATCGAGGCCGGTTGGGCGACGGTGCAACCCTTCCTGGATATATGGGCGAAAAGCAGCGAAACGCCGGAGCCGTACGCGCCTGGAAGCAGTGGTCCATCCTGCGCCGACGAACTGATCCGCCGCGATGGCCGGGAGTGGCATGAACTGGGCGCAGCCACCCGCAACCACGATCCAAAGTAAAGTCCGGAAATACACGCTTAACTAAAGTAAAACCGAATAGAATTTCCCGGCAGCTCGCGCATGGCGAGCATAGATATTGTACCATCTCGTATGGACGAGACCCATCGCAACACATTTATGGTGTGCTATACAAAATATGGATGTGTTGACCCTTTCGCCTAGTATAGCGAAGATTCTCCGGCTGACCGCGTTGCTTTTTCTGTGCGACAAAGAAGGCGGGGCTCGTCCAACCCCGACGGGCCCTTCTTGTATTTTTCTAGCATTTGGCGAATAAAGTATATATTAGTCGAAATTGTTAAAGCTCGATTAATATATTTACTTGCGCTCTCTCGCCGCCTTGCTAAATCTATCTCGAGGGTTTTGGGGTATTGACATGGTAGATAGTCAATTGGCTAAGAATCGTTCGATTTCCGATCAGCGTATGGAAACCTGCAGGTCGGAGTTCGAACCCCTCCTTTTCGAGCTCATTCGCAATGGCGAGAAAAGGGGATGGAAGGCAGCCGAAATCGCGATGGCTCTGGCCGACGCTGCCGACGACGTCATCCTTAAGCTGGCAAGAGAAACGAAGAGCAAGCATTAAACCGGCTGCCTTGCGGCTTTGATGCCATGACGCTTCAGAAGTGCCTCCCTAACACGCAAGAGAAGCTGTAGCTTGTCTCCAGTGATTCTCTTCCCGGTTAAGAGGCCCGATGTCGCAGTTGATTGCAGCCGTTCTTCTTGCCTGTGGATGCGTCAGCCTCGCCGAGGTTGCCGACTGGCCACCCGCGGACAGCTATATTCCGAAGATCGGTTGCCAGCAAAGCGACGCTGCCGAGCGCTGCGAACAGATCCGTGCTGATTGGACCGGCCTTTACGCGGATGCCATCGCCGGTCGCATCGAAAGTCAGAGGAAAATTTCTTTCTGCCTGAGCACCGGCTGCAACGAGGGCATCGTTGTCGAGCCCGTCCTTGGCTGTGCCTGGCGTCAGGTTATTGCGGCATCGCACAACCCAGAGATCAACGACACCGACCGAACCAACATCGACCGTTATTGCGGCCCCCGTGTGCTTGACGATGCCGGACGCAAGGCTGCCGGCGACCAGTCGCAAGCTTGGCTGGCCTTGCTTGGCGTCACGCCGTAACAAAAGCGAACGGGCGGGAACAAGCCCGCCCGCCAAAAGTCTCGTTTTGCCGCTTAGACGAACTGGCTGAGGCCCGGAACCGAGCCGACAACCTCGTCCACGACTTCCTTGCCGGCGTGCTGCTCGGCAATCGCGATGGTTTCCTTGGCGAGCGTGGTGATCTCGCCCATGCCGAGGCCTTCCGACATCAGCTGCTGGCCGAGCGCCATAATGCCGCCGCCGCCGAGCGCGCCCATGATGCTGCCGAGGATCCCGCCGCCGTTCGCGCCTTCGCCGTTGTACTTGGCAACGAGGTCGGAAGCGCCCGGAATGGCTTCGATCATCTTGGCGACCGGACCGTCTGCCGCCTCGCGCTGCAGGAAGCCGAGCATCATGCCCACCGCCTTTTCGGCCAGTTCCGGAGTGATGCCCACACGCGCGGCGATCTGGTCTACGATTTCATTCATTGTCAGCCTCCTATTTTTGACGTTAACGTCAACGTTAGTCGAACTTTCCGGGCAACTCAAGCCGCCGGCCGCAAAAGCCCGCTTTATCCTACTTTTCCTTTTAATGCAGACAGTTGTCCGCACCGGGCTCCCTGCTTATAACAGGGAAGCGATATTACAATGACCATGCGGAAACGACGCTCCGCATTTTGACGCAATCGGCGCCGACAGCCGCAGGGAGAATTTTCGAAATGCTCGAGGATGGCAAGATTTTCGTCGGCGTCAGCCGCAATTCGGATGACAGCATCAACAAGCCGGAATATCTCGACCTGAAATTCGGAAACCGCCACGGCCTGGTAACGGGCGCAACCGGCACCGGCAAGACGGTAACGCTGCAGGTGCTGGCCGAGGGCTTCTCGAGGGCCGGCGTGCCCGTCTTCTGCTCCGACATCAAGGGTGATCTTTCCGGTATCGCCGCCAAGGGCGAACCGAAGGATTTTCTCACCAAGCGCGCCGAGCAGATCGGCTTCGACGATTACGAGTTCGACCAGTTCCCGGTCATCTTCTGGGACCTCTTCGGCGAGAAGGGCCATCGCGTCCGCACCACCATTGCCGAAATGGGGCCGCTGCTCCTCGCGCGGCTGATGGATGCCTCCGAGCCGCAGGAAGGCGTCATCAACATCGCCTTCAAGCTCGCCGACCAGGGCGGCCTCCCTCTGCTCGACCTCAAGGACTTTTCCTCGCTGCTGAATTACATGGCGGAGAACGCAACCGAGCTTTCCAGCCAGTTCGGTCTGATCTCGAAGGCGTCGGTCGCCTCGATCCAGCGTGGTCTCCTTGTGCTGGAACAGCAGGGTGCCGAGCACTTCTTCGGCGAACCCGCGCTCAAGATCACCGACATCATGCGGACCAACAACCGCGGCTATGGCCAGATTTCCGTGCTCGCCGCCGACAAGTTGATGATGAACCCGCGGCTCTATGCGACTTTCCTGCTGTGGCTGCTGTCCGAGCTCTTCGAGGAACTGCCGGAAGTCGGCGATCCCGAGAAGCCGAACCTCGTCTTCTTTTTCGACGAGGCGCATCTGCTCTTCAACGACGCGCCGAAGGTACTGATCGAGCGCGTCGAACAGGTCGTGCGTCTTATCCGCTCGAAGGGGGTCGGCGTCTATTTCGTGACGCAGAACCCGCTCGATGTGCCGGAAACCGTGCTCGCTCAGCTCGGCAACCGGGTGCAACATGCGCTGCGCGCCTATTCGCCGCGCGAGCAGAAGGCTGTGAGGACAGCGGCGGACACCTTCCGTCCCAACCCTGCCTTCGACTGCGCCACCGTCATCACTACGCTCGGCACTGGCGAAGCGCTGGTGTCGACACTGGAGGCGAAGGGCTCACCCTCGATCGTCGAGCGGACGCTGATCCGCCCGCCGTCCGGACGCGTCGGCCCGTTGACCGATCCGGAGCGCCAGCAGGTCATGGATAAGAGCCCGGTGCTCGGGGTCTACGACGAAGATCTCGATCGTGAATCCGCCTTCGAGATTCTGGCGGCGCGCGCCAAGAAGGCATCCGACTCCGATGCAGCCAAGCAGGTGCAGCCGACCGAGCCGACCGAGGGCAGCGCCTCGGGCCGCTGGACACTGCCGGGCTTCGGCGATGATGAGACCGAACCGCAGGCCAAGAGCCAGGGCCGCGCCCGCTCCTCCGGCTACCAGCGCGAAACGGTCGTGGAAGCGGCGATGAAGAGCGTGGCCCGTACGGTGGCGACACAGGTCGGCCGGGCCCTGGTGCGCGGCATCCTCGGAAGTTTGAAGCGCTGAGCGGAAGGGGGTTATCGCCCTCGTTCCGCCCCGCGAAATCTTCTGCCCGTCACGCGCTCAACGCTTGCGGACGAACTCCGTGCGCAAGACAAGGCCCTTGATGGTGTCGTGGCGGCAGTCGATCTCTTCCGGGTTATCCGTCAGCCGGATCGAGCGGATGACCGTGCCCTGCTTTAGGGTCTGATTGGCGCCCTTCACCTTCAGATCCTTGATGAGGGTGACGGAATCGCCGTCCTTGAGGACGTTTCCGGCAGCATCCCGGACCTCAGCGGCCTGCGCGGCCGCGGCAGCCATTTCCGAAGCCGGACGCCATTCGCCCGTCACTTCATCATAAACGTAATCGTCGTCACCGCCTGCCATGGCGTCTCTCCTGGAAATTTAAGAATACCTGTCGAGCCGCTTACAGCAACCACGCTGCCCAATGCAAGTTCGGGAGCGCGACCGCGCAGCACAAGCGCTTCGGTTGCATTCCTGGGTCCGCAATGCTATTTCTCCTATGCACTCAAAGAGAAAGGAGGGTCGCGTGCAAAATTTCTATTTCCGGTTCAACCGGCAACGTGGCCCCGTCAACGCCCTGCAAATGCGTTTGCAGGGCTGACCAGAGACCGTTTCTCACAAACTCTCTTCCCTGGTCTGCCCTTCGTGGCAGCAGTTTGGGCATTCGCCCGTCTGCAATACTCATCCACCGAGCTCGAAGCACACGCACGCGATGAAGGCTGCATGCCCTCGCCCGTGTGATCGCTCGGCAAGACCAGAGCAAGATCATGACCCTTATCAATATCCGCAATCTCGGCGTCACCCTCAGCGCACCGCTTTTTGCCAAGCTTGACCTCGTCATCAATGCCGGCGACCGTCTGGGGCTCGTCGCCGCCAACGGCCGCGGCAAGTCCACACTGCTCCGCTGCATTTCAGGAGAGCTCGAGGCAACCCACGGCGACATCACGCGCTCGCGCGGGCTGACGATCGGCTATGTCGAACAGGACGTGCCGGCCAAGCTGCTTGACGTGCCGTTCCACGATGCTGTCCTGCAGGCGCTGCCTGCCGATCAGCAGGCGAACGAAAGCTGGCGCGTGGACATCGTGCTGGATTCGCTGGACGTGCCCGAAGCCTTGCGCAGCCGCCCGGTCAGGCAGCTCAGCGGCGGCTGGCAGCGGCTGGCGATGCTGGCGCGCACCTGGGTGATGGAGCCGGACGCGCTGCTGCTCGACGAGCCGACCAACCACCTCGATCTCGGCAAGATCGCGGCGCTTGAGGATTGGTTGAACGCGCTGCCCCGCGATGTGCCTGTGATCATCTCCAGCCACGACCGTGCCTTCCTCGATGCCGTCACCAATCGTACGCTGTTCCTGCGGCCGGAGCAGTCGCAGGTCTTCTCCCTGCCCTACAGCCGGGCGCGGGCAGCGCTTGATGAGGCGGATGCGGCCGACAGGAGACGCTACGAACGCGACATGAAGACGGCCGAGCAATTGCGCAAGCAGGCGGCGAAACTCAACAATATCGGCATCAACTCCGGCAGCGACCTGCTGGTTGTCAAGACAAAGCAGCTGAAGCAACGCGCCGACAAGCTCGAGGATGCGGCCAAGCCCGCCCATCTCGAGCGATCGGCCGGTGCGATCAAGCTCGCCAACCGCGGCACGCATGCCAAGGTGCTTGTGACACTCGACGACGCGGAGGTCCGTACCCCTGAAGGCACGACGCTCTACCGGACCGGCAAGCAGTTCATCTGCCAGGGTGACCGGATCGTATTGCTCGGGGAGAACGGCGCCGGCAAATCGCGGCTGATCGCGATGCTTCGAAAGGCAATCGGCAACGCGGAGACGGCGCAGGATGGCATCAAGGCCACCCCTTCGCTGGTGCTCGGCTATCGTGACCAGGCGCTGGCCGACTTGAAGGACGGCGATACGCCGATGGAGACGATCATCCGCCGCTTCGACGTTGGCGACCAGCGAGCGCGGGCGCTGCTCGCGGGGGCCGGCATGACCATCGACATGCAGTCGCGTCCGGTCGGGCGGCTGTCGGGCGGGCAGAAGGCACGGCTCGGCATGCTGGTTTTGCGGCTGGCGGAGCCGAACTTCTATCTGCTCGACGAGCCGACCAACCACCTCGATATCGACGGGCAGGAAGCGCTGGAGGGCGAACTCATGGCCCACCAGGCGAGCTGCCTTGTTGTTTCCCACGACCGCAGCTTCGTGCGCGCCATCGGCAACCGGTTCTGGCAGATCGAGCGCCGGCGGCTGATCGAAGTGGAGAGTCCGGAGCCCTTCTTTGCGGCTGCACGGCCTTAGGGTCCGGACTTTGGCGAGCCGGCGGCGAGGCATGGCAACCCTAGCCCAAGCAGCGAATTGCGAGGAGAGGAGATAGCGAGGACTAGGCAATGAGCAGACTGTTGATCCTGTCGGCTGGCGCCATCCTGGCACTAGCTTCCGTGGCGGCCGCCGCACCGGCTATGCAACCGCTGAAGATCTCCAAGGAGTGCAGCCAGTACACCGGCGAGGCGCCGAGCTTCTGCACGATTACGGAATCGAACCTCGCGGCGATCCCGGCGGGCACCAAGATCTTGTACTATGGGCCGGTGACCGGCAGTCCCCTTTTCGGCAGTAGCACGACGGTTATTGCCGTAGGAAACGGAGATACGGCGGTGGGGTACTGCGTCACCTACGACACCGCCAGCCCGATGCAGGGAACCTGTGCGTTTCATGCCGGCAGCGGGACGCTCGCCGGATTCCAGGCGGTCGTCAAGGTCACGGTCGACGACAAGCAGATCTATCACTGGGACGGAGGCTACCTACTTGGCACCGACAAGGCCGCCAAGTGAGAGCAAAAGGAATGCTGCCTGGCCGTTTGACGTGAATTCGTGCCCTGACTCCTGATTAGCAGGAGACAATGGCGGCGCGGCAACTACCCTTCCGTTTGCCGGGCGAAGCACCTGCCGGCCGGGTCTCTAAGCGCCTAGCACGGCGCTTGGTGAAGGCGGACCCATACGGTCCGATGTCCAAGTGTGTGGGTTATCAGAACGAGGCCGGCGTGGCGCCGAGCAGGCTGAGCTTGCCGCCGTTAAGGGAATAAAGGCTCATCTTGCGCTCCACGGTACCCGCCGGCGTCATCCGGAAGAGACCGGTCACGCCGCGGAAGCCGACCTTGCTGGTCAGGTTCTGTGCGTTCATTCCCTCCGGTCCCTTTGTCCGGACAATGCCCGAGGCAACGGCAACAGCATCGTAGCTGTAAGCCGCGTCGGTGGAGAGTGCGCGCTTGTAGTGCCGCTGGTAGCGCTCGGCGATCATCGTCGCGCCTTCGGGCTCGACCATGGCAATCACCGTGCCTGCCACCGAGGGATCCGTATACGTTTGCGGCGGCCAGGCGCTTGTGCCGACGAAGGTGACGTTCGTCTTGCCGCTGGCCTTCACGGCGCCGGCGATGGTCGTGGTGATCACCGTTTTCCCGAGAACGAGCACGGTATCGGCATTCTGCAGATTGGCGCCCGCCCTCTTGACCGCATCAGCGGCGGCAGCGTCCGTCAGATCGTAGCGGGCAAGGCCGAGATACGTGCCGCCGCCGGCGTGGATGGCGCTTGCCAACCGGGCCTCGTCAGCAGCGGGAAAGTCGTTTTGGGCGAAAACCAGCACCTTCTTGTGGCCGCTGGCGGCGGCTACCTGCACGCCTTCAATGGCGCTGTCGATTTCATCGGAAACGAAGTTGTAGACATTGCCCGATGTTGGCGGCACAGGGGCGCCCAGATTGAGCAAAGCCGGCCGCTGGTCAGCCGGCACCGCAGCGATAGCCGAGGTGACGGCAGGCAATGCGTAGCTCACGAGGAGAACGGAACCGCGCGCCCTCGCCTCGCTGACCGCGGTCGCGGCGGCTGGAGCGCCGGAGGCCACGTCGACAACCTTCACGAAGACCTGGTTGCCGCCGAGTTCGCCGACGCCGAGGCCGGCACCGTCGCGCACGTCACGCGCAGCACCCTCATAGATGCCGGTCGCGCCCTTGGGCAGCAGCAGCGTGATCTCCGCTCCCGTTTCTCCGAAGCTTTCCTCGACCTCGCTCGAAGGTGCCTTGATATCGTTGGTTTTCACATTCTTGGCGATGCCATCGACGTCGGACTGGCAGCCCATGAGCGCACCGCAGGCGACGACGATCGACATTGCGAGAACGAATTTGATGAGTTTGAGGGGACCGGCGCCTTCCGAAGGCGACACTTGCCGTGTCGAGCGTAAACCATGCGAGCCTTGCACCGGCTCGATTGACTGCACTGTCACCTGTTCCCCCACCACTCGCAATCGCGGCCTTTTCCGGCCCTTTGACAGGATTTCATATCTGCACAGGCAACACCGGAAAGCAAACCCTTCGCCCAAACTTGGTTTACGGGCACACTAAACTTTTATGTTCTTTTGAAGAGATAATTTATACCAACCTTATCCACGCTTAAATACCTGATTTTTATAGATGTTTTGTACGTTTCTCGCAGCCAACGAGAGACAACCATCGATGAAGCGCAGTATAAAAACAAGCAATATCGCTGCTTTTACTTTGTCTGCATTTTCAGCCGCATTTGCACCGAATATTTCGGCGGCATCCGTATTGCCGTCTTCGCAAATGTCAGGCGGGATCTACTCCGTTGACCTGGCGGCTGAAACGGCCCGCGCCCTGACGCTCGGCGGCGTCGCCAACCTCCTCAGCCTTGCGACGAAAAGCATCGGCACCATCGACGTTGCCGCGCTGACGCGCTCGCTACAGCCCGAGCCGGCCGGCTGGGTGAACGAGAGCGTCGCTCCAGCCCAACCGGTTGCGCGTCCGGCGATCGCCGCGCCGGCAGGTGGCGCCGCTTTCGGGACGGTTGCCATTCCTTTCAAACGACTGGCTGCCCTGAAGAAGCTCGAACCGTCCCTGTCGGAAATGACGGATGGAACCGCAATTGACTGCAGCGCAGGCAAGTGCTCCGGGGCCGCGACCGCGATCAAAGTTGCCTTCAGCAAGACGTCGCAGTCCTCGATCCGCGACAAGCTGAACGCGGTCAACATCACGATCAATCACACGATCCGCTACAGCCGCGACATCGACACCTACAAGGTGGCCGACTACTGGGCGACGCCCGCCGAAACGCTCTCGCGCCAGCAGGGCGATTGCGAGGACTTCGCGATCCTGAAGATGGCCGCGCTGCACGCCGAAGGCGTCGAGCTCAAGGACATGTCCGTCATTGTCCTGTTCGATCAGAAGCGCCATTTCTACCACGCCGTGCTTTCTGTTGCGGTGAACGGCAACCGCTTCATTCTCGACAACATGCGTGACGAGGTTCTGCCGGATACCAAGCTGCCCGACTATGTGCCACTCTACTCGATCGCGGACGGCAAGGGCTACCTGCACGGAACACGCACCGGCGCCAAGCAGGTTGCCTCGGCATTGCCACTCGAAAAGGTCGCTCCAGGCGAAGGCACGACGTTCTGAAAATCGCCGGCAAGATGCAGAATAAGCGGCTGAATCTCGGCCGCTTTTTTCATGTCTGGGATTTTCTGGTCAGTAACGAGAGACATAGCCGATCAGCATCGGCTTCTCATGCGTTGGCGCCAAAGCCAGATTGATCTGGCCCTTCATCGAGGCCGAGCCGACGGCTATGGTGAAGCCGGTGTTCAGCGTCTTGCCCCTGTTGCGATAGAGCGTGGCGATCGCCTCATCGATCTGCGTGTCGATCGAGAAGCGCAAGCTCTTCGTCAACTGCGCCGCATCACCAAGCGGAAGACGCTGGCGCAGCATGGTCAGGAAGGGATCGTTGAAGAGCTGGATCTTTTTTTCCTGTGTCAGCAGGATCGTCGGCGACGGCGACGCCTGGATGATGGCATTGACGTTTGCCATGGACGAGGCGTCCTCGACGGTATCCAGCCTCCGCAGCGCCCACTTGAAGCTGAGCACACGCAGCAGCGAGGCCAGGTTGCCGGACTCCGGCATCTGCGAGGCCGTATAGTGCACGAGGTCGGCCGTGCTCATCTTGCCGGCCGACGACATGCGCCCGAGGCCATCCCAGTAGATCCGCTCGAGGCGGATACCGCGGCGCTCGCCGCCTCGACCGACGACCGCACGGAAGCGCGGCTCGATCTCCTCGGCGCCGATGGCCGGCAAAGGCTCCTCGATCGGCTCGAGTTCGGTGAGTGCGTTGCTGCCTGGCTTGACGATCAGCATCCTATCGCTCCGTCAGCGCTTCGCTGCGCGCCTTGTTGATCGGCTTCATCAGGTAGCTCAGCACGGTCTTGTTGCCGGTCATGATCTCGACCGAGGCAACCATGCCGGGGATGATCGGATAGGACTTGCCGTTGCGCTCCAGCGCGGACTTGTCGGTCTTGACCTGTACCAGATAGTAGGTCTCGCCCTTTTCCTTCTCCACGAGACTGTCTGCGGAGATATTCTCGACGACGCCCTCAAGGCCGCCGAAGATCGAGAAGTCGTAGGCGGTGACCTTGACGACGGCAGGCTGGCCGCGGCGCACGAAGGCGACATCGCGCGGCGAGATCTTGGCTTCGACCAGCAGCGTGTCAGCGGTCGGAACGATGCCGGCGATGACACGGCCCGGATCGACATAGGCGCCGATGGTGTTGACCTCGAGCGTGTTGACGATGCCGTCGACAGGCGAGCGGATGTCGGTGCGCTTGACGCGGTCGGACGCGCCGCGGATGGTCTCGTCGACGACCGAAAGCTCGGCCAGCGCCTGCGCCTTGTCCGTCAGCGCCTGCTGACGCAGTTCGAGGGCAAGATCGCCGAGCTGCAGCTTGGCTTCCTGCACGGCAGCCTGCAGGCGGTCGATGCTTTCCTGGTAAACCTTGAGCTGGCCCTTCTGGTCGGTGAGATCCCGCTCGGTCTTCAGCACTTCCGTCTGCGCCACCAGCTTCTTCTGTGCCAGCGGGAAAATTAGGTCGTACTGGCGCTGGGCACCTTCGATATTCTGCTGCAGGCGATCGATGTTGGCGTGGGCTTCGCTGAGCTCGTTCTCGCGCTGGCGCACGCGCTCCTGCAAGACGCCAAGCTTGTTCTGGTAGCTGGCGCGATCGGCAGCGAAAAGCTGCTCCTCGTTTGCGCACACATCGTTCGCGACGGCCAGGATCTCTTCCGGGCAAATGAACGGCGTATCGTATTGACCAGCTTCC
Source organism: Rhizobium sp. 57MFTsu3.2 (assembly GCF_012932765.1). Classification (NCBI taxonomy): domain Bacteria; kingdom Pseudomonadati; phylum Pseudomonadota; class Alphaproteobacteria; order Hyphomicrobiales; family Rhizobiaceae; genus Rhizobium; species Rhizobium sp. 57MFTsu3.2. The sequence continues at coordinate 101,628 of NZ_JDWI01000021.1, forward strand.
TCGAGCTTCAGGCGCGCAACCTTGGCACCGAGCGCACGCGCCTTGGCAACGGATTCGCCAAGGGTGGAGGTCGTCGTTGTATTGTCGAGCTGGACGAGTAGCTGACCTTTGCGGACGACCTGACCGAGGACGACGGCGATCTGCTGGACGACCCCGGGCTCCGACGACTGGATGATCTGCGTCTTCGAGACCGGAATGACCTTGCCCTCGCCGCGGGCGATCTCGTTGATGTCGGCAATAGCCGCCCAGGCGACGAAGCTCGCAATGACGAGCGCCACCAATGCCAGAATGCCGCGGGCGAGAAGCGGAGGATTGTCGTGACGATTGCTGAGGCTCATGACTGCGCCCCTGCTGGTTTACGCTGCATGGCCTCGATGACCGCACCCTTCGGACCGTCGGCGATGATGCGTCCTTTATCGATGACGATCAGGCGATCGACGAGTTCAAGCATGCTGTAGCGGTGGGTGGCGATCAACAGCGTCGTGTCACGGCTGATAGCCTTCGACAGGCGCGCGATCAGATTGCGCTCGGTCGCCAGATCCATGGCGCCCGAAGGCTCGTCGAGAAACACGATCTTCGGTTTCGTCAGCAACAGGCGCGCAATCGTCAGCGCCTGCTTCTGGCCGCTCGACAGGTTGGTGCCGCGTTCGCCGACGGGCATGTCGAAGCCGCGAGGATGATTGCCGACGAACTCGTCGACACCGGTCATGCGGGCGACCTCGAGCAGCTCCTCGTCGGTCGCATCGGCGCGTCCGATCAGCAGGTTTTCCTTCACCGTTCCCGAGAAGAGATCGGACGACTGGCCGGCCACGGCGACCGCCGAGCGAACCTCGGCCATGTGGTACTGGCGGATATCGACGCCATCGATCAGCACGCGACCACCCGAAGGGCAAAAGAGTCCGTCGAGCAAGCGGCCGAGCGTCGTCTTGCCCGAGCCGATGCGGCCGATGATGCCGACGCGCTCGCCGGGCTTCACGGTAAAGGACAGCTTGTTGATGACGGGATAGTCCGATCCCGGATACTGGAAAGACACATCCTGGAAGCTGAAAGCGCCGCGGGTGATCTCGCGATTGACGAAGCCGACCGTGGACGGACGGTCGTCGGGCTGCTCCATGATCTTGTCGAGAATGCGAAGCGACATGGTCGCCTGACGGAACCGCGCCAGCGTCATGGCGATCTGGCCGAGCGGCGCGCCGGCGCGGCTTGCCAGCATGACCGTCGCGACGATCGCGCCCATGGCAATGCGGCCTTCGGAAAACTCGTAGGTGCCGGCAATCACGATCAGGACGCTCACCATCTGCTGGATGAACATCGTCATGTTGATGGCGTTCGTCGAGATGTGCTTGATATCCTCGCTGGTGCGGCTCGAATACTTTGTCAGTTCCTGCCAGCGGCGCAGCATAGTGGCTTCGGCGCGCAGGCTCTTCAGCGTTTCGATCGTCGAGATCGTTTCCACCAGCAGAGACTGGCGACGCGACGCCTCGTTGGCGGCCGTCGCCATGCGCTTGCCGATCGCGGCCTGCGCCCACAAGCCGATCGCGACCGACAGGACGAAGGCGACCGCCGGGATCACGACGAGCCAGCCGGAAATCAGATAAATGACGCCGAGGAAGATGAAGACGAACAGGCTGTCGATCAGGACGCCGATCGTGTTCGACGTGAAGAACTCGCGAACGAATTCATACTGCGTCACGCGGTTGGCATATTCGCCCGTCGACATCGGCCGCGAGGCGAGCGTCGAATTCAGCACCTTGTCGAACAGCAGCTGCGACAGGCGCAGATCCGCCTTGCGTCCGGCATAGTCGATCAGCGACGAGCGAGCGGTCTTCAGCAGGAAATCGAAGACATAGGCAAGCGAGATACCCGCGGCCAGAACCCAGAGCGTCGGGATCGCCTTGTTCGGCAGCACCCGGTCATAGACGTTCATCGTGAACAGCGGCGAGCCGAGCGCGATCAGGTTGATGAAGAGTGCCGCGACCATGACGCGGACATAGGTGCGCCAGTAAGGCGCAAGCGTCGTTGCCAGCCAGTGCCGCTTCTCGATCTCGACGGCATTGCCGACCAGCGCCTCTTCCGAGGCGTTCTGATAGTAAAGCGTAAAGGCAAAGGCCAGTTGCGGCTTCAGCGCCAGGAATTCTTCCCGCGTCAGACGGATCGCGTTGCCGGCAATCGGAACGATATCAGTGACATAGGAGCCGTCCTCGGCGACCTCGAGCAGCGGCAACACGCTGCCGTCGGCAAACGCGACGATCGCCGGGCAATCGAAATTGCTCTGGCGGCACTCGCGCTCCTGATGCTTGATCACCTGCAGGCCGATGCGCTCAGCCATGCGCTCGACATCGTCGATCTCAAGCGACTCGGTCACCTCATCCGGGAGACCGGAGAAGAGGACCGTGTCGGAGCTTGGTCGGCCATAGAACGCAGCCACGGATTTGAATGCGGCTTTGAATGTCTGCAGCGGTGTGCTGCTGGAGGTCCCGAGCGCTACGTTCAGCATTGTTCCATGGCCACGTCGACTATTGCTGTCGAATTGGCGCTAGAAGGTCCAGGGGCATACCGGCCTTCTGATGTGAATCAAGCTCGACATATCCAGGATTCGCGACGCCCGCGGGGACCACAAACTCTTCCCGCGCATAAGGTTTGGACTGATCGACCGGCTTCAGCTTCATCGTCTGAAGCAGATTGCCCGACGCCGCCAGGATCTTGTACTCGGCAAACTGCGACGCAACGCGCGCGGTATCAGCGAGAACCTGAGTGTTGAACTTCGTGTTCTGCGCATCGAGCACATCGAGCAGCGAGCGCTGGCCAACCTTGAACTGCTCGCGGTAGGAACCGACGAGCTGGTTGTTGATCGAGGCCTGCTTGTTGAGGATGCCGGACAGCTCGCCGCGGCTGACGCGCTCGTTCCAGGCGGAACGGACCGACTCCGAGACCTCGCGCTGAACCTGGGCGAGATTGTAGCGCTGCTCGCCGGCACGACGGATCTGCTCCTGCTCGCGCGCAACGTCGATGCCGCCGCGATAGAGGTTCCAGCGGGCAACGACACGGACCTGATAGTCGTTGGTGTTGCCTTCGTCGCCATCGATGTCGTTGCCGACGCGGGCCGAGCCTTCGAGATTGACCTTCGGCAGGTAGTTGGCGCGCGCACCACGAACCCCGGCATCGGCCGCATCGACGTCGGCATTGGCCGAATAGATGCGCGGGCTGTTCTTGGCGGCGACGAAGACCGCGTCGTTCAGCGTCTTCGGGACGTACTTGCCAACGGACGGCGGCGTCTGCGCATTGGTGATTGGCTCGCCGACGACCTGAAGGAAGCGGATTTTCGTCTGCTCAAGCTCTTCGAGCGCTTCGCGCAGCCGGGCCTTGGCGGCCTGCAGACGTTCGCTGCCCTGAAGGCGGTCAGCGTCCGTGAGCGCACCGCCCTTGATGCTCTCGTCGATGTCGCCGACCATCTGCGTATGGAACGCAACGTTCTGCTTGGCGGCAGCAACGATCTGGTTCTGGAGCATGTATTCCAGATAGTCCTGCGTCACTTCGAGTGCGAGCGACTCAGACCGTTCGAGAACCCGAAAGGACGCGCCATCGACGCGCGAAGCCTGCTGTTCGACCTGGGCGCGGCGGCTGCCGCCATCATAAAGTGTCTGCGAGATCGTCAGACCAACATCGCCCGGCGACAGATAGTCATGGTCATCTCTCAGCGAACCGGAACTTTCGTTCGACAAGCGACGGCGCCCGATCCCGCTCTCCAAATCTACGGATGGCAAGTATAAACCGCGCGCTTGACGTAGTTCAAACTCGATAGCTTCTCTATCCTTCGCAGCCTGCAAGATCTGCGGGTTCGTTTTCATCGTCTTTTCGATGGCCTGCTGCAGAGACATTGCATTGGCATCAGCATAAAACGAAAAACTCAAAGCAACCGTCGCAGACAATGCTGCAAAAATTCTTTTGCTCTTAAACAAGTTCGATGCCCCTCAACATCAAAGATTCACTCGGCGTACCCGTATACCAAAGATTTTCTTTGGCAAAGAAGTAACACCCATCTTTCCACATTCCAATCGCAGCTTCCGACATTCCTGCCAAGACAGTTAATCCCAGTGGACAACTGCCTAAAGCGAGAATTTTACAGGATTTTTTAACGGGGGCTTTGCCCGAACCTGTTTATCTGGCATTACTTTCAAACGGACATGACCCGCGATGAATTTTAGCCAGCGTTACTCTTCCGCCACAATCGTTTCAGCTCTTCGGATCGCAACCCTTGGTGCTGTCTGCTACGTGGCTGGATCCGTCGGCGTTTTACTTATCTTAAACCTTCTCGTACCGGATCGACCATTTTTGGTGGGATTTGTCGGCGCAGGCTTAATTTCACTTCTTGTTGCATTTCCGCTGCTATTGATCTTGCAGCTCAAAGTTGGCGACCTCAAAAAACTACAAGAAACGATTAACTATACTGCGCGCCACGATGCCGTAACCAAAACACTGAACGGGACAGCCTTTGCCGCGGCCGTCGAACACTACATCGACCGGCGCAAGCGAATCGCCACCGACGCCGGCGGCGTGATGATCGCCGTCGTCATCAATACGCTCGACGAGATCAGCAGGCGCTATGGCCCGCAATGGGCGGACACCGTCATGCAGTCGCTCGCCGCGATCATTCAGTCGTCCGTGCGAAAGGGCGACCTGGTTGCGCGCCTCGCCACCAACGAGCTCGGGGTTTTCCTCCCGGGCGCGACCATCGAAAACGCCCAGGACGTCGGCACCCGCATCCGCCGGCGCGTTGCGGAAGCCTCATTCTCGGCCGAGGGATCGCCGATGACGATCGGCATCCGGCTCGGCGGCGCCGTTTTCGAGGGACCTACCGACTTCACGCATATCCGTCAGTTGGCAGACGAAATGGCCATGGAGCGCGGCGGCGAGCGCGAAGACGCTATTCCGCTGTCGCGGCTGCCGGCCGCCTGACCTGGCGAACCCTAAAACGAAGAAAAGGCGCCGAGAGGCGCCTTCAGATTGCTGACAAACCCCTGGCACCGTCTGGGGGTTTGTGATTCATTGGGACATGTTGAAGAAACCTGCCCCCACCCAGACGGCTCTTGAGATGGTGACGCTCGACAGTCTGGTGCCGAAGGATCACCTGCTGCGCAAGATCGACGCGGTGATCGACTTTTCCTTCATCCATGATCGTGTTGCGGGGCTTTATTGCGCCGACAACGGCCGCCCGCCGCTCGATCCGACCTTGATGTTCAAGGCGCTGTTCATTGGCTACCTGTTCGGCATCCGCTC